>CAYLSN010000132.1:0-6579 GCA_964386015.1 uncultured Rhizobiaceae bacterium | reverse complement strand
CGGCTCCGTCTTCGGCCGCATCGCGGGCACTTCCGCCGCGCGGGCCGCAGCGTGAAGCCGGCGGCCCGTCTCAGGCAGGCAGGCGGCTGACCCCGAGAACCGTATCGCACATGGATGCCCGCTCGCAGAAGCGGGCATACCAGCGCGCGAGCGCCGGGCGGGAGCCGAGCCAGTCAATATCTCCGAACCGCAGCTGCAGATAGCTGAGACCGCAGGCGGCAGAGATTGTCCCGAGGTCGACGCGCTCACTGAAACTGTCCGCCCGTCTTTCGAAGAAATCCAGCCCCGCATGGATCTTGGCGAGCTGCCCGTCATACCAGTCCTGCCAGCGGAAGTTTTCCGGCCGGGTCATTTCGTAGCGGCACAGCAGCGCCGCCGCCGTCATGCCGTCGGCCGTCGACTCTTCGGTCAGCACCGACCAGCGCGCCGCGCCTGCTGCCGGAACGAAGTTGCCGCCAGTCTGGGCATCGAGATATTCGCAGATCACGCGGCTGTCGGCGATCATCGTGCCGTCATCGAGGATCAGGGCAGGAATCTGTCCGAGGGGATTGACGCGCTGGACCTCGGCGTCGGGCTTGACCGGGCTCGGCGCGCTGGCGAGAAGGGTGATGCGGTCGAGGATTCCGGCCTCGTGCGCAACCACGAGAACCTTGCGCACATAAGGCGAAGTGGGCGAATAATAGAGCTTCATTTCGAGTCCTGTTCCTGCGGATACGCATTGTCGAGGTTCATGTCCGGCACTGCGGCGGTTCGACGCCGCCCGGATCTGTATCTGCTGTACGCCATCCACGCCACCAGCGCCACCGTCAGCATCGCCAGGGCGATCGTTACCGGCGATCCGAGGAAGACAGCCGGATTGCCGCGCGACATCAGCATGGCCCGGCGCATGTTCTCCTCGAGCATCGGCCCGAGAACGAAGCCGACGAGCAGCGGCGCGGGCTCGAAGCCGAGAACGCGCATGCCGTACCCGAGTACGCCGAACAGCAGCACGAGGACGATGTCGAAGACATTGTTGTTGACACTATAGGCGCCGATGCAGATCAGGCAGATGATCGCGGGGTACAGGAACCGGAACGGGATCCTCAGGATCCACACCCAGATGCCGATGAGCGGAATGTTGAGCGCGAGCAGCATGAGATTGCCGATGGCGAAGCTGGCGATCAGGCCCCAGAACACCACCGGCTCGCGCACCATCATCGACGGCCCCGGGGCGATGCCATGGATCATCAGCGCGCCCATCATCAGCGCCATGGTCGCCGAACCGGGAATGCCGAGGATCAGGGTCGGGATGAAGGCCGACTGCACCGCGGCATTGTTGGAGGCTTCCGGCGACGCCACCCCTTCGGCTGCTCCCTTGCCGAACCGTTCCGGCTCGCGCGCGATCTGCTTCTCGAAGGAATAGCTCACGATCGAGGCCATGGTCTGCCCCGTCCCGGGCAGCACGCCGAAGAACGCACCAATGGCCGAACCGCGCAGCATGGGCTTGAACAAGCGCAGCAGGCCGCGCGTGTTTGCCAGCATGTCGCGCACCTTCACCCCTTGCGGCGCCCGGGAATCGGCGCCGGCGCCAATGGCGCTGATGATCTCCGCCACACCGAAGATCCCCATGGCCAGCGCAACCAGGCTGATGCCGTCATAGAGATACGGCACGCCGAAGGTGAACCGGGCGACGACGCTGTTGATGTCCGTTCCGATCGTGGCGAGAAGCACGCCCAGCACGACCATCGCCCCGCCCTTCAGCGGCGCCTCCTGTGTCGTCGATGCCGTTGCGGCCAGTCCGAGCACGATCATCATCGTGTACTCGGCGGGGCCGAAGGACAGCGCCACCGCGGCAAGTCCCGGCGCCAGCGCGACCAGAAGCACGATGCCGAAAATGCCGCCGACGAACGACCCGATGGTGGTGATGAACAGCGCCTCGGCCGCCCTGCCCTGCATCGCCATCGGATAGCCGTCGAGACAGGTAATCGCCGATGAGGACGTTCCCGGAAGGTTCAGGAGGATGGCGGCGGTCGAGCCGCCATATTCGCAACCGTAGTAGACGCCGGCGAGCATGACGATCGCTGCGTCCGGCGGCAGGTAGAACGAGACCGGCAACAGCATCGAGACCGCGGCCAGCGAGCCGATCCCGGGCAGGACGCCGACCAGCGTGCCGATGAAGACGCCGAGAAAGCAGTACAGCAGGTTGACGGGCTGCAGCGCCGCCTCGAATCCAATGGCAAAATTCTGCAGCAGATCGCTCATGCCGGCAGCCGGAAGGTCCGCATCGGCAGGCCGAGCACGATGATGAAGACCAGCCAGGAGAACAGCGATACCACCGCGCCGGCGATCAAGGCGCTGAGCAGATCGGGCCTGCGCCGGGCCAGGGCGGATACCATGACGGCAGCGAGGATGGCCGGCACGGCGCCGAACCAGGCAAGGCCGGCGGCAAATGCCAGGATGGACAGGCAGACGAAGAAGAAGGCGCGCGCATCGACGGCGGCCCTGTCCGCATCCCGGACGACATCATGCGCGCCAATGACCAGGCCGAGAACGATCAGCACGCCGCCCATGAGCGCCGGGAAATATCCCGGGCCCATGCGCGACAGCGTGCCCATCGTGTAGCCGAATGAATGCACAAGGAAGAATGCGCCGACCGCAACGAGGAATACGCCGGAAGCCGCACGCTTCATCAACTCTGGATACATGGCTCGTCCCGCGGGGGCTGCCTGTCCCGCAGGACAGGCGACACCGCCTATTTCAGCTCGAGGTCGTATTTCTCGACATACTCGCCCCACCGGTCGATTTCCTGCCTGGTATGGCGCTCCAGCTCTTCCGGCGAAGTGGCGAAGACTTCATAGCCGAGCTTGTTCAGCTTCTCCTGCACCTCGGCCTTTTCCATGACGACCTTGAGGTTGGAATTGAGCAGCTCGACGACCTCCTGCGGCGTGCCGGCGGGAGCATAGACCCCGAACCAGCCAATCAGGTCGAAGCCTTCCAGTCCGGATTCGGCAAGGGTGGGCACGTCCGGATAGAGTTTCGACCTTGTGCCGGCGGACATTGCCAGGGCGCGGATCTGCCCGGAGCCGAGCTGTTCCGCCGCCGCGGCCGTATCCGCGATCATCACCGTCAGCCGTCCCCCCATGAGGTCGAGCATGGCTTGCGGCGAGCTTGGGTAAGGAACATGGATCATGTCGAGCCCGGCCCAGTTCGTCAGGCTCTGGCTGGTCACGATCCCTGACGCGTTGGCAGTGCCGAAGGTCAGTTCGCCAGGCTTTGCCTTGGCGTCCTCAATCAGGTCGGCAATGGTCTGGTAGGGAGAATCGGCGCTGACCGCGACGAAGAAGCCGACCGTGCCGATCCAGGCGACCGGCTCGAAGTCCTCGATGGGATCGTAGGGGATGGAGTCGAGAAGATGCACGTTCGAGGCATGGGCACTGGCGGTGCTCATCATCAGCGTATAGCCGTCCGGCGCCGCATTCTTCACATATTCCGCGGCGATGGCGGCGTTGCCGCCAGGCTTGTTCTCGACGACGACCGACTGGCCGATCTCCTCCTGAAGTCCCTGCGCCACGACGCGGGTGAAGATGTCGGTCGCCGATCCCGGCCCGAATGGCGCCACGATCGTGACCGGGCGTGACGGATAGGAATCCTGTGCGTGCGCCGGGATGGCCCAGCAGCAGGCCAGGATCAGAATCTGTACAAGTCGTTTCACCGTATCCTCCCTGTGGCGGAGCCCTGCGCCGGCGGCCGGCAGACTCCCCCTTGCCGGCAGCCCGTCCTCCCGGGCTGCATAAATTATACCGTAGCATGATGAAGGGGTCGGCGCTACCCGTTGCGGGCGCGGGCCGACAGGCGGCGCAACATTTCCTGTTCGGCGTCGGACAGCGCGATTCCGTCGCGTTCGGCCCGTTCGCGCCGCTCATGGCGGCTGCTTCCCGGCAACCGGCTGTTCCCCGCCGCGCTGATCTCCGCGAGGAAGCGCTCGACCCGGCTGAGGAAGGCCTGGCGGCCGACCGTGGCGTCCGGGTCGATCACGATCACGCACTGGCCGGCCCGGGTTGTCGGCGCCGCGGCGTAGCCGGTCTCGTCATGCTCGAAACCGAACTGGCCGCCAGTCAGCGCCGCGGCCATCACCTCCACCATGAAGGCGATGGACGCTCCCTTGTAGCCGCCGAAGGGCGTCAGTGCGCCGCCGGCGAGAATCGCCCCGGGATCCGTGGTCGGACGTCCCTGTGCATCCACTCCCGAGCCGGGAGGCACCTGACGCCCCTCCTCCGCGGCCATCAGGATCTCGCCGAGTGCGACCGTGCTGGACGCCTGGTCGACGACAATGGGCGGTCCCTCCGCGCGCGGGCAGGCGAAGGCCAGCGGGCTGGTCCCCAGCACCTTCCGCTTCGAATCCCAGGCCAGCATGCGGTTGCGCGTATTGACAAAGGCCATCGCGATCAGCCCGTCGCGGGCGAAGGGTTCCACATCGGGCCATAGCGCGGCGAAATGATGCGAGTTGCGGATCGCCAGCATCGCCATTCCCAGCGTGCGCGCCCGATCCGCCAGCGTCTGCCGCGCCATTTCGAGCGCCGGCTGGGCAAAGCCGTTTCCGGCATCCGCAAGGATCACCCCGCCGCCGCGATCGGTCAGTTCAGGCACCGCCGCGCCGTCGACCCAGCCGCTTTTCAGTGCGGCGCAATATCCCGGCAGCCGGAACAGTCCGTGGCTGAGCGCGCCGTCCCGCTGCGCCGCAACAATCCGTCCGGCAATGATGGCTGCAGCTTCCGGAGCAAGCCCGTGCCCGGCAAGAATGGCTTCCACCTGGCGGGTCAGTTCGTCATGGAGAATGTGCTGCATCGGCTGGGGTCCGGTCAGAAGTGGATTTCGCCTGTCAGGTAGAGACAGGCCCGGGCTGTCACCCGCAGGCGGTCTCCGGCAAGTTCGCAGGTCATGGCGCCGCCGCGTCTCGACAGCTGCCTTGCCGTCAGCACCGTCTTGCCGAGCCGGCCCGACCAGTAGGGGACGATCTGAGCGTGCGCCGAGCCCGTGACATGGTCCTCGGGAATACCCTTGGCCGGGGCAAAATAGCGGGTGACGATGTCGCAGCCGAACCCGTCGCCGGGGGCCGAGACAATCAGGCCCGGCAGTTCCAGCGCGCTGACCTTGCCGAGGTCCGGCTGCAGCTCCGCCACCTCGCGCGCGGAGCGCAATATGGCAATATGATAGGCTGACCGAAGGTGAACTTCGGCGGGCCGGCCGATCGCTTCCTCGACCTCGCGCGAGGCAGGCGCGATGCTGTGCGGCCGCGCCGGCAGATCCATGACATAGGATTGCGCCGCCCTGGTCACCTTCAGCGCGCCGGCGCGCGTCTCGAAAGTGACGGCGCTGTCCCCGGGCCGCAGTACATTCAACGCCACCCACGCCGCGCCCAGCGTTCCATGACCGCACATCTCCTCCTCGACCACCGGGGTGAACCAGCGCAGTTCGAACGGATCGCCGGGACAGAGGAAACTGGTCGCCGGCGCATGCGTCTCGCCGGCAATGGCCAGCAGGTCACGGTCATCGAGCCAGCGATCGAGCAGGCAGACCGCGGCGGGATTGCCGGAGAAAGGCCGGTCGGTGAACGAGTTGACGACGAAATAGCGGTAGCTTGCCAATGCACTCCCTCCTGCTGCTTAACACAATTGCATAATCGACTGCTTGTGTGAAGGCGCGCCTGGGCGGGACAATGCCGCCTCCCCTTGCGCTCCCCGCCTGCGCATCCCATGTTCGCACCATGAACACGACCCAACTCGACATTTCCGGCCGGATCGAACGCAATCATGACGACTGGCGCCTGTTTGCCGGCGTACGCTCGCGGCGCATGATTGCCTTCTGCCTGGATTATCTGCTCATCCTGCTGCTGGCAGTTCCCTTTGCCGTGCTGGTCTTCCTGCTCGGCATCGTCACGCTCGGCCTCGGCTTCCTCCTCTTCAGTTTCCTGCTGCCGGGGGTAGCCCTGCTCTACTTCGCCACGACGCTGGGCGGCAGCAGGCAGGCAACGCCGGGCATGCGCTTTGCCGGCCTTGGCGCCGAACGGATTGACGGACAGCGGATCGATCCGCTTCTCGCCATCGTCCATGCGGTGCTGTTCTGGGCTGGCAATGCGCTGCTGACGCCGCTGATCCTGCTTGCCACTTTCGTCTTCGACCGGAAGCGGCTGGTTCATGACGTACTGACCGGCATCATCATCGTGCGCAAGTGAATTCCTTTCATGTCAACGAGTTACCGGTACTTGCGGAATCGGCTTGCGAAGTACTGCGCCGGGAACTCGCGCCTGAAGTCGCCGGCCGGCCGCCCGTTGTCCACCGGCGCGACATGCTGCTATGATCGACTCGGTTCAGGACGGCTTCGGCGGCGACGATTCGGGCGCGAGCCTCGTCCACCGCTGCCTGAGCCTCGGCATCCTCCAGGGTGAGCAGCAGCTGGCCGGCGGAGACCCGATCGCCCTCGTCAAGCTCGACGCGGGCGACGGTGCCAGGCAGCGGGGCGCCAGACTCGGTACGCGAGACGCTCCGCACACGGCCCGTCGTCACCAGCGTCTCCACCACCTCACGACGCTCGACCGTCACC
>CAYLSN010000131.1:0-6594 GCA_964386015.1 uncultured Rhizobiaceae bacterium | reverse complement strand
CCCACCATGCCGACATTGACGCGATTGGCAAAATCGCGCGCCGTATCGCCGTCGCGGGTGAAGATGGCGGTACCATTGCCATATTCATGATCCATGGCCAGCTTCAGCGCCTCTTCATAGGAGTGGGCGCGCACGGTACAGAGGACCGGCCCGAAAATCTCCTGCCGGTAGATCTCCATTTCCGGCCGGACATGGTCGAACAGGCAGGCGCCGACGAAGAAGCCGTCCTCATATCCCTGCATCCTGAAACCGCGGCCGTCGACGACCAGCTTCGCGCCCTCCTCGACACCGCGGTTCACGAGGCCGATGATCCGCTGCTGCGCCTCGCGCGTGACGACGGGGCCGAAATCGATGTCGTTGCCGGCGACATAGGGGCCGATCTTCAGCGATTCGACCCGTGGCGCCAGCCGGGCGATCAGCCGGTCGGCCGTCTCCTCCCCGACCGGCACGGCAACGGAAATCGCCATGCAGCGCTCGCCCGCCGCGCCATAGCCGGCGCCGACCAGCGCGTCCACCGCCTGGTCCATGTCGGCATCCGGCATGATGATCATGTGGTTCTTGGCGCCGCCAAAGCACTGGACGCGCTTGCCGTTGGAACAGCCACGCCCATAGATATAGGCGGCGATCGGCGTCGAGCCGACAAATCCCACCGCCTCGATCCGCGGATGGTCGAGAATGGCGTCGACCGCCGTCTTGTCACCATTGACGACATTGAGGATTCCCGCCGGCAGGCCTGCCTCGATCATCAGCTCGGCCAGCATCATCGGCACGGAAGGATCGCGCTCGGACGGCTTCAGGATGAAGGCATTGCCGGCGGCGATCGCCGGGCAGAACTGCCACATCGGGATCATGGCCGGAAAGTTGAACGGCGTGATGCCGGCAACGACACCCAGCGGCTGGCGCATGGAATACATGTCGATGCCGGGCCCGGCCGAATCGGTGAACTCACCCTTGAGCAGATGCGGCGCGCCGATGCAGAATTCCGCCACTTCCAGTCCGCGGATGATGTCGCCCCTGGCGTCGGGCAAGGTCTTGCCATGCTCGGATGACAGCATCTGCGCCAGCTTGTCCATGTCCCGGTTCAGGAGTTCGACGAAGCGCATCAGCACGCGGCCCCGCCGCTGCGGATTGGTTGCGGCCCAGCCGGGCTGCGCCTCCAGCGCGTTGCGGACGGCGGCATCGACCTCCTCCGCGCTGGCCAGGGCAACCCTGGCCTGCACCGAGCCGTCCATGGGCTGATAGACGTCGGCCATGCGGCCGCTGCTCCCGGGAACCCGTTTCCCGCCGATGAAGTGTCCGATCTCACGCATTTTCATTTTCCTCCGCTGTTTCATCTCCCGCCGGCGACCGGCACTCAGTGCCGGAAGTGACGCATTCCCGTGAAGGCCATGGCGATGCCATGCTCGTCTGCCGCGGCGATCACCTCTTCGTCCCGGACCGATCCGCCCGGCTGGATCACCGCCGTGGCGCCGGCCTCGACCGCGGCCAGCAACCCGTCGGCGAAGGGAAAGAAGGCATCCGACGCCACGACCGAGCCCCGGGTCGCCGGCGTCCCGTCACCCGCTGCGTCCTGCGCCTTGCGCGCCGCAATGCGGGAAGAATCGAGCCGGCTCATCTGCCCGGCGCCGATGCCGACCGTCGCGCCGCCCCTGGCATAGACGATGGCATTCGACTTCACGTGCTTGGCGACGCGGAAGGCGAACAGCATGTCCGCAAGTTCCGCCTCGGTCGGAGCGCGCCTGGTGACGATGCGCAGATCGCCCGCCTCGACGCGGCCATTGTCGCGGGACTGCAGCAGGAAGCCGCCCGCTACCGACCGGAAGGCAATTCCGGGCGCGGCGGGATCCGGCAACGCGCCGGTGACCAGCAGGCGCAGGTTCTTCTTCGCGGCGATGATCTCGCGCGCCTCGTCGCTCACGGCGGGAGCGATGATGACTTCAGTGAAGATCTGCACGATGCGGCGCGCCGCTTCGGCATCGATCTCGCGATTGGCAGCGACGATGCCGCCAAAAGCCGAGACCGGGTCGCAGGCCAGCGCCCGCTCATAGGCCTCCGCCAGCGTGCTGCCCAGGGCGACGCCGCACGGATTGGCGTGCTGGATGATGGCGATCGCAGCCGTCAGCCGCGGATCGAACTCCGCCACCAGCTCGAAGGCGGCGTCGGTGTCGTTGATATTGTTGTAGGAAAGCTGCTTGCCCTGCACGATGGCCGCCGTCGCGGCGCCGGGGCGCCGGTCGCCCGTCGCATAGAAGGCGGCCGACTGGTGCGGATTCTCGCCATAGCGCATGGAAAGCGCCAGCTGGCCGGCGATGATCCGCCGTGGCGGCATGTCCTCCCCGAGCCGGTCCGCGAACCAGGACGCAATGGCGGCGTCGTAGGAAGCCGTGCGCGCAAAGGCGGCTGCCGCGAGCCGGCGGCGCGTCGCCAGACCGAGCGTGCCGCCGCCGGCATCGAGCTCGGCGATCAGCCCGGCATAATCGGCCGGATCGGTGACCACGGCGACATGGGCATGGTTCTTCGCCGCGGCGCGGATCATGGCGGGCCCGCCAATATCGATCTGCTCGATCTGGCCGGCTTCGTCCGCGCCTTCGCGCAGGGCCTTCTCGAAATCGTAGAGATTGACAACCAGCAGGTCGATCGTGCCGATCCCGTGCCGTTCGAGCGCGGCCATGTGGTCCGGATCGGTCCGCACGGCCAGAAGTCCGCCATGCACGGCCGGGTGCAGCGTCTTGACGCGGCCGTCCAGCATTTCGGGAAAGCCGGTGAGCCCGGACACGTCGCGCACCGCAATGCCCGCATCCGCAAGCATCCTGGCCGTGCCGCCGGTCGAGACGATCTCGACGCCGTGCCGGACCAGCGCCTCCGCAAGTCCGATGAGCCCGTTCTTGTCGGTGACGGAAATCAACGCCCTGCGAATCGCTACGCGGTCCGGGGCGGCCTGGCCAGGAGCCGGTGCGCTCATGGAATGCCTCTTCCTGTGAGTCCGGCCGCGCTCTAGCACGCAGGCGGCAAGCTTTCCAGCCCCGACGCGACGGCCTACGCCGTTTCCGCGCCGCGGCGTTCCCCGGGCCCTTGCCGCTGGACAGTCACGCGCGTGAACTGCCAGGTCACCGCCGGCACCTCGCTCGCGGAAAAGCTGACGACGATCTGTGCCGATTTCTGCGGTCCGGCAATGCCGGCGAAGAAGAGCGACTCCTCGACGTGGATGTCGGGATGCGAGCAGGTGAACACCCACATCTGCGGCCCCTGCCCGCCGAGAACGAGCCGGTCCTTCTCGTCGCGATACAGGCGGACTTCCGGATGAAGGTGGAATCGCAGCGCCACCTGGCTGCGCGAACCGGGCCTGGCCGGCTTGCCGCCGGGCTGGCAGATGCGGTCGCGCCCCTCGATGAGGCCGCCATCGCGATGCAGCGACATTTCACGCACATGCAGCAGGCCGAAACGGGCGAGATAGCCGTCATGGGTGGCGCGGAAGGCCTGCCGCTCCTCATCGTCGAGGCGCTTGCACTCGACCCGCCTCGGTCCCGACACCAGCGCGGTGCCGAGGATCTGCCCCGCCGCCGAGGCGGCATTGAACCTGCACGACGAACTGTCGTTGACGACCGCGGTCGAGTGGGCCGCGGTCAGGCGTGCGAGCGTGCGGTAGTCTTCCGGCCCATAGCTGTCGACCCCGGCATTGACGACGAATTGTTGCCGGTCGGACGACATCTCGAACGAGAGGCAGCCGGCATGGGCATCGGCGGAAAGCTCGAGCGGCGGCGGCGTGCCGGCATCGGCGATGATCGTCGTCCCCCCGGCCGACATGCGCTGATAGCCGGAATGGCGCGCATCGAGCAACGGCGCTCCGGCAGTGTCGTCATGGCGCAGGATGGCCGCGACCCGATCGGCAATGGTGGCGCCCATGCCGTTGAAATGCGCCAGCCCGCCATCCTCGTGGCGGAAGAAGCGCAGCATCGGCAGCATGCGTTCGACCGCGTCGATCAGCTCCTGCGGAGGGGTGACGCCCTGGCTGGCATAGGTCTGGCGCAGCGGCAGAAGATCGGCGAGCAGTTCCAGCACCGTGCGGGGATTGCGCGAGACATGCCCGCCATCCGGCAGGATCTGGCGTTCGAGTTCCGCCGCGAGACTGCGGGAGACTGCCTTGCGCTGCGCCGCCGGCGTCGGCAGCGACAGGGCGGCGAAGGCGAGCGCGACCCGGGCGCGCAGCCGTTCCTCGCCTGCCGGCATCTCCGCGACGATCGCGCGCAGGTAGCGGATCTGGAAGGCCAGCGATTTCAGGAAGCTGCGGTAGAAGGGAAAATCGGCATTGTGCAGCACGGTGGTCGAATGCTGCAGCCAGGCAATGACACGGCGCGACAGCACATCCGGCTCCCAGGCGATGCCGTGGACCTTGCGCCCGCTCGTCGCGATCCAGTCCGCGGTCAGCGCGCGCGCATTGGCCGAAGCGAGTTCATTGCCCGCCTCGCGCAGATGCCTGAGCCAGCGGAACCCGTGCAGGGACCTGCACCAGCCACGGTGATGCACCTCGACGGCAAAGGGCGAGGCTCCGCCCGTGTCGACGAAGTGGCCCGCAAAGGCGTAGCGGCCGCCATAGATGGCCGTCGCCACCTCGCGGTCCGCGTGGCGCAGATCCGGCGGAGCGATGAGAATGCGCTCGGGCACCCGTCCGAAATGCCGCCACAGGAAAGCCGGTGCAAGCCGGATCCGCCTGCGGATGCGGCGTCCGAAGGCCTGCGCCACCAGCATCCATACATGTGGCGATTCCCCTGCCGCTCCCGCCAATCCCTGCAACCTCCCGCGCCGCGAATCACTTCCACCGGCACTTGATTCGTACTCCGCAGCAAAAGCGAGCCGGATTTGGCCTGCTGTCAAGCTCTACGCAGAAAACGCGCGGCGAAAAACCCGTCCATCCCGGAAATTTCCGGCTGGCCGAGATCGAGATCTGCAGGAGTCGTACGCAGGAAACCTTCCGCGGTCACGAAATCCGCCATGCCTGCAAATTCATCTACGCCGACCGGGGCCAGCTGCACTTCCGGCACCTCGCGCAGCAGCCGGCGGGCGGTTTCCTCGCCCTCGGCCGGGTCGAGCGAGCAATTGGCGAAAACCAGGAGGCCCCCCGGCCGAACGAGGGTCAGGGCCTGCTTCAGCATGCGCAACTGCAGCTGTGCCAGCCGGTCGACATCGGCAACGGTCTTGGTCCAGGCAATGTCGGGATGGCGCCGCAGCGTCCCGGTCGAGGAACAGGGAGCGTCCAGCAGCACGGCGTCGAACGGCGCCTCCGGCCCGAAGTCGAAGAGATCGGCCTCGACCAGCCGCGCCTCAAGCTGCAACCGCTGCAGGTTCTGGCGCAGTCGCCGCATGCGGGAGGAGGACTTCTCCACCGCCGTGACCTCTGCGCCGGCAAGAAGCAGCTGCGCCGCCTTGCCGCCCGGCGCGGCGCAAAGATCGGCGACGCGCCTGCCGCGAAGGTCGCCGAACAGCCGCGCCGGCAGCGCCGAAGCCGCGTCCTGCACCCACCACTCACCCTCCGCATAGCCGGGAAGCTCGGCGACAGGCTGGCGCAGGCCGGCCACCCGCACCGTCCCCGTCGGCAGGACGACGCCGCCGAACAGGCCAGCCCAATGCGCGGGATCCGACTTCACCGTGAAATCGACCGGAGCCGGGTAGAGCTGCGCCGCGGCGATTGCCCGGGCCTTTTCGGCGCCATAGGCGGCTGCCAGCCTTTCGGCCAGCCAGGGCGGCAGCGACTCGCCCGCGGCGAGGAGGTCGCGCAATGCATTGTGGGGCAGGCGCAGGATGGCCCTCAGCACGGCATTGGCGAGACGGGCGAACCGGCGCGTGCGCGGATCGCGGTGCGCATGCTCGACCGCGAGATCCACGGCAGCCCGCGCCGGCACGTCCAGAAACAGGATCTGCGCCAGGGCGACATGCAGGATGTGCCGCAGGGCATGGGCATTCGGCGGCAGCGGGCGCTCGAGCTGGCGGCCGATGAGCATGTCGATGGAGGAACGATGGCGAAGCGCCGCGGACAGGATAGCGCGCACCAGTGCCCGGTCCTGCGGCGGCAGGGCAAGAAAATGCGAATTGCCCCCCTCGTCGTCGGTCAGCCCCGCCGCCGCGACCTTCCGGTCGACCACGGCCGACAGCAGGCGGGCCGCGACCTGGCGCGCGGCAAGTCCGGGACGGTCGCTCAACCCCAGGGCCCGCGCCGTCCGGTGCGCGGCACGGATCCGCCGGCGCGCGCGGTCATTGCCGGCGACGCCGCCCGCATCTCGCTCGCCAGGCGCATCAGGGCGTCGATCCGGTTCTGCGTGTCCGGATGGGTCGAGAACAGATTGTCCATGCGCTCGCCCGAAAGCGGGTTGATGATGAACAGGTGCGCCGTGGCCGGATTGCGCTCGGCATCCGGGTTGCGGACGCGGCCGGCAATGCGCGCGATCTTCGCCAGCGCCGCGGCGAGCCACTCCGGATTGCCGCAGATCTCGGCCCCGCGCCGATCCGCCGCATATTCCCGCGTCCGGCTGATGGCCATCTGCACCAGCATCGCCGCAAGCGGCGCGACAATGATGGCGACGATGACGCCGACCGCACCGA
>CAYLSN010000130.1:0-6594 GCA_964386015.1 uncultured Rhizobiaceae bacterium | reverse complement strand
AGGATGCGGCCGGAAAACTGGAACGTGTCCCCCGCCGAAAGCGTCTCGATGAAGCTTTCCTCGATCTGGCCAAGGACGGGACCTGCCCGCGCCAGGGACCCCTTGCGGCGTGTCAGACGCACGGTCAGCATGGGCGATTCGACGATGGTCCCGACATTCAGCCGGTAGTGCTGGGCCACCGAGGGATGGGAGATGCGCCAGCGGCCATCGGGCCTGCGCCGGATGCGCGCATAGCGCTCGTAGCCGCGCAGCGCATAACCGCCGGTCGCGACGAAGTCGATGACGCGGTCGAAGGTCTGGCGGTCCAGCCCGGAATAGGGCTCCGCCCGGATCACCTCCCGGTACAGCTGGTCCGGATCGAAGGGGCCGGCGCAGGCGGTGCCGAGCACATGCTGCGCCAGCACGTCCAGCGCTCCGGCAAGGAGCGGCGGCGTATCCTGCGCCCCTTCGGCACTGGCAACCAGGGCCGCGCGGCATTCGAGTACCTCGAAGCGGTTGGAAGGAACCAGGATCGCCTTGCTCGGCTCGTCCATCCGGTGATTGGAGCGGCCAATTCGCTGCGCCAGCCGGCTCGCACCCTTGGGGGCGCCGACATGAATGACGAGATCGACATCGCCCCAGTCAATGCCGAGATCGAGGGTGGAGGTGGCGACGACGGCGCGCAGGCTGTTGTCGGCCATGGCCTTCTCGACTTTTCGCCGCTGGCTGACATCGAGCGACCCGTGATGCAGCGCGATGGGCAGGCTGTCGTCATTTGCCTGCCACAGGGCCCGGAACAGGCGCTCGGCCTGGCTGCGCGTGTTGACGAAGATCAGTGTCGTGCGATGTGCGCGGATCGCGGCCAGAATGTCGTTGATGGCATAAAGTGCGGAGTGCCCCGCCCATGGCACCCGTTCCGCCGAATCGAGAATCTCGATGTGCGGCCTGGCGCCGCCGGCGACCGTGACGAGCTCTGCCATGCGTCCGGGCGGGTCCTGCGGCACCAGCCAGCGGCGCAGCGAATCCGGGTCCGCCACTGTCGCCGACAATCCGACCGTGACCAGTGCCGGCGCCAGGCTGCCCAGCCGCGCGAGACCCAGCGCCAGCAAATGTCCGCGCTTGGAGGTCACCAGCGAGTGAAGTTCGTCGAGAATGCAGAAGCGCAGGCCGGAAAAGAGCCGCTGCGCATCCGGGCCCGAGAGCATCAGGGCAAGCTGTTCCGGTGTCGTCAGCAGGATGTCGGGCGGATTGAGCCGCTGGCGCTGGCGCTTATGTGCTGGCGTGTCGCCGCTGCGGGTCTCCAGCCGTACCGACAGCTGCATTTCCGATACCGGCGTTTCGAGATTGCGGCGAATGTCGACGGCCAGCGCCTTGAGCGGCGAGATGTAGAGCGTGTGGATTCCGGATCTCGTCGAAGGCCTCGCGCGTGCCAGTTCCGCCAGCGCCGGAAGAAATCCCGCCAAAGTCTTGCCTGCTCCCGTCGGGGCGATCAGCAAGGTCGAGCGATTGGCCTGCCCATGTTCGAGGAGGGCAAGCTGATGCGGGCGCGGCTGCCATCCGCGGCTTGCGAACCAGCGATGAAACTGCGGCGGCAGAAGGTCAGGGTCGGCCATTGTCAGGGAACGACCGTCGCCATCCGGATTTCCTGAATGTCAATTGCCGCCGACGCGCCGCCGATTCCCGGTTGCATCACGACGCTTCCGGCCTGTCTCGGATCGCCTGCCGGGACGTCGATCTCGAACAGGAACTCCGTCATGGACGGACCGAGCTCGAAACGCTTGCGGCCGCAATCGCCCAGCTCCGCCAGACGGCACTCGACGGCAATCCCGACGGGCTCTTCGCTCGCGGCGCGCGCAACGATGCTGAGCATCACGCGCCGTCCGGCCATCTGTTCGAGAATCCCCTGACCGACATCGAAGCTGGCTTGTCCGCCGCCACCCAGCCTCAGGAAGGCCTGGCCTTCTTCCGCCATGACCTGCGCCGTCGCGCCGCCGGACAGGGCGACGCTGGTCGGGTCGTCCGGCGTGAAGATCACCACCCAGTTCTGCACCGGAGCAGATCCGGTCGAGGCCCCGTCGCGAACGGAGGGCGGCGCGTTGCGCTCTGGCGCGAGATATCCGCCGAACAGGATCCACCACGCCACGAGGGCCATTGCGACGAATCCCGCAGCAGCAATGAGGAACAGCATCCCCAGGCGGGACCGTTTGCGGCGCCGGCGGGCGTCTTTCTTCCTCGTATCCGTGGCGGCCGGATCGAGACGATCGTCAGCGCGAAGGGAAGGCGACGCAATGAACTGGTCGGGCAGCTCTGCATCGAACTCCGGCAATGCCGGGGCAAACTCCGATTCGATCTCGACGATGCTGGCCCGAAGGCGGCTGCGCCGTTCCTCGATCTGTTCCGGCGTCAGCGATTCACGGCCGGAAAGCGCCCGCTCCAGCGAGGCAAATGCGGATCGGTAGACGCGTTCGCGGAAGGCTTCGTCCGTCGGATCGCCTTTCTCCAGCGCGTTGCGGATGGCCTTCTTGATCGGGTCCAAGGACGGGTACTCCAGCCTGCTCGTGCTCTGACCCCTGCGGGCCGCTTCGGTTCCTGTCTGTCGAATCTGGCCAAAACAGGGTCCGCAAGACGCAAGGATCGCCCCGACGGGCGAAGGCCGTCAATAGCGTGCCGCCTGTGCGGCCCGGGACAGATAGGTGAAGACATATTCCGCGAACGACGTCCAGCAATCGACCCGGAATGCCTGTTCCCCTGTCCGCCACAGGATGATCTCCGCCTTCGCCAGCACGGTCCGGGTACACTTGCCGACAGGAAAGGATGGCAGGGCCAGATCGAGCGGGCACCCTGCGGCCAGTGTCGGCTCGGCGAGAGCCCCGCTGATCTCGATCGTGCAGTTCCGGTGCGAGATGTCGACGACCGAACCTGGCGCCGCCAGCGCCGGAACCGGAGCTTCGGCATTCTCGTCGACGATCATCCATTCGTCCGGGCCGAGCCAGAGCGCCGACCGGGTTCCGGAGGTCACGGAACGGCAGGGCTGCGTCGGCAGGTCGAGGCCGAATGCCGCGCCCGCGTCCGCGATCGCGCTTTCCGGAACGCGCAGCGACAGCTTGAGCGCCAGCGGCCGGGGGACGATGGCGACGCCCGCGAGGATTGTCTGCCGGCCGTCCAGCGGACGGGAGAGCGTGGCGATGCGCGATTCAGCCATGGAGGCGCACTCCTTCCTCGTCGACAAAGCTGGTGCCGGTAACCTCGACCTTGATGACGCGATCGGGCATCGGCACGTAGAGTGTCTGGCCCATGCGCTCCCTGCCGTTCTCGATCAGCGCCAGGGCGATGGATCTGCCGCAATTCTCCGACCAGTAGGCGGAGGTCACCCAGCCGATGATCTTCATCGGCACCGGCTGGTTCGGGTTTTCGACGATCTGCGCGCCCTCCTGCAGTACCGTGCGCGGATCCTCGGTGCGCAGGCCGACCAGTTGCCGCCTGCCGGATGCGACGAGGTCGTCCCGCATCAGCCCGCGTTTGCCGACGAAATCGGCCTTGTTCTTGCCGATCGCCCATTCGAGGCCGGCATCATGGGGGGTGACCGTGCCGTCCGTGTCCTGGCCGACGATGATGTAGCCCTTCTCGGCGCGCAACACATGCATGGTCTCGGTGCCATAGGCGCATGCGCCGTATTGCTGCGCCTCGGACCAGAGGATCTCCCAGACGGAACGGCCATATCCCGATGGAACGTTGACCTCGAACCCCATCTCGCCGGTAAAGGACATGCGGAACAGGCGGGTGGGCACGCCGCAGATCTTCCCTTCGCGCACGCTCATATGCGGCATTGCCTCCGGCGAGAGATCGATGCCCTCGACGAAAGGCGCGACGATGTCGCGCGCCTTCGGCCCCTGCACCGCAATGACCGCCCATTGCTCGGTGGTCGAGGTCAGCCGTACCTGGAGATGGGGAAACTCCGTCTGCAGATAGTCTTCCATGAAGTTCAGCACGCGCGGCGCGCCGCCGGTGGTCGTGGTGACGTGGAACCGGTCCTCGGCGATCCTGCCGACGACACCGTCATCATAGATGAAGCCGTCCTCGCGCAGCATCACGCCGTAGCGGCATCGCCCGACGGCAAGCTTCTGCCACGGATTGGTGTACATGAGCTCGAGAAACTTCGCGGCATCCGGTCCGACGACCTCGATCTTGCCGAGGGTGGAAGCATCGAACATTCCCGCCGCCGCGCGCACGGTGCGGCACTCGCGCGCGACCGCGGCATGCATGTCCTCGCCGGGCCGCGGATAGTACCAGGCCCGGCGCCAATTGCCGACATCCTCGAATTCCGCGCCGTGCGCCACATGCCAGTCGTGGATCGGTGTCAGGCGCACGGGATCGAACAGATCGTCGCGCCCGAGGCCGGCAAGGGTCCCGAAAGTGACGGGGGTGAAGGGGGGCCGGAACGTGGTCAGGCCGAGCTCGGGAATCTCCCGTCCGAGTTCTGCGGCGGCAATGGCGAGACCGTGCAGATTGGAAGTCTTGCCCTGGTCGGTGGCCATGCCGTTTGTCGTGAAGCGCTTGACGTGCTCGATCGAATGCATGCCCTCGCGAACGGCCAGACGGATGTCCTTGGCGGTGACGTCGTTCTGGAAGTCGATGAACGACTTGCCTGCCGCCTCCACTCCTGGCGGGGGCCCGAGGAGCCCGCCGTCCCGGCTTTCGCCGGTGGTTGCCGCGGCAACCATGCCTTCGCGGCCGCCCGCCGCGGCCAGGGTCTCCTCGACGATCTGGTCGAGGGCGCTGGCGCCCGATGCGGACCCGACGCAGATGCAATCCTGCGCATATTCGCCCGGCACGAACTGCGTGCCGTCCCAGGCCACCTTGCCGCGAGACTGCGAAAAGAGATGCAGCGACGGGGTCCAGCCCGCCGACATCAGCAGCGCATCGACGGCAATCCTGCGCGGACTGCCGCCGGAGATGCGTTGCACCGTCATGGAGCGGATCCGCAGGCGGCCTTCCGTATTGCTGACGTGGTGGCCGGCAAGGATCTCGATCCCGAGCCCGCGGGCCTCTTCGGCAGCCGGCCCGCCGGCGCTGTCGCGGCTGTCGACGATGGCGGCGATCTCCACGCCGGCGCGCTTCAGGTCGATCGCAGCGAAGTAACCCGAATCGCAGGCAGTGTAGATGCCGACGCGACGCCCGACCGCGACGCCGAAATGGTTGAGATAGGCACGGCCCGCCGAAGCCAGCATCACGCCCGGCCGGTCATTGCCCGGAAAGACCATGTGGCGTTCGATCGCGCCGGTCGCCAGAATCACCTGGCGCGCCCGCACCAGCCACAGGCGCTCTCTCGGCATTTCCGGTTCGGGGCTGGCGAGATGGTCGGAAAGGCGTTCGGCAAGCGCGACGAAGTTCTGCGCATAGTAGCCGAACGCGGTCGTGCGCGGCAGAACCCGCACATTCTCCAGCGCTGCCAGCCGTGCCGCCTGTTCCTGGGCCCACTCCCAGCCAGGCCGCCCGTCGACATGCGTTGCCGACTCCCAGCGCAGGGCGCCGCCGAAAGCCTCCTGTTCATCGCAAAGCACTACGCGCTTGCCCTGATCCGCCGCCGTCGTCGCCGCGAGCAGACCCGCCAGCCCGCCGCCGATGACGAGCAGGTCGCAATGCGCATGGCGGGTGACATAGCGATCCGGATCCGGCTCGGTCGGAGCCGTGCCGAGACCGGCCGCCTTGCGGATCAGCGGTTCGTAGACATGCTTCCAGGCGCCGCGCGGCCACATGAAGGTCTTGTAGTAGAAGCCGGCCGGGAAGAAGGGAGAAAGGAGGTCGTTGACGGCGTTGAGGTCGAAGGCGAGCGACGGCCAGCGATTCTGCGAGGTGGCGTGCAGCCCGTCATACAGCTCCTGCACGGTCGCGCGCACATTCGGCGTATGCCGGCCGTTGGGCCGGTCGATGGCAACCAGCGCGTTCGGCTCCTCCGGGCCGGCGGAGAATATGCCGCGCGGGCGATGGTACTTGAACGACCGGCCGACGAGGTGAACGCCATTGGCAAGCAGCGCCGATGCAAGCGTGTCACCCTGCAGCCCCTGAAAGGGCCTGCCGTCGAAGAAGAAGCCGACCTGCCTGGCGGGAACGAGCCGCCCGAGCCCGGGCAAACGGAAGTTTCCGCTCATTTCACGCTCCCGCCCGTGCCGGGCTCGTTCAGCCTTGCCTCCAGCTCCTGGAGGGACGGCTTCGGCTTCCCTGCCTCATAGGTCATGACGAACCGGTCCGTCACCGTATGGCGGACAGCGTTGAAGAAGCGGGCGCAGCCGCGGATATGGCGCCAGCGCTCGAAATGAAGACCGCGCGGGTTGGAGCGGATGTACAGATACTCCTCCAGTTCCTCCGCCGTGATCGAAGACATGTCGGCAGGTCGGGCAATATGGGCTTCACCGGCATTGGCGAACTCGATCTCGGGGCGGTCTTCCTTGCAGTAGGGACAATGGATCAGCAGCATGACAACCTCTAATGCGCTACGGCTGCCGCGGCAGCTTCGTCGATCAGCCTGCCGGTACGGAAGCGCTCGAGCGTGAAGGCCGCATTGAGCGGATGCGGTTCGTCGCGGGTACGACGCGCACGATCAATGACGACGTGAAG
>CAYLSN010000129.1:0-6621 GCA_964386015.1 uncultured Rhizobiaceae bacterium | reverse complement strand
TTGGCCCTGGCGCGGGCGGCGGGCAGGTTGACATGCGGGGCATAGCGCGCCGGCGCCTTGAACAGGCCGGCGAGCATGGCCGCCTCGGCCAGGTTCACGTCAGCGAGGTTCTTGCCGAAATAGAAGTCGGCCGCCGCGGCGATGCCGAATGTACCGCCGCCCATATAGGCCCGGTCGAGATAGAGTTGCAGGATTTCCTTCTTCGACAGGTTCCATTCCAGCCAGACGGCGAGGAATGCTTCCTTGATCTTGCGCTCGAGCGTCCGCTCGTTCGACAGGAACAGGTTCTTGGCCAGCTGCTGGGTGATGGTCGAGCCGCCCTGCACCACGGAATTGGCGCGCACATTCTCCGTCAGCGCACGGAACAGCCCGATGAAGTCAATGCCGAAATGCTCGAAGAAACGCCGGTCCTCCGTCGCCAGCACGGCCTTGATGACGTGGTCGGGCAATTCGTCCACCGGCACGGATTCGCGCTGGATGATGCCGCGCTGGCCGATCTCGTTGCCGTAGCGGTCGAGAAAGGTCACCGCAAAATCGTCCTGGGCGCGCCAGTCCTTCAGCGTCTCCTCGAAGGCAGGCATGGCGAGCGCCAGCATCACCACGGAACCGGCGGCGCCGAGCGTGAAGCACTCGCTCGCCGCCTCTGCCAGGACGCGCCGCCAGCCGCGCAGGCGAAAGCGCCGGAAGAACACGGTGGCGCTCTCCCAGCCGCGCGACAGCGCGAAGCCGAGCTCGTAGAGGGTGGAATCGATCCAGGCGTCGATCTCGAGCAGTTTCGACGCCCTCGGCCCCTTCCGCTTTCCTGGCTCGAACGATTCCTGCATTTCCTGATTTCTTCGATTGCCGCGAGACATCTTCTGATGTCAGCGGTAAGGAATTTATAATTTGATTATATTCCATTCCATGCCCGGCCGCCAGCACAAGGCCATGGTACCCTGCCTCGCGGCCGGCCGGTCGCCGGACTCACACCGTGATTTTCCCGGACAATCGGCCTGACATTGCGAACGTCGAATCGGCAGCAGCGTTCCATGCCTATCATTCCTCCCCGCTCGTCGTCACTACCCGCAATTTTCCCCGGCGCTCGAGCACGTCGACCACGACCTGGCGTCCCGAACGCCGGATGGCGACGTCCGCCATGTCCTCGCCGATCGCAAGCCGGCGCAGCACGACCTCGTCGAGAAATCCGGGCATCATCGGATTGTCGAAGCTGATGCGTCTGCTCTCGGGTTCGAAGCCGAGGCCGAGGCAGGTCTGCAGCAGGTAGAGCGGCGCCGCCGCCGCCCATGCCTGCGGCGTGCAGGAGACGGGGTAGAAGGTCGGTCCGCGATTGCGCTGGCGGGCGAAACCGCAGAACAATTCGGGCAGGCGGCGCAGGTCGATATAGCTGGAAGCCAGGAACAGGGCCTCGAAGATGCGCGCCGCCTCGGCGCGATGGCCATAGCGGGCGAAACCGGCGGCGATGAGCGCATTGTCGTGCGGCCATACCGAGCCATTGTGGTAGCTCATCGGATTGTAGCGGGCTTCGGTGGCCGCGACGGTCCGCACCCCCCAGCCGCAAAACGAGGATTCCGACATCAGGGCGCGCACGACGGCTCCGGCCCGGTGCGGATAGGCAAGGCCGGTCCATAGCGCATGACCGGCATTGGAGGTGCGCACCCGGCAAAGGCGCTTGTCGCCGTCGAGCGCGAGCCCGTAGGTGCCGAGCTCCTCGTCGAAGAACCGTTCGTCGGCGATCCGGCGCAGATGCTCGGCCCGCGTCCCGAACTCCTGCGCCCTTGCGTCGAGCCCGAGCCGCCCGGCAATCCGTTCGGCGGCGCGCCAGGCGCCATAGGCATAGGCCTGCACCTCGATCATCGCGATCGGGCCGCGCGCAAAGGCACCGTCGGCGTGAAAGACGGAATCGCTGCTGTCCTTCCAGCCCTGATTGGCAAGGCCACTCTCCGTCCGGCGATGATATTCCACGAAGCCGTCGCCGTCGCGGTCGCCATGGCGCTCGATCCAGCCGAGGGCGGCCTCGATGTTCGGCCACAGCCGGCGCAGGGTTTCGACATCGCCGGTGCGGTCGAGATAGGCGCCGGCGAGCATGACGAAGAGCGGCGTCGCATCGACGCTGCCATAGTAGCGCCGGAACGGAATCTCGCGCAGTTCCGCCATTTCGCCGACGCGCACCTCGTGCAGGATCTTGCCCGGCTCGGCGTCGGCCTCGGGGTCGATGCCATCGGCCTGATGGGCGGCAAGGTGCAGCAGCACGCCGCGGGCGATGGCGGGATCGAGCCACAGCGTCTGCAGCGCCGTGATGAGGGCGTCGCGGCCGAAGACGGTCGAGTACCAGGGCAGGCCCGCATAGGGGAACGGTCCTTCCTCCTTGTCGGTGGCCAGCATGTACAGATCGGCGATGCTGCGGCGCACCGCCTCGTTGAAGATCTCGTTGGAACTGGCGATCGAAGCCGCGCGCGAGGAAGCCTGGCGCAGCTCGCGCCGGGCCTCGCGCAGGGCGGAAAAGAAGGCGCGCGACGGCGGCTGGTTGATCCGGTGCGCGCCGCACAGGATCTGCAGGAACAGCGAACGCGATTCCTTCGGCCCAACGGTCACGGTGAACTGCGCCTTCTTCGCCGTCAGGTGCCGCGGCGCCGGATCGAACAGCAGGGTTGTCGAGCGCAGCCTGCCGTCGAGACCGAGATAGTTCAGCGTCACCCGGCCCGTTCCGATTTCCGCCGGCTGCATGCTGCCGCGGCGGCTCCGCTTCGCCCCACGCACCTCGAAGATGTCGGCGAAGTCGGCGTCGAAATCGATCTCGACGGTAAGCCGGCGCGGCCGCTCGTCGAAATTGCGCAGCAGCAGGCGCTCATGGCAGGCGGCGTTCCACAGGAGCCGCGAGCGGCGGATGTGGATGAGATCGTGCGCCAGCCCGTCGTCCAGGTCCGGATTGGTCAGGTCGCAGGTCAGCGTCGCATTGTCGTCATGCAGCGTCGACGACAGCAGGATCGGCCGTGCTCCCTCCAGCGTCAGGTAGAGATGCGAGAGATGCCGCGTATCGCGGTGGAACAGGCCTTCGGGGCTTCCCGGACCCGAAAGCGCGTCGCCATGATGATCGAAGACGGCGAAGGTGTCGCCGTGCTTGAGCGTGCGCGGCCGCCGCTCCTGCAGCGAGGCCGTTGCGGGGATGAAGAACTGCGTCGCCCCGGCGCCGGCGGCACGCGCGGAGGTCATCAGGCCCACTCCCGCGGCTGGACTTCGGGACGGGCAGCGGAAGCCGGAATCCGGGCCGGAACTTCCACGCTGCGTCCGTCAAGCAGCGTCCGGTAGACGGCCAGATAGTCCTGCGCCATGCGCTCGACGGTGAAGTGCCGCTCGAAGGTCTCGCGCACGGTCCTGCGGTCGAGCCTCTCCACGCGGGCGACGGCGTCGGCCGCCTCCTCGATGGAGGAAACGATGAAGCCGGAGCGTTCCGGCGAGATCACCTCCGGCACCGAGCCGCAGCGGAAGGCGATGACCGGCGTGCCGCAGGCCATCGCCTCGATCATCACCAGGCCGAAGGGCTCGGGCCAGTCGATCGGGAACAGCAGCGCCCGGGCATTGCCGAGGAATTCTGCCTTCTCCTCCTCGCCGATTTCCCCGACATATTCGATGTCGGGATTGGCCGCGATCATGGGCGCGATGACCTCGTCCCAGTAGGCCTGGTCGGCGCGGTCGATCTTGGCGGCGATGCGCAGCGGCATGCCGGCGCGCGCCGCGATCTTGATGGCCCGGTCAGGTCCCTTCTCGGGCGAGATCCGGCCGAGGAAGGCGAGATAGTCGCCGCTCGGGCTGGCGGTGAAGGGCAGAAGGTCGCGCGGCAGGCCGTGATAGACATTGCCGGCCCAGTTGACATGGCGGCCGAGCGGCCGGCGCTGGTCGTGCGAGATCGAGACCAGCGGAATTTCGGGGAACGCGGCGTAGAACGGCCGCAGGTCCGGCAGGTCCTGGCGCCCGTGCAGCGTCGTCACCGTGCGCTGCGAATATTCGCGGATCAGCGGGAAGTGCAGCAGGTCGATGTGGAAATGCAGGATGTCGAAACGGTCTGCCTGCCGCCGGACCTCGTCGAGCATGGCGATGTGATAGGGCAGCGGGTCGCGCACGGACGGATTGAGGCGCAGCGCCATGTCGGAGCAGCGCACCAGCCGGGCGCGGGTGCGCGAGTCGCCGGAGGCGAACAGGGTCACATCATGTCCGAGCCGGACCAGTTCCTCGGTGAGATAAGAGACGATACGCTCGGTGCCCCCGTAGAGCTTCGGAGGGCAGCTCTCTGCGAGCGGTGCGATCTGTGCAATCTTCACGACACAACCCTCTCTCAAACGGGCCGGCGCCGCGGTTCGACGGCGCGCGGCGGGGACGGCACGGCGGCCATCCTGTCATTTCGGTCTTGCAGAAGACTGAGCTAGGAAGCGATTGCGGCAGTTCAAGAGCGCCGGCGCCGCTGCCCGGAAGAGCGGTGCCGGCAGGGTCAGCCGGCGCCGGGAAAGGGGTTGCCCGCCGCCGAAATGGGACGGGACAGCGGCAGCAGGGCCGGGGAGGAGGTTCCCCCGGCTACTCGGCCTCGTTGGCCGGCGCGGAATTCAGCTGGCCGTATTTCTCGACGCCGAGCTTGTCGAGAAGGTCGAGCTGGGTCTCGAGAAAGTCGATATGCCCTTCCTCGTCGGCGAGAAGGTCCTCGAACAGCTTCATCGAGACATAATCGCCGGCATCGTGGCAGATGTCGCGGGATTTCCTGTAGGAATCGCGCGCATCGTATTCGCCCTTGAGGTCGGCCTCGAGCACCTCGCGAATGTTCTGACCGATGCGCAGGGGTGCGACGTTCTGCAGGTTCGGATGGCCTTCCAGGAAAATGATCCGCTCGACCAGCCGGTCGGCATGATGCATTTCCTCGATGGACTCCTCGCGTTCCTTCTTGGCGAGCAACGTATAGCCCCAGTCTTCCAGCAGCCTGTAGTGCAGCCAGTACTGGTTGACCGCGCCCAGCTCCAGAAAAAGCGCCTCGTTCAACCGTTCAATGACCTTGTCGTCGCCCTTCATGTTGCGCTCCTGTCCTCATTGCAGGCGGCAGCATACTTCCAATCAGCCTGCAGGTGAAGCTTGGCGCGACGACTTTCTCAGGCGGCGCGGCGGCCGGCGCGCAGTTCGGCGGCGCGGCGTGCACCGGCGCGGCGTGCCGCTTCGATCTCGCGATTGACCTCGCTGAGGCGCACGACGAGAGATTCGATCTGCGCCGGCGGCGTCCTGTTGCGCTTGTGGTATTCGGCGGTCACCCGGATGATGATGTCGACGACATTCGGGAAGCAGCCGCAGCAGCGCCCGCGCTTGTTCATCTCGTGATAGACCTTGAGCGGCACGATCAGCTGCCACGGATCATCGTCGAGCATGGCGACGATTGTCCGTTCGATCTCGGATTCCTGGATCAGATTGCAGTGGCAGACGATCATTTCCCGAACCGCTCAACTGGGCTGCCCCGGTCGTTAGCGAAACCGGAGCGTTGCTGTCAAGTTAAATCCAGCGCCAGATCCGAACAGGGTTCGGCTTTGCGACGGCCAGTTCCGCCCATTGCCGCCCCGTTCACTTGCCCGGAAAATGGGGTCGTGGCGGCCTGAACGCAATATATGCGGCGCCGGGTCGGCGAGGGGCGTCTGCCGGCGGCGCTTCACCGTCGGTCCTGCCACGAAGATGTTTCGGGATAGTCCCCGTGGTCCCGAATATATATTGCCATCTCCTCGGCCACTCCGGACTCTGACCTGCGATCTTCCCGGCATTGGCGAATACAGGTGACGCGGCTCGTGAAGAAAGCAGGAGCATATCGTGCAACGCCTTCAGGACTTTCTTCCCAGGTGTTGCGGCAGCAAGCGTGAGAAATACATGCATTGCTGCGCATGCACGTTGGTCGGCGCCGCTTTTCCTGTCTGCTGCGACCGGATGCGACGTCCGGTCGCAGGGATGCGGCCGCACCGGCGCGGCGGCGCGGGACCATTTTGTGGCGAGGCCGTCGACTGGGGGGTTTTGCCTTGACGACGGAAACTCTATAAGGCCCTCAATTCCTGAGATCCCGCATGGTCCGCCGGCTGCCCCGCACCGGCGGTTTTGCCGAGCAGACGGACTTGCAAATGCCGAAACGCACCGACATCCGCTCCATTCTCATCATAGGCGCCGGCCCGATCATCATCGGCCAGGCCTGCGAGTTCGACTATTCCGGCACGCAGGCATGCAAGGCCCTGAAAGAGGAGGGGTACCGCGTCATCCTCGTCAACTCCAACCCGGCGACGATCATGACCGACCCGGAGCTGGCGGACGCAACCTATATCGAACCGATCACGCCGGAAGTCGTGGCCAAGATCATCGCCCGCGAGCGCCCGGATGCGCTGCTGCCGACCATGGGCGGCCAGACCGCGCTGAACACGGCGCTGTCGCTTCGGCGCATGGGCGTGCTCGAGCGCTACGGGGTCGAGATGATCGGCGCCGATGCCGAGGCGATCGACAAGGCGGAGGACCGCGCCCTGTTCCGCGAGGCCATGGCGAGGATCGGACTGGAGACGCCGCGTTCCATGCTGGCCAATGCGACGGCGGCGAAGGAGGCCGACCGCCGGGAGCATGAGC
>CAYLSN010000128.1:0-6630 GCA_964386015.1 uncultured Rhizobiaceae bacterium | reverse complement strand
CGCGAACTTTGTAGGCCAAAGTCAATGAACAGCTTTCATGACATACGCTTTCCGCTCAGCGTCTCCTTCGGCGCGACGGGCGGGCCGGAACGGCACAATGAGATCGTGCTACTCACCTCGGGGCGGGAAAAGCGCAATGCGCGTATGGCCCATTCGCGCCGGCACTACGACGCGGGCACAGGCGTGCGCTCGCTGAAAGACCTCTACGAGGTGATGGCGTTCTTCGAGGCCCGGCGCGGATCGCTGACGGCCTTCCGCTTCCGCGATCCGTTCGACATGAAGTCCTGCCGCCCCGAGGCCGACCCGTCGCCGCTCGACCAGCTGATCGGCACCGGCGACGGCGCCACCGTCACCTTCTCCCTGGTCAAATGGTACGGGGCGGGGGCGGAGGCCGCCGCGCGTCCCGTGACCAAGCCCGTTGCCGGCACGGTTCGCGTCGCCGTCGATGGCGCCGAGCTGGCCGGCGAGGGCTTTGCCGTCGACTGCCTGACCGGCGAGGTGGCGCTGGCCGCGGCGCCCGCCGCCGGCGCGGCGGTGACCGCCGGCTTCTCGTTCGACGTGCCGGTGCGCTTCGACTGCGAGCGGCTCTCGGCCTCCCTGGTCAAGTTCGGCGCCGGGCAGATCCCGTCCATTCCGCTGGTGGAGGTGTTCGAATGATCGCCTCCACCCCTGCGGAAGACCGCAGCGTCACCACGCTGTGCCATTGCTGGCGGCTGACGCGGCGCGACGGGACCGTGTTCGGCTTCACCGATCACGACCGGGCGCTCGTGCTCGACGGCGAGGCCTTCGAGCCGGAAACCGGACTGATCCCCGCCGAGGCGCGGCGCTCGCTCGGCCTTGCCGCCGACGCCGCCGATGTCGCCGGGGCGCTGTCGAGCGGGCGGATCTCGGCGGCGGATCTCGAACTCGGGCTCTATGACGGCGCGACGGTCGAGACCTTCCTGGTCGACTGGCGCAACCCCGCCGACCGGCTGGCGCTCGCCCGGTCCGTGATCGGCAGGATCACCCGCCGCGACGGCGCCTTCACCGCCGAGCTCGTCAGCCCGATGGCGGCGCTCGACCGGCCGGCCGGGCGCTGGTTCCGGCGCGATTGCGATGCCGAGCTCGGCGACGCCGCCTGCGGTTTCGACCTTGACAGGTCCGGGTTCCATGCGGCGGGTACGGTGATTGCCGTCGAGGCGCCGGCGCTCCTGCGTGCCGCCGGTCTTGCCGGCTTTGCCGATGGCTGGTTCAGCTGCGGGCGGCTGGTTCCGGAAGGCGGCGAGCCGGTCCGGGTGCTGCGGCACCTGAACAGTGGCGGCGGCGAGGCCCGCCTCACCCTCGGGCGGGCGGCGGCGCTCGCGCCGGGGCAGGGCTTCACCCTCTTCGCCGGTTGCGACAAGCGTTTCGGCACTTGTCGCGACAAGTTCGGCAACGCGCTGAATTTTCGCGGCTTTCCCCATCTGCCCGGCAATGATGCCGCCTATGCCTATATTCGCGAGGACCTGACCTTCGACGGCGGGCCGCTGGTGCCATGAGCCTGCGCCAGCAAGTCATTGCCGAAACCCTGCGCTGGGTCGGTACGCCCTACCGGCACCAGGCGAGCCGCCGCGGCGTTGGCTGCGACTGCCTCGGCCTCGTGCTCGGCGTCTGGCGGCAGGTCTGCGGCGCGCCGCCGCAATTGCCCGGGCCCTACGCGCCGGACTGGGCCGAGACCGGCGAGGACCTGCTGCTCGCCGCCGCGCGCCGCCATTGCCGCGAGATCGCCCCGGGAGAGGCCCGGCCGGGGGATCTCCTGCTGTTTCGCTGGCGGCCGCATTTGCCTTGCCGCCACGTCGGCATCCTGATGCCGGACGGGCGCTTCGCCCATGCCTGCCAGGGATGCGCCGTCGTCCTGTCGGCGCTGGTGCCGCAATGGCGGCAAAGGATCGCCGCAAGTTTTCTCTTTCCTGACAAGGAGTTGTAAGACATGGCTACAATATTGCTGCAAGCCGCGGGCGCCGCGGCGGGAGGACTGTTCGGCACGGCCGGGGCTGCGGTTGGCAGTGCCGCCGGGGCAATTGCCGGCTACCTGATCGACCAGGCGTGGATGGGCGGCGCCCGCCATGTGCACGGGCCGCGGCTCGCCGGGCCGAGGCCGCTTGCCGCCGAGGAGGGCCAGCCGGTGCCGCGGCTGTACGGCATGGCGCGGCTGGGCGCGACGCTGATCTGGGCGACGCGCTTCGAGGAGGAGAGCCGGACGGAGCGCCAGGGCGGCAAGGGCGGAACCCGGCTGACCAGCTATTCCTACTACGCCAATGTCGCGCTTGCCCTGTGCGAGGGCGACATTGCCGGAGTGCGCCGCATCTGGGCCGACGGGGTCGAGCTCGACCGCGAGCAGGTCGAACTGCGGGTCTATCGCGGCACGGCGGACCAGCTTGCCGATCCGCTGATCGAGTCCAGGCAGGGCCAAGGCAATGCCCCGGCCTATCGCGGCATCGCCTATGCGGTGCTGGAACGCTTTCCGCTCGAAGCTTACGGCAATCGCATCCCGCAGTTCCAGTTCGAGGTGCTGCGGCCGGTGGGCGACTTCCACCGGCGCATCCGCGCCGTCGCCCTGATCCCGGGCTGCAGTGAATACGGGCTGTCGCCGCAGCCGGTGACGCGGCCCGCCTCGGCCTGGTGGGGGCTGCCGCGCCAGGTGGACGGGACGGAGGAAGTGCTCAACCGGTCGGTGACCTTCGCCGCCAGCGACCTTGCCGCTTCGCTCGACGAATTGCAGGCGCTCTGCCCGGCGCTGGAGCATGTGGCGCTGGTGGTGGCGTGGTTCGGCGACGATCTGCGTGCCGGCACCTGCACATTGCGGCCGAAGATCGCCGACGCCGCCGCGCCGGAGGCGTCGCGCCCCTGGCGGGTCTCCGGCATTGGCCGCGGCGAGGCGGCGGAAGTCACCCGCCATGTCGGCAGCCCGGCCTATGGCGGCACCCCGTCCGACCTGTCGGTGATGGAAGCGATTGCCGAGCTGAAGTCGCGCGGTCTGAAGGTGACGCTCTATCCCTTCGTCCTGATGGACATTGCCGAAGGCAACGCGTCCGGCCAGCCGGCCTATCCCTGGCGCGGGCGGATTGCGGGCGGCGCCGACAGCGACGGCACGGCGGCGGCGCGGGCGGAGGTAGCGGCGTTCTGCGGCGCGGCCGGACCCGACGATTTCACTGCCGCCGCGGGCACGGTCGACTTTGCCGGCGACGGCTGGGGCTATCGGCGCATGATCCTGCACTACGCCCATCTTGCCCGGGCGGCGGGCGGGGTCGACGCCTTCCTGGTCGGCTCGGAACTGCGCGGCCTCACCACGCTGCGCGACGGGGAGGCGGCCTATCCCTTCGTCGGGGAGCTCGTCCGCCTCGCCGCCGACGTCAGGGCGGTCCTCGGCGGCGCGACCCTGCTCAGCTATGGCGCCGACTGGTCGGAATATTTCGGCCATCAGCCTCAGGACGGCAGCGGCGATTTGCGCTTCCATCTCGATGCGTTGTGGGCGAGCCCCGACATCGACGCCGTCGGCATCGACAATTACTTCCCGCTCTCCGACTGGCGCGACGGCGACTGGGCCGGTGGCAATCCGGACGGGGCGGCAAGTCCGGACGATGCCGCCGCGCTGCGCGCCGCGATCCGGGGTGGGGAAGGCCATGACTGGTACTATGCCAGCGAGGCCGACCGCCTGGCGCGACTGCGCACCCCGATCGGCGACGGCGGATTCCGGCCCAAGGACCTGGCCGGCTGGTGGTCGGGCCTGCACTACGAGCGCATTGGCGGGGTCCGGCAGGAGACGCCGACCGGCTGGGTGCCCTGCGGCAAGCCGATCTGGTTCACCGAGCTCGGCTGCGCCGCCATCGACAAGGGGCCCAACCAGCCCAATCAGTTCGGCGATCCCAAATCCTCGGAAAGCGGCCGGCCCTTCTTTTCCGACGGCAGCCGCGATGACGGCGTCCAGCGCGCCTTCCTTGCCGCCCACCATGCGCAATGGGATCCCTCCCATCCCGGATTCGCAGCAGCGGCCAATCCGGTCTCCCCGGCCTATGGCGGCAGGATGGTCGATCCGGCGCGGATCTATCACTGGTGCTGGGACGCGCGGCCATTTCCCGCCTTTCCCCTGGCGCGGGACCGATGGAGCGATGGCGGCAACTGGCCCTGCGGCCACTGGCTGAACGGACGGGTCGGTGCCGCTGCCATTGCCGACATCCTGCAGGCGATCCTTGCCGATCACGGCCTGCCCGCCGCCGATGTCCGCCAGGTGCGGGGCACGCTCACCGGCCTCGTCCTCGACCGGGTCGAGTCGGCCCGCGCCTCCCTCGAGTCGCTCTGCGACCTGTGCGGCATTGCCGTCAGCGAGGCGGGCGGCCTCGTGACCTTCGCCGACGAACATGCCGCGCCCCTTGCGGCGATCGGGATCGCCGAGTGCGTCGCCGCTGAGGACGGCCCCAGCCTGACCTTCCGGCGCGAGCCGGCGCAGGACGTTCCCGGGGAAGTGGCCCTGCACTTCCGCGACCCGCTGCGCGACTACCAGCAGGCGACCGTTCGCGCCGGCGATGCCGTTGCGCTTTCGGCGGGACTGGCCGATCTCTCCCTGCCGCTGGTCTGCGAGACCGGCCGGGCCGAGGCCCTCGCCGCCAGCTGGCTCGTCCGGCGCCCCGCCGCCCGCGACCGCATTGTCTTCTCCCTGCCGTTTGCGGAACGGAGCCTGCAGCCGGGCAGCGTGTTCCGCCTCGCTCCGGCTGGCGGTGGCACCTTCCTCGCCACCCGGATCGAGGAGGGCCTGTTGCGGCGCATCGAGGCCCGCCGCCTGTCGCCGCTGCCGCCCGTGGGCGAGCGGCCGGGCCTGCCCGGCAATGCCCGGCCGGAACCGCTGGCGGCGGGGCCTCCCCTGGCGCTCTGGCTCGACCTGCCGATGCTTGCCGGGGGCGAACCGTTGCAGCAGTTCCGCGTCGCGGCATGGTCGAAACCCTGGCGCGGCGTCATCGTCTCGGCCTCCCCCGAGACCAGCGGGTTCACGCAGCGCGCCACGCTCTCGGCGCCGGCCACGATCGGGGTGCTGGAAACGGCGCTGGCGCCCGGACCCGGCGGCCGCCGCGATCATGCGGCCAGCCTGCGTCTTCGCCTCCTCGAGGGCGAGCTGGCGTCGGTGACGTACCCGCAGCTCCTCAACGGAGCCAATGCGCTGGCCGTCCAGTGCGACAATGGCGGCTGGGAGATCCTGCAGTTCGAACTGGCGGAAGAGATCGCCGCCTCGGTCTGGCACCTTTCCGGCCTGCTGCGCGCCCAGGCGGGCACCGGGGATGCGATGGCTGCCGGGGCCGCCGCCGGCAATTTCGCCGTGCTGCTCGACGGCGCCGTCGTTGCCGCGGGGCTTGCCGCCTCCGAGATCGGCCTTGCGCGCTACTGGCGGGCGCAGCCGGCCGGGCTGGTCGCCTCGGCGGCAAGTTCGGCGCAGGCGATGGTCACCGGCGGTCTGCGCGCCCTCCTGCCGCTGTCGCCGGTGCACCTGAAGGCGGCGGCTGCCTCCGCCGGCGGTCTCGACATCTCCTGGATCCGGCGCGGCCGGATCGATGCCGACAGCTGGCTCGGCCCCGACATTCCGCTCGGCGAGGAGCGCGAATCGTGGGCGCTGCGGATCCGTGGCGACGCCGGCGAGCTGCTGCGGCAGGAATTCCCGACCGAGGCCCGCTGGCACTATCCGGCGCCGGCGCTTGCCGCCGACCGCGCCGCCAGCGCGTCGCTGCGCCTGGAAGTGCGCCAGGTCAGCGCCACGGCGGGTGAAGGCCCGCCGGCCTTTCTGATCCTCCCCTGACCCCTGACCGAAAAAGGAGAACCAAAATGCAGGACATCAAGCCCTGGTACCGGTCGAGGACCATCCTCGCCTCGCTGATCACCATCGCCGCCGCCCTTGCCGGGCTCGGCGGTGTCCCCGTCGGCCCGGTCGACGGTTCCGCCATTGCCGATTCTCTGCTAGAAGGCGTGGCGGCGGTTTCCGGCATCGTCGCGATCATCGGGAGGCTTTCGGCGCGGCAGCGGATCGGCTGACGCCGCATTCATTCCCCGTTCAGAGGGCGCGGCATAGAAGGTGAGCATGAAACGGATCGCGTCATTGCTGCCCTGCCTCATCGCCGCTGCCCTTCTGGCGGTGCCCGCGCCTGCCGCCGCCAATTGCTATGCCGTCGGCCAGCGCATCGCCGCCGAGCGTGGCGGCTCCCTCGCCGCCGCGCAGGCGGAAGTGCGGGGTGGCCGCCAGGTCTGCGTCATCGTCGTGCTGGTACCCGGCGCGGACGGCAAGCGGCCGCGCCGCCAGGAAATCGTGGTTCCGCAATAGCCCGGAAAAGTTCCATGCGCATACTGGTAGTCGAGGACGACAAGGAGCTGAACCGCCAGATCGCCGCCGCGCTGACGGATGCCGGCTACGTGGTCGATCGTGCTCATGATGGCGAGGAGGGGCACTTTCTCGGCGACACCGAACCCTACGACGCCGTGGTGCTCGATCTCGGCCTGCCGCAGCTTGACGGCATCAGCGTGCTCGAGCGCTGGCGGCGCGAGGGCCGCAACATGCCGGTGCTGATCCTCACGGCGCGCGACCGGTGGAGCGACAAGGTCGCCGGCATCTACGCCGGCGCCGACGATTATGTC
>CAYLSN010000127.1:0-6815 GCA_964386015.1 uncultured Rhizobiaceae bacterium | reverse complement strand
CGAACTGACCCTGCCGCACGTCGTGCAGCGGGCGCCGCGGCCGCGGCGCTTCGTCATTGTCGGCGCCGGCCCGGCGGGGCTGGAGGCGGCGCGCGTCGCCGGCGAGCGCGGGCATTCGGTCAGGGTGTTCGAGGCGGCACCGGATCCGGGCGGCCAGATCCGGCTCCTCGTCCGGTCGCCGCGCCGCCGCGAGCTTGCCGGCATTGTCGACTGGCGCATGCGCCAGTGCGAGCGGCTCGGCGTCGCCTTCGAATTCTCCAGCTGGGCGGAGGAGGACACCGTCCTTTCGGCGAACCCGGATGTCGTCATCATCGCCACCGGCGGCCTGCCGCAAACCGCGATCCTGTCCGCCGGCAACGATCTCGTCGTCTCGGCGTGGGACATTCTCTCCGGCGATGTCCGGCCGGGCACGAATGTGCTCCTGTTCGACGATGCCGGCGACCATGCCGGGTTGCAGGCTGCCGAGCTCATCGCCGCCTCCGGCGCCAGGGTGGAGATCATGACGCCCGACCGCAGTTTCGCCCCGGAGGTCATGGCCATGAACCTCGTACCCTACATGCGCAGCCTGCAGAAGCTCGACGTGACCTTCACCGTCACGTTCCGCCTCGAGGCGGTCGAGCGCGACGGCAACGGCCTGAAGGCGCGGATCGGCAGCGACTATGGCGGCCTTGCGCGCGAGCGGCACTACGACCAGATCGTGGTCAATCACGGCACGCTGCCGCTCGACGAGCTCTATTTCGCGCTGAAGCCGCTCTCGATCAATCGCGGCGAGATCTCGCACGAGCAGCTCGTCGCCGGCGAGCCGCAGCGGGTGGTGCGCAATCCCGACGGCGCCTTCCAGCTTTTCCGCATCGGCGATGCCGTCGCCGCCCGCAACATCCATGCCGCGATCCACGATGCCTTGCGGCTGGTGAAAGACCTCTAGAGCATGATCCAAAAAGTGGATGTCACTTTTCGGAAAAGATCATGCGGCATCAAGGAGCATGATCCCGGACCGGAGGTCCGCGCCGCCTTTCAGTAGCGCGACAGCACCAGCCCCGCCGCGCCCAGCACGGTCGCGGCCAGGCGCTGCCAGCTGATGGCGCGGGGGTCGAGGCCGAAGGCGCCGGTGGCGTCGATCAGTAACGCCGCCGTCAGCTGGCCGAGGATCAGCGCTGCCGCCAGCGTCAGCACGCCGAGGCGGGCGACGCTGCTCAGCGCCGCCCAGACATAGAAGGCGCCGAGGAGGCCGCCGGTCCACATCCATGGCGGGATCTGGCGCAAGGTCTCGCCCTGCGGGAAACTGCCGCGCAACAGGACCAGGGCGAGGAGGGCGGCGAAGCCGACCAGGAAGGAAATCGCCGCGGCGACAACGCCGTCTCCCGCCGCATTGGCCAGCGCCGCATTGATCGGCGCCTGCACCGAGATGGCCATGCCGCCGAGAAAGACGGCGGCGAGTGCGAGCAGGAAGCCGGTCACTTGCGGGCCGGCAGCGCGCCTTCCCGCACCAGCACCTCATGCGCCGCCTTGAAGGCTTCGAGGCTGGCGGGAATGCCGCAATAGGCGGTGGCGTGCAGCAGCGTCGCCCGGATTTCCGCGACGGTGACGCCGTTACGCAGCGCGCCGCGCACATGCAGCTTGATCTCGTTCGGCTTGCCCAGCGCCATCAGCATTGCAAGGTTGAGGAGGCTGCGTGTCTTGCGGTCGAGCGTCGGATCGGCCCAGGCCCAGCCCCACGCCCATGACGTGGTCGCGCGCTGGAATGCCATCATGAACTCGTCGGCATTGGCAAGGGACTGGTCGACATATTCCTCGCCGAGCACCTCTCGCCGCACCGGCAGTCCCTTGTCGAACAAAGCTTCGTCGGACACGTTCGCTCCTTTCGCTGCCAGATTCGTCCCAGCATGCGGGAAAATGGTTAATATCGCGATAAGGGCGAGGCCCGGGGACAACGGCGGCGGCGCCTATGCTCCCTGCAGCGCCCCGGCCTCGAGCGCCACCTCCGCCAGCGTCGTGCGGTCGAGTTCGGCGAGAAAGGCCGCTTCGGCGGCGCGCAGCCGGGCCTTGAGACGGCAGCTGCGCACGAGGCCGCATTCGCAGCCCGGGCCGAAACATTCGACGAGCGGCTGTCCCCGTTCCAGCAGACGGACGATTGCCCCCAGCCGGATTTCCGCGGCGGGCCGGGCCAGCATCGCGCCGCCGCCGCTGCCGCGCCGTGTCGTGACGATGCCCGCATTGGCGAGGCGCTGCATGATCTTGAACAGGTGATGCCGCGACAGGCCGAGTTCGGCGGCGAGCTCGGCGGTCGAGAAGCCGCGCTCCGGTTCGCCTGCCATGCGCATCAGCGCCCGCAGCCCGAAATCGGTGAACGCCGTCAGGCGCATGGTCTGCGGCAGGCGGTGCCGTCCTCGGTGATCACGGCATCGAGCGCGATGTCGTGCCATTGCGGGTAGATGGTGGCGATGGCGGCAGCTGAGAAGCCGACGCCGACGGTGCGCGGGCGGGCGGGCAGGCTCGCCAGCGTCCGGTCGTAGAAGCCGCCGCCGAAGCCGAGGCGGTAGCAGCCGGGATCGAAGCCGATCACCGGCGCGATGACGATGTCCGGCACGACCTGCCGCGCCTCCTCCGAGGGGATCGGGATGTTCCAGATGCCGCGTCCGAGCGGCTCGCCCGGCCTCCATGCGCGGAAGACCAGCGGCTGGCCGAGGGCGATCACCACCGGCAGCGCCGGCTGGCCGCCATCGCGGATCACTTCGTCCATCAGCGGGCGCAGATCGGGCTCGCCCTTGAACGGCCAGTAGAAGCTGACGATCCTGTCGCGCAGCGGCCCCGCCTCGTCGCGCAGATGGTGCAGCATGTGGCGCAGGATGCGCCCGTTGCGTTCCCGCCGCTCCTGCGACGGCAAGGCCAGGCGGGCGGCGATCAGGCGCTTGCGTTCCGCCTTGCGCCAGCGCTGCACATTCTCCGCCGCGTCCCCGGCAAGTCCCATATAGGCGGGATCCGCCTCCTCGGCATAGCAGGGCGGGGAGGCCCCTTCGGGCGCCTCGCCGGCGCTCATGCGGGGGCTCCGTCCGCCGGCAGCATCAGCTCGGCGTCGGGCCGGCGCAGGCGTTCGCCCGGCCGCAGGAAAATGCCGTTGCCGCCGGCAATGCCGAGTTCGAGGCTTTCGGCGATGCGCCGCGCCGCGCCGATGAAGACCGCCGCCGCCGCGGGCGGGCAGACTTCTTCCGCCGTCTGCCGGAACAGTTCCAGCCAGCGATCGAAATGCCGCCCGTCCACCGGCAAGGGCTGGTGCATCGCCATGGGCTGGCCGCGATAGCGCCCGGACTTCAGGGTCACCGCCGACCAGAAGGCGAACATGCGCTGCAGATGCGGTTCCCAGTCAGCGATGCGCGACGCGAACACCGGCGCCAGCAGCGCATCGGCGCGCACCCGCGCGTAGAACCGGCGCACCAGCCGCTCGATCATGGCCTCGTCAATGCCGCCGTGAAGATCCTGCATCCCGTCACCCCGATCATTCCGGCGCCGCACCCGCCAGCGCGCGCCGCCGTCCGTTGCTGTCGTTCGAATGCCTGCCGCCACCCGTTGCCGGCTGTCGGGCAATGCCGCCGGGCAAATTGGTATTTTCCATACCTATTAACATGCGTGCCGTGCGCCGGCAACCGGGTGGGCAACGTCCCCACGCCGACATTCTCGCCACAAGGGCGGGGATGACGAGCCTTGGGGGGAGAATGACCCGCGCTGGATCGGACGATGGGCGCGGCAAGCGCAACGATGCTGCCGGCTTACTCCGCCCGCAGCCGCTCCAGCAGGAAATCGCGCAGCACCGTGGCGTTGTTGCGTTCCGTTTCGGCGCTGGCGAAGAGCAGCGTTACCGGGCCCTGCCGCGCCAGTTCGAGCAGCCGTTCCACCGCCTCGCCGTGCCCGTCGAGCTCGGCGCGGTACTTCGCCACGAACTCGTCCCACCGCTCCGGCTGGGCATGGAACCACTTGCGCAACTCGTCGCTCGGCGCAATCTCCTTCGCCCATTCGTCGAGCCGCGCCCGTTCGCGCGACATGCCGCGCGGCCACAGCCGGTCGACCAGCACCCGCTTCCCGTCCGAATTGCGGAAGGCGCGGTAGATGCGCTTGACGCGAATGTCCGGTTCCATGTCGCCTCCGCCCGCGATCCTATCAGCCCGGCCACGGGCTGCAAGCCTCGGCAGGAGCAAGCCCGGCAGACCCGAGCCTGCCATTCGGCTCCCTTGCGGCATCATCTAGGAAAATTTTCCTTGACACCGTTACGCTGCTTTGCTACGAATCAGTCATGGTCGGGATTTTACGCCCGGCCGGCGGGGGAGGGGACAAGTGCCCCGAAGCCAGGCGCCGCAGCGCCTTCCGGGCTCGCACCCGCCGATCGCAACCCGGACTGAAGAACAGCAGCCAGGGCCTTTCCGATGCATTCGCAAAACTGTGCCGCCACGCGCCTCGGCGCGCTGGCGGATCGTGTCATTCCCGAGATCGAGGCGGCGATCGAGGAGGTGGTGGCGCAGCCCGGTCCCTGGACCAAGCCGCGCGCCGATACGCTGAACAGCCTCAACCGGCTGCTGAACAGCTTCCTGGAATATTCCCGTTCCGCCGCCGAGAAGAAACGCCTTTCCGAGGAGAACGAACAGGATGTCGCCTACGTCCTTGCCGCCATCGACAACCGCATCGCCGAACTTGCCCGCGCCTTCGCAGGAGAGCTGGGCGGCGAGGCATCTGACGCACCGGCAGGTGCGCCGGATCGTCCGCGAATGGGTGATGTTCGCGCGGCCGGAACAATATCCGGTCGAGACGGGCAGGGATAGCTGGCTGGTCATTGGCGGGCGCGGTTCCGGCAAGACCCGGCTCGGCGCCGAATGGGTCAACGGCCTGGTGCGCGGCTATCCGCCCTTTGCGCTCAGCCGCTATGGCCGCATCGCCCTCGTCGGCGAGACGCTCGCCGATGTGCGCGAGGTCATGATCGACGGGCCCTCCGGCATCGTCACCGTCTCGCGGCACGACCGGCCGCGCTACGAGGTGGTGCGCCGGAGGCTCGTCTGGGACAACGGCGCCGTCGCCTATGTCTTTTCCTCCGAGGATCCGGACAGCCTGCGCGGGCCGCAATTCGAGGCGGCCTGGTGCGACGAGCTCGCCAAGTGGCGGCGGGCGGAGGAGACCTTCGACATGCTGCAGTTCGGCCTGCGGCTCGGCCAGCGCCCGCGCCAGCTCATCACGACGACGCCGCGGCCGCTGCCGCTGATCCGGCGGCTGATCGCCGATCCCGCCGTGACGGTGACGCGGATGCGCACCGACGACAATGCCGCAAATCTGGCGCGCTCGTTCCTCGGCGCGGTGCGCGGCCGCTATGGCGGCACCCGCCTCGGCCGCCAGGAGCTCGACGGCGAGATCATCCACGACCGGCCCGACGCGCTCTGGAGCCGGCAAATGCTGGAAAAGGCCGAGGAGCCGCCCGACCGCAAGCTGACCCGCCGGGTGGTCGCCGTCGATCCGCCGGCCAGCAGCAAGGCCACGGCCGACGCCTGCGGCATTGTCGCCGCCGGGCTCGACCGGCGCGGCCATGCCGTCGTGCTCGCCGACGAAACCTGCCGCGGCCTGTCGCCGAATGGCTGGGCGGCCCGGGCAGTGCGGCTGTTCAATCGCCTTTGCGCCGATGCGATCGTCGCCGAGATCAACCAGGGCGGTGACATGGTGGCGGCGGTGATCCGCTCGGTCGATCCGCAGGTGCCGATCCGCACGGTGCGGGCGAGCCGCAGCAAATGGCTGCGCGCCGAGCCCGTCGCGGCGCTCTACGAGCAGGGTCGCGTCTTCCACGCCGCCCGCTTCCCCGATCTCGAGGATGAAATGTGCGATTTCGGGCCGGACGGCCTTGCCAGCGGCCGCTCGCCCGACCGTGTCGACGCCCTCGTCTGGGCCGTCGGCGAACTCATGCTCGGCTGGACGTCGAAGCCGAGAGTCGTGGCCCTGTAGGGCCTTCCCGTCACCTGTTTCCCAAGGAGACTTTCCATGCCCGTCGACTGGCTCCGGTCACTCCGGCGCCGGCGCTCCCCCGTGCCTGACCAGGTCAAGCACGGCGCGACGCCGGGATTCGTCGCCCTGCACATGCAGGGGGACGCAAGCTGGACGAGCCGCAACTATGCCTCGCTGTCGCGCGAAGGCTTCATGCGCAATCCGGTGGTGCATCGCGCCGTCAAGCTGGTCGCCGAGGCGGCCGCCGCCATCCCCTGGCTTCTCTACGAGGGTGAGCGCGAGCTGCGCGACCATCCGTTGCTGCGGCTGCTGGCAAGGCCGAACCCGTTCCAGCCGGGCGCCGCCTTCATGGAGTGCCTGTACGGCAACCTGCTGCTCGCCGGCAATGCCTATGTCGAGCAGGCGGGCGAGGCGGCCCTCTACCTGGTCCGGCCCGACCGCGTCCGTGTCGCCGCCGATGCGGCCGGCTGGCCGGCGGCGCTGGAAGTGCAGGAGGGGGCGCATCGGCGCACCGTGCCCCTCGATCGCGCCGGACCGGGGCGCGCCATGCATCTGCGCCTGTTTCATCCGCTCGACGATCATTACGGCTTTCCGCCGCTCGAGGCCGCCTCGATGGCGCTGGACATCCACAATTGCTCCGGCCGCTGGAACAAGGCGCTGCTCGACAATTCCGCCCGTCCGTCCGGCGCGCTGGTCTATGCGCCGCGCGAGGGCGGCCGCCTCACCGAGGACGAGTTCGTCCGGCTGAAGACGGAACTGCACGAGCACTATGGCGGCGCTGCCCGCGCCGGCCGGCCGCTGCTGCTCGACGGCGGGCTCGACTGGAAGGCGATGGGCCTGTCGCC
>CAYLSN010000126.1:0-6828 GCA_964386015.1 uncultured Rhizobiaceae bacterium | reverse complement strand
GCTTCTCGCCGAAGAACTCGGTGTCGGTCGGATTGGCGCCGGGGTAGCCGCCTTCGACGTAGTCGAACCCGAACTCGTCCAGCATCTGGGCGATGGCAAGCTTGTCGCCGACGGAAAAGGTGATTCCGGGAGTCTGCTGGCCATCGCGCAGCGTGGTGTCGAAGAGATAGATGCGTTCGCGGCTCATCGCCTGAGCTCCCAGCTGCTGACCCTTTCGCCTGTCCGGGGATCCTTCGAATCCTTGATCTGGATGCCGGCCGCCAGCATCTCGTCGCGAATGCGGTCGGCGGCGGCGTAATCCTTGCGCCGGATGAGCTCGAGGCGCTCGGCAATGCGGCGCTCGATCCCCGCCGGGTCCAGTCCTGCCCGGGCCAGCGCCGCGACCGTATCTTCCTGCCATTGCCACATGCGGTCGAAATCGCCGAGGCCGAGAAAGTCCAGCGAGGCAAAGAGGGAACGGGCAGCGCCGGCCTCGCCGCGATTGGCCAGCGCATGCAGCGCCGCCAGCAATTCGCCCGAATTGAGGTCGTTGCAGAGTGCCGCGACAACATCGGCGTCGGGAGAAAGGCCCGTCCACCGTTGCCGATCTTCCTCGCGCCAGACAATCCCCGCCGCCGCCATGGCGCGCCGCCACGATTCCAGCGTCGATTCAGCTTCCTCCAGACGGCGGACGCTGAAGTCGATCGGCTCGCGGTAGTGCGTCATCAGCATGGCGAGGCGCAGCACTTCGCCGGGCCAGCTTCGCCCGCCGAAGCTTTGCTCGCGCAGCAATTCGCGGATGGTGATGAAATTGCCTTCCGACTTGGCCATCTTGCGGCCTTCCACCTGGAGAAAGCCGTTGTGCATCCAGTACTTGGCCATCATCGGCGTGCCGTAGGCGCAGCGGGACTGGGCGATCTCGTTTTCATGGTGCGGGAAGATCAGGTCGATGCCGCCGCCGTGAATGTCGAACTCCGTGCCGAGATAGGCGGCGCTCATTGCCGAGCATTCGATATGCCAGCCCGGGCGGCCATAGATGAGCTCGGCCTCGTCCCCTGTGCCGAAACTCGCCTTCCAGCCCGGCTCGCCCTCACGCGATTCCTTCCACAGCACGAAATCTTCCGGATTGCGCTTGTGCGGCTCGACCTTGATCCGCGCGCCAGCCTTCTGTTCCTCGAGACGGCGCTTCGACAATTCGCCGTAATCGGGCATGGTGGATACGTCGAACAATACTTCCCTGCCCTCGGGACCATGGGCGATGTAGGCGTGGCCGCGGCGGATCAGCTCGCGGATCATTCCCGCCATGTCGACCCGCCCGTCGGCGCGCGCCAGGACGAATTCCGTCGCGCGCGGCTCATGGGTCGGAGGCAGGCAGCCCAGCGCCGCGACGTCCTCGTGAAACTGCCGCGCCGTTTTCTCGGTGACGCGCTGGATCGCCTCGTTCAGCGGCAGGTCGGGATATTCCTGCCGGGCGCGCGCATTGATCTTGTCGTCGACATCGGTGATGTTGCGAACATAGGTGACATGTTCGGCGCCGTAGAGATGCCGCAGGAGCCGGAAGACAATGTCGAAGACGATCACCGGCCTCGCATTGCCGATATGCGCGAAGTCATAGACGGTCGGACCGCAGACATACATGCGCACATTGTTCGGATCGAGCGGCTCGAACCGCTCCTTCCGCCGCGTCAGCGTGTTGTACAGGGTGAAACCTTCCCCGGTCGTCATGGCGCAAACCCTTCCCGGCGCTGGCCTGGACGTTCGACTCTATGCTCTCGGGATAGGCGAAAACGACCGGGCCAGCACGAAGCTAGCCGATAATGCGGATAATGAGGATGGCCCGATCAGGGCACGGCGTTTTCATGCGCGCTTTATCGCCGGGCCGGAAGATCTCGTCAAGCGCGGATTTTGCGCAAGACTCCGTTAACCAGGAGACGGGACGGCACCTTGCCCTGCCGCGTCCTGCCACGGATTCGTCCCAATCGGGCATCACGCAATGGCAAGTCATGCCTGCAGACAGGAATCGCCGCCATGAAGCAATCGAAGGAATCTCCGCCGCGCAAGGACCCGCTCCTGCCGCACTACAGGAATATCGGGCCGGCGGCGATCCGGGCGGCGCTGATCTTCCGGCCGCAGCGGCCGGCACCGGCGGCAATGGCGCCAGAGGCCGCCGAACGGTGACCCGGCCTGCGGAAGCCGTTTCGGCGGCGCTGACCTGGAACGGCCGCATCCTCCTGGTGCGGCGCGCGCGTGAGCCGGCCCGCGGCATGTTCGCCCTTCCCGGCGGCAGGCTGGAGCCGGGGGAGACACCGGAAGCCGCCGTGCGCCGCGAAGTCCTCGAAGAGACCGGCCTGCGTCCGCTCGGCCTTTCCCTGCTGGCGACGATCGAGCCCGCCGATGCGGGCGGGGAATTCCGCATCCATGTGTTTGCCGGGCACATGCCGGGGGGAGAGCCCGTGCCCGGCGACGATGCCGATCATGCCGCCTGGTACCGGCTCGATGAGCTCGCGCATCTGCCGGTCACCCGCTCCTCGCTCGAAATGGCCCGGCGCGTCCTTGCCGCGGCCGGGGAAGGAGCGCGATGAACCCCGATCTCCGCCCGAAGCATCTCCTCCCCGCCATGCTTGCCGCCTTGCTCCTCACAGCCGCCCATCCCGCGGGCGGGGCAAGGGCGGAGACCGCGCCCTATGATGACCGGCTGGAGCGTCTGGCGGAAGTCATGGGCTCGATCCACTATCTGCGTAATCTCTGCGGCGAACGCTCCAGCCGCTGGCGGGACGACATGCAGCGGCTCCTGGAGACGGAGAATCCCGACGAGGAGCGGCGCACGCGGCTCATTGCCCGGTTCAATCACGGCTATACCGCCTTCCGGTCCACCTACACCATTTGCACGGAATCGGCGACGGAAGCCATTGCCCGCTACATGAGCGAAGGGGAGAAGCTGGCCCGCGAGATCGTGGTCCGCTTCGGCAATTAACTCAAATCCTGTTTTTTCCGCCACTTCCCCTGCGACTGTGATAGTTTCGCATCAGACAAACTCTTTCTTCGCCCGCAGCGGCGCTGACAGGAAAGCATCGCATGGAAAATCGCGCTTCGCCGGACATTGACGAGGTCATTCGCGAAGAAAAAAGGCTGACCGCCCTGGAAAGCCAGTTCGAGGCATGGGCCGACGGCCTGTCCGCGGGAATCGAGCCCGAGATTCTTGCCGAGGCCGCTCTCTCCGCGGCCTGCCAGGAGCTCTTGCGCGTAACGAACGAGGATGCGGCGCTGGCACTCATCGACCGTATCCGCGAGAGGATTGTCGGCGGCGAATTCAGCCCGGTGCGCAGCCGCCACTGAACCGGCCCCTCCGCGACCATTCCTGCCCCGGCGGCGCACAAGTCGCCGGAGCCATGGCTGGATTTGCGTTTCCGGATATTGCATTGCTTTCGGGAAAGAGGGAGACGCGAGATGTCCGGCATGCAAGAGTCCTGCATTTTCTGCCTGATCGGCGCCGGCAAGGTGCCGGCGCACCGGATTTGCGAGAATGAACGCATCGTCGCCTTTCTCGACCTGCACCCGATCCGGCCGGGCCATGTCCAGATCATTCCGAAAGCCCATTATGCGCGCTTCGACGACCTGCCCGAGGACCTGCTGACCGAGATCGCCCTCACCGGCCGCAGGATCGCCCGCGCGCTGAAGAGCATCTGGCAGGTCGAGCGTGCCGGCTTCCTGTTCACCGGCGCCGACATCGCGCACGCCCATGCGCATGTATTGCCGCTGCATCGCAGGGACGACATCACCTCGCGCCGCTATATTGTCGAGGAGACCGTCACCTATCGCCTGCCGGACACGCCGCCCGCCGAAGAACTGCAGCAGATCGCCGACAGTATTCGCCAGCGTCTGGCAGCGGGCGCTTGACTTCATGCCGTGCGGCCCTACCTCAAGCCCATGATCCGAATCTCCATCCTCGACCTTGCCCGTATCACTGCCGGCAGCGATGCACGCGAAGCGCTCGATCGTGCCCGCGACCTCGCCGCCCACGCCGAGGAATGGGGCTATGAGCGGTTCTGGATGGCCGAGCATCACAACCTGCCGGGCATTGCCAGTGCCGCGACCTCGATCTGCATCGCCCATGTCGCGGCAGGAACACGGCGCATTCGCGTCGGCGCCGGCGGCATCATGCTGCCCAATCATTCACCGATGGTCATCGCCGAGCAGTTCGGCACCCTGGCGCATCTTTTCCCGGGCCGCATCGATCTCGGCCTCGGCAGGGCGCCCGGCACGGATGCGCTGACATTGCGGGCCCTGCGGCGTTCGCCGCAGTCAGCGGAGACCTTTCCGCAGGACGTGCTCGAACTGCAGGCATATCTCGCCCGCCCGGAAGGGCCGCGCCGCATCGAGGCAATTCCGGCCACCGGCACGGAAGTGCCGCTCTGGATCCTCGGCTCCAGCCATTTCGGCGCCATGCTCGCCGCCGAGCTCGGCCTGCCCTACGCCTTCGCCTCGCATTTCGCGCCGCAGCAATTGCTGCCGGCGCTGCAGATCTATCGCAGCCGGTTCAAGCCGTCGCGGCAATTGCAGCGGCCCTATGCCATGGTCGGCGTCAACATCATCGCTGCTCCCTCCGGGTCCGAGGCGCGACGCCTCGCCACGACGCAGCAGATGTCATTCACCAATATCTTCCGTGGCCAGCGGGGCCCGAGCCTGCCGCCGATCGACGACATCGAGACCTACTGGACGCCAATGGAGAAGATGCAGGTAATGCAGATGCTCGAGCGCAGCATTGTCGGCGATCCCGCAGAGGTGCGGGCGGGCATGCAGGCGCTGGCGGAGGAGACGGGCGCCGACGAGCTGATCGTCGTGTCCGACATCTTCGACCACGCGGCGCGCCTGCGCTCCTTCGAACTGGTCGCGGAAGCGGCCCGGTCGGTCTGAAACGGGAGGAGCAGGGTCAACGGGATCCTGGAGCAGAAACGAGACCATGCGAGAGTGAACCAATGCCGATCGCCCGTCTGTCCGGCCGCGCCGCCATCGATATTACCGGCGCCGATGCCACCGGTTTCCTGCAGAACCTGATTACGGCGGATGTCCCGTCCGTCGCCCCGGGAACCGCGGCGCCGTCGGCTCTCCTGTCGCCGCAGGGCAAGATCCTGTTCGATTTTCTCCTGTCCCGCCATGGCGACGGCTTCCGGCTGGAGCTGCGCGACGATGCCGCACCGGATCTCCTGCGCCGGCTGACCCTGTACCGGCTGCGTTCCCGGGTCGAGATTTCTCTTGTCGGCCAGCTGGTTGTGACCGTTGCCTGGGAAACGGATTCAATAGGGGCGGACTGGCTCCACGACCTCAGGTTCCCCCTGGCGCAAGTCTGGCGCCACCATGGTGCGACGGCCGTGGAACCGGATGCCGGCGAGGCTGACTGGCACGGACTGCGCATTCGCCATGGCGTCGCCGAAAGCGGCAGCGACTTTGAACCGGGCGAAGCGTTTCCGCACGATGTCCTGCTCGACCGCAATGAGGGCATATCGTTCCGCAAGGGGTGCTATGTCGGACAGGAGGTCGTCTCCCGCATGCAGCATCGCGGCACGGCGCGCCGCCGTATCTTGCTGGCGCGGGGCGCGGCGGACCTCCCCGGCCCTGCCACCGAAATTTCCGCGGATGGCCGGACGATCGGCCAGCTCGGTTCCGTCGCCGGGCGCGAGGGGCTGGCGCTGGTGCGCATCGACCGCGCTGCCCATGCCATGCGCCGGTCGATCCCCATCCTCGCCGGAGACGTCGAGATCACGCTGGCGGTCCCGGACTGGGCCGGGTTCGGGTTTCCCGCCGATGCGGAGGAAGGGGCTTGAGCAAGCAGCGGGCCTGGCAGCGCATGATCTCCGGGCGCAGGCTGGACCTGCTCGACCCGTCGCCGCTGGACGTGGAAATCGGCGACATCGCGCACGGGCTGGCGCGCGTGGCGCGCTGGAACGGCCAGACATCGGGAGACCACGCATTTTCCGTGGCGCAGCATTGCCTGCTGGTCGAGGAAATCTTCGCCGCCTCCGGCGCCATGTCGAGCCGCGCGCGCCTCGCCTGCCTGCTGCATGACGCGCCCGAATATGTGATCGGCGACATGATCTCGCCCTTCAAGGCAGTGGTCGGCGGCGACTATCGCGCGGTGGAGAAGCGCCTGCAGCACGCCATTCATCTGCGTTTCGGCCTGCCGGAGGAGCTGCCCCCGAGCTGGAAGCGGGCCATCAAGCGTGCCGATCGCATTGCTGCCTGGATGGAGGCCCGGCATCTCGCCGGCTTCAGCGAGCAGGAAGCAGCCCGCTATTTCGGCCAGCCGCGGACCATCGGCCTGCCGCAGGAGGTGCTGGTACCCCTGCCGGCGCGCGAAGCCCAGCAGGCCTTCCTCGCCCGCTTCGAAGAGCTGTCCGGACAGGTTGCCGCCGGCCCCGGATAGACGCTACTCCAACAGCATCGCCGCCGCGCGCTTCAGACTGCCGGCTCCGGTCTCGACGGACTGGCGCAGGGCGGCGGTCTCGCCGAGCAGATTATCGGCAAGAAAGCGGCAGAGGGCGAGGCGCGATTCCTCCCCGGAGGACAAGGCGCCCTTTGCCAGCAGCACGCCGGCAGCGGCCAGCGACATCAGCCGCAGATAGGGCGTCGCGCCGGCAAGCGCCTCGTCGCGGCGGCCCTGGCGCAAGGCCGCTTCCATCCAGCCCGTGGCGGAACGCAGATCCGCCAGCGCCGCTTCGAGCCGCTCGACTGCCGTTCCCAGCCCGGGATGGGCGGCGGCGCGAAGCTTGCCGGCAATCTCCTCCAGTTCCGCAAGGAAACTTCCGACGACCGCCCCGTCCGCCATCGGCAGCTTCCTGGTGACGAGGTCGA
>CAYLSN010000125.1:0-6830 GCA_964386015.1 uncultured Rhizobiaceae bacterium | reverse complement strand
GTTCCGGCCGTGAGCATGCCACCACTTGCCATGACTCCGGGCATAAGCCGATTGCCGCACTGGTTCTCCTTCTCGCCGACCCCGCCAAGGGCAACTCACTGACTGCCGCAAGACTGACAGGGAGAGGTCCGGATCGAGCATGGATTGAAAAGGCCAGAAGTTCCCCGGCTGAAGTCCGAACCTCGCGAGGCGATGCTCTTGATGCCGCTCGACAATCAGCCTGCAATGAAAATGAGCCCTGATCCGGCAAAATTAGGCGGAGCCGGGCGAACGAGCCGCAATCGGGAATAGGCGATCAATGGCCTGGTTCGGGGAACGGAGAGAAAAACTTTCGAGCACGCGTCCCTTGACGCGCCCGAGATTGCGAGATTGAGGGGCTTGGTCCAGGTGCTGCCATTTGAACCTCCCGGACCTCCTCCCACCCACCGGCCGGCGCTCGTGACCCTGGGATCCGCTAGCCATATGACCCCGGAGCATTTGCCGGGCGAGCCTCACTCCTTGACGCAAATGTATTCGCGACGGCCGGCTCTGGAGCGGCATGAGTCCAGGATGGTCAGGCCGGAGCGCACCGCCTGCACCTGCGGGACCCGGGCACGGACGGACAGCACGTCATTGCCGAAGCACGGTTTCAGGCCGCTCAGGCGTTATATGGCCATCCTCGAGGTCTCGCTGTCTCGCACCGGGATCGCGTTCACACGCAGGACCGTAGCCGCCACCGCCTGCGAGGCAGGTGGTGAGGACATCGCCGCGTTGCAGCGCCACTCGTGCCTTCGAGGCGAGTTCTTCGACCTCGCCTGTTGCTCTGGTCACGAATGATCGCGCTGACTGCTCCTCAAGTCCCTGAATTTCATGGCGATCCCGACAGGATTCGAACCTGTGACCTACGGATTAGGAATCCGTCGCTCTATCCTGCTGAGCTACGGGACCGCGCGGTGGACACATAGCGCTTTTGCCGCCGTTCGCCAACCGTCTGCGACCGGAAAATGCGGCGCGTCAGGGCCGCAATGTGGTCTCGGCCAGCTTTACCCAATAGCTGACGCCATGAGGGATCGCCTCGTCGTTGAAGTCGTAGGCGGGGTGATGCAGCATCGCCGTGTCGCCATTGCCGATGAAGATGAAGGCGCCGGGGCGCTGCTGCAGCATGTAGGCGAAATCCTCGCCGCCCAGCACGCGTGCCACATTGCGATCGACCTTGTCCGGGCCGGCGATGTCGGCGGCGATGTCGGCGGCAAAGTCGGTTTGCGCCGGATCGTTGACGGTGGCCGGATATTGCCAGCGGAAGTCCAGCGATGCGCTGGCGCCATGCGCGGCGGCAACATGCTCGACAATCGCCTGCATGCGTTCGCGTGCCTTCTCGCCGATGCCTTGCTCGAAAAAGCGCACTGTGCCGCCGAGCTTCGCGGTTTCCGGAATGATGTTGTGGGCGGAACCGGCATGGAACAGCGTGATCGAAACGACGAGCGCCTCATTGGTGTCGACGGAACGGGAGGCGATCGTCTGCAGCGCGCCGACCATTTGCGCCGCCGTCACGATCGGGTCGATGCCCTTGTGCGGCATTGCCGCATGCGTGCCCTTGCCGGTGACGGTGATGTTGACCTCGGCCGTGGCGGCCATGATCGGACCGTGCCGCATGGCGAAGCTGCCGACGGGCAGGCCCGGCATGTTGTGCATGCCGAATACCCTCTGGATGCCGAAGCGCTCCATGATGCCCTCCTCGACCATGACGCGGCCGCCGCCGCCGCCCTCTTCCGCCGGCTGGAAGATCAGCGCGACGCTGCCGGCGAAATTCCGGGTCTCGGCAAGATAGCGGGCGGCGCCGAGAAGCATGGCGGTATGTCCGTCATGGCCACAGGCATGCATGCGTCCGGATGCGAGAGAGGCCCAGGGCTTGCCGGTCTGCTCCTCGATCGGCAGGGCATCCATGTCGGCGCGCAGCCCGATCACCGGTCCGTCGCCATGCCTGCCGTGGATGACCGCCACAATCCCGGTCCTGGCAATGCCGGTCTCGATCCGGTCGACACCGAAGCTGCGCAGCTTGTCCGCAACCACGCGTGAGGTCTCGTGCAGCTCGTATCCCAGCTCCGGGATCCGGTGCAGCTCCCGACGCCACTCGGCAATCTCGTCGGTCATTTCGGCGACACGGTTTAGAACGGGCATCCTGCCTCCTGAACGCTGTTGAAATTCGAGATCATTGCCGCGCGGATTCGGGCGATCCACACTTTGCCATGATCGGTTCCTATTGGCTATGTTAATCATTGTCTGCCGCAAGTCGGCGCGGCAAGTCTGATTCGGAACGGGCGGACCAATTGACCATGAGGATGCTTTGCGGGCGGTTCCTTTGCGCTGTGGCATTGCTGGTGCTGCTTGCCGGCATGGCGCATGCCGGCGCGGCCATCGTGATCGATGCGGCGACCGGCAGGGTGCTGGCGCATGAGAACGCGCATCAGCGCTGGCGTCCTGCCTCGCTTACCAAGGTGATGACCGCTTATGTCGTGTTCCGGGCGATCGCTGCCGGCGAGGTGACGCTGCAATCGCCGGTCCTGGTTTCGGCGCGCGCCGCCAAGGAGCCGCCGAGCAAGATGGGCTATCCCGCCGGTTCCATCCTGACGCTGGACAATGCACTGAAGATGCTGATGGTGAAATCGGCCAACGACATCGCCACGGCGGTCGCGGAGAGCATAGCCGGCTCCACCGCTGCCTTCGCCGGGCGCATGAACGCAGAGGCACGGCGTCTGGGCATGACCGGCAGCCACTTCGTCAACGCACATGGCCTGCATGATCCGGGGCAATATTCCACCGCCCGCGATCTCGCCATTCTTGCCGCGGCCGTGCGCCGCGAATTCCCGCAATATGCGAGCTACTTCGCCCTCGAGGGAATCATTTCCGGCGATAACAGGATGCGCTCGCAGAATGTCCTGCTCGGCAGGTTCGAGGGTGCCGATGGCATGAAGACCGGCTTCATCTGCGCTTCGGGGTTCAATCTGATCGGTTCGGCGACCCGGCGCGGTCGCACGCTGATTGCCGTTGTCCTTGGCTCCCTGACCCAGCAGGAGCGGGCGGAGACGGCGGCGAAGCTGCTGGCCGAAGGCTTTTCGCAGACCAGCGGCCCGCATGTGCGCGACCTGCCGCGCCGCGGCAAGAATCTCGATGCGGCGGTGGATCTGCGTCCGGTGATCTGTAGCGAAAAGGCGCAGAAGGAACGCTGGGACAGCCGCGACGCCGAGGGTCGCGTCATCGTTCGCTCGCAATATCTCGCGCCGGCCGTGGGCGAGCCCCGCTATGTCCGTGTCGGTCTCGGCGGGGCGACCGGTCCCGTGCCGCAGATCGCGCCCAACGTGCCGATCCCGACGCCGCGTCCGATCCGGCCGCATGAGCAGGCCGCGGCGTCCGGGCCAGCAGCTGCTCCGGCGGCAGCGCAATAGAGTGCCTGCAGGAACTGGCCGGCGGCAGACCGACGTCAGGCTATGGCCGCCTTGCCGCCCGGGAAGGTCGCGCCCTGCAGGAATTGACACCGGCGACCCCCGGCACTTCTTCTGCTGAGGCGCGAATGCCCATTCGCCGCCGGTTGGAAAAGCGCCAGGAACTCCTGCACCCGCTAGAGTTCAGGATCTGTACCGTCTCGATGCTGCTGCAAGATGCTCTCGGCGCGCAGGTTAAGCAAATGATAGCGCAATGCATATCGCCGTTCCAGCTCCTGCGCGCGCTCCGGATTTGCGGGCAGGGCCTCCTTGAACTCAGTCTGGCGAGCCTTCTTGCGCTTGATCACGATGTTGGCGATCGCCCACCATCTGTCGGAGACTTTCGGCTGCGGACTGTTCGAGCCGAGATGTGACGTGGGCATGACTATGGAAATACGCAGCTGATTCTCCAGGTCCCGGCGTTCCTCATTCGTCAGCACGCCATCAATATTGTACCTGGCGGCCTTCTCCGAGGGTTCGGTGTTCGAACCGATCTTCCGGTACTCGGCTTCAAGCGAAGCCTTGAACGGAGTATCCAGAGTCTCGGCCAGGAAAGTCACAAGCTCTCCCACATAGTCAGGATTGACATCGTAAATCTTCATCAGTTGCTGGTTTGCCCATTCCGCACTGGCTTCACTGTCTTCGCCGTTGGACATTGCAAGATTGGCAATTATGTCAATTGCAAGTTCGGTTTTTTCCCGCTCCATGTCATGCAGCTCGTCCAGCGGCCTACTTGCAAATTCGACGAGTTCCTCCTTGGAAAATATATCTGGATAGTCATCATCAATTTGATGGTCTTTGTCTACATTGCTGTTACGGGTAGTCTGTATTGGCGACAATTCGTCATCTTTGCTTTTCACATCTTCATCGAATTTGAACAAGTTCCAGGAAGCCTTGGGAGTAAACAGGTCTCCGAGGCCAAGGCTTCGATCAATCTTGTGGCCCTGCGGAGAATCATCGAGGGTGGGGGAAGGCATATGCTGAATTGTTTTTGGACTGAGCAGGAAGTCATCATCACTGTCAGTAAACTGATCATGAATACGTAAAGACAGGATCTTGGGGTCGAATTGGTTGTTACCGTCCTCAATTATAATGTCACTTAATATACTTTTGAATCTTCTGGAATCCAGAACTCCGGAGGGGTAACTTTGATGGTTGTTCGGGGACATTGGCTGAAAGTGCTTTATCGTTTTACTATTGATATGAATGTGCTTTTGCATTTGTGAAGTATTTTGAACATCTTCGGAATCGTCTAGTTGTATCTCTTCAGGATCGTCAATAACATCGGGTTTCCACTGCTTGTCGGGGTGTATGCTCGGGCTGGGCGCAGGTGTACTGCTGCCCGAGAGGTTGTGCTGATCGACAGGATCGTTGCTGCCTGTGTCCGGATCGCCCGAATCGTCGCAATGTTCGTTCGATTTACTGTCAAGATCTTGCTGCTCGGTCATATCTTCATGGCGGCTAAGTGATTGGGATGAGGTGCAGCTGGACACATCAATGATGACCGATCCGTCAGAAACTATTGGTGTATTTTTGTTGTCGACATTCATATCGTCGCTAAAAATTTGCGATGATGTAATCTTCTGATGGCTTTTTTCCGTCGGCTCGGGTGCCTTGGTTACAAGATCTGTTTCGCCTGTCGAGTGCAATATTGACTGCTTCTCCTCTTCGCAATAGTCAGGATCCTCCTCGTAACTGACCTGATCCAGATATTCCTTGTTGTCGCCCGAGAACTTACTATGAAGATCTGATTCATATGTAAGCCGGCTGCCAGGATCCGTCACCAATCCTGTCTTTGTTGGCATACTTGATGTCTTGTCATGATCCACCAGGCGCTTGACCGCGACGAGTGACCTGGTGTTGTCCGATTTCGCGATCTTTTCGTCGAGAGGGTTCACCTCGATCCTGACCGGATACTCGTAGCCGTTGTATCGAAAGAGATGGCTGGCGCCATTGTGTTGCTCCTCAAGCCGCGGCCAGACAACCTTGCCATCGAGATCCGCCTGAATGTACCAGGTAATGCCGCCGTCCTTGTCCCCGAACGGGTAGACGCCAAACCGGATCAGGTCCCCGTTGGGAAGCTGGTAGACTGCATACTGGGAGTAAGTCCCGGCGGCATCGTGAGTGAGTGCCGTGGGGACGCCATCCCTGTTCAGGATCTGCCAGTCCGGGTAGTTGATCCCGACTCCCGTGTCTTTCTCACGAAATACACGCCATTCCGGAACTTCCGGTTGCGGGACCTCCGGTGACTGGCCGGTCTGAAATTGCTGCAGACGCTGTTGTTCCTGCTCCTGCAGCCCGAGTGCGAGCCGCGACTCGTAATCGGTTTTCAACGCAAGGTAAGAACTCCTGAGTTCATGGATTTCCTTCAGGAGTCGCTGGCGATCCCCGGAAGATACATGCAAATCCGGGTATGCGAAAGCCGCATTATATTCCCTGATGAGTTTGTTCAACGCATCAGTCGATGTCGAATCATGAATTGTCTCGATAAGATTATCCAGATATGCGATTGCCGCTTGCATGAAATATTTCGTGTTGAGAACGGCTTCGCGATCTTCCCTGCGGTCAATCCGGGTCGGCACATTGTCTTGACGGTCGAGAAAGGAGACGATTTCAAACAGGCCGTCAGGGGCTCGATCCGGCAGAAAATATTCATCCTTGACCGTGGTGAGCGTGAAATCGCTCGACCAGCTCGGTTGCCGCTGCCTGGTGACGCTGGTGAGACTGTGGCTGTGCCAATGGGACGTGCCGTTGGAACTGCGGGAACCCGAACGACCGAGCGAATTGTCCTCAACGGTCAGATGGCTGCTGTGACGGGAGATGATGCTGGGGCTGCGGCTTGAGACGAAGTCATTCATCTTCGTACCTTTTCTGTGGTGCCCTCGCCGGTAGGAGAGCGTGAAATCTGGCCGTAGCCTACAGGATCTGCAACTTGCCCGCTGTGTCGATTGGGACAATCGCGCCCGCGCTCGGGAATTTTCCCCGTGGGTCAGTCGTCAGCCAATGCCGGGGCCGGCTCGCGCGGCGGCTCGGAACGCGGCGCCGGCCGCTGCCGCGGTGCGGCGGCGGCATAGCCGATGCGCTCGAGCGCCTGGACATTGGCGTTGTGGGCGAGTTCCTGGAAGGACAGCACCTGGATCTGCGGGAAATCGCGTTCGATGATCTTGCGCGTGAACCGGCGAATGTCCATCGGCACCAGAATCACCGGGTCGATCAGTCCGCCAGTGCTGATGCATCGTTTCATTGCCGTCAGGATCTTGCCGTGCGCCTCGGGCGAGAGCGCGAGATAGGAGGCGCTGCTGGTCTGGCGGATGGCGTTGCGGATATCGTCCTCGATGTCCTTGGCCAGGAGATAGGCCGGAATGATGCCCT
>CAYLSN010000124.1:0-6844 GCA_964386015.1 uncultured Rhizobiaceae bacterium | reverse complement strand
CAGCGTATTGCCGGTGGCGCCGACGACCTGCGCGCGCTCCTTTCCATCCGAAACGGAAAGGAACAGCGCGAAGGCCGGATAGGGAGCGGGCAACGGCTTCAGGTCGCGCGGCAGCATGGCGAAGATCGCGGCATCCTCGAAGCAGGGGCTGCTCACCGGCACGTTTTCCTCCCCCTATCGCTCCCGCAGGGCTTCCCGGGCGCGATTGAACGGCTTGATCAGATATTCGAATACCGTCTTGCTGCCGGTGTGAATGTCGACGGTCGCGACCATGCCGGGCGTAATCGGAAAACGGTCCCCGGCCTTGTTGTGCAGCGCGTCTTCCTCCGTCTGGATGAAGACCCGGTAGTAGTGCAGCTCGGGATTGACCTCGTCCTGGATCGTATCGGCCGAGACGGATGTCACCTTGCCCTCCAGCGCCCCGTAAATGGCGTAGTCATAGGCGGTGATCTTGACGCTGGCGCGCTGCCCCGGCCGGATATAGGCGATGTCGCGCGGCGAAATCCGCGCCTCGACCATGAGCTGGTCGTCCAGCGGCACGATGTCCATCAGCTTGCCGTTCGGCGGGATGACGCCGTTGATGGTCGAAACCTCGATATTCTTCACCATTCCGCGCACCGGCGAATAAAGGGTCATGCGCTGCAGCGAATCGGCGCGGCCGCGAATGACGGAGGACAGCGATTCGACCTCGGCATTGGCCTTGGCCAGTTCCTCCCGCGCCTCGACCAGATATTGCGACCGGACCTCGACGCGCTTGAGCTCCAGCTCGGACAAGAGGCGCTTCAGCCGGATGACCTCGACATTGCTCGCCGCCCCGACGCTGGTCAGGGATTCGTTGATTTCGAGCTCCTTGCGCACAAGCTCGACCGACTCGCCGATCCAGCGCACCGTGTCCTCGAGACTGGCGCGGCGCGTGTCGTACAGCCGTGTCTCGGCGGCGATGAGGTCCGGATGGGCCTGCAGCTCCTGCGGGAAGCGCAACATTGTCTGGTTGACCTCGGCCTCCAGGCGCGCCGCCCGGGCGAGCGCGGCGCGGTAGCGGGCGGCGCTTTCCTCGACACTCGACTCGCTACGGGTCGGATCGAGCCGGGCCAGGACCTGGCCTGCCTCGACGATCTCATCCTCGCGCACCAGCAATTCCGCGACGATGCCGCCTTCCAGCGACTGGACGACCTGTTCGCGCAGGGTCGGGACGACGCGTCCATTGCCCGTCGATACCTCGTCCAGCTGCGCGAAATAGGACCATGCCAGCGCCGAGATGACCAGCAGCGAGCAGATCCGGATGATGCGGCTGGAACGCACGAGCCGCGCATCGTCGGCCTCGTCGAACCAGATGGCCTGTTCGGCGTCAGCGCGCAGGGTCGCCATCTGCCCCTCCTTCCCGCACCACCAGGCGAGGCTGGCGGCGCTGCGCCGGGCGCACATCCTTCAGCCCGCGCAGCAGGCGCAGCGCCTTTTCCTTGGGTTCATCGAGCACCACGGCGCCGTTCTCGAGCACGATCACGCGGTCGACCAGTTCGAGCGCCCGCATGCGGTGGGTCGCGATCAGCACGGTGCGGTTCGCGCTCCATTCCCGGAAACTCTGCACGAAATGCCGCTCGGTCGCCTCATCCATCGAGGCGGTCGGCTCGTCGAGAAGCACGACATTGGGCTGCCGGACCAGTAGCCGCGCCAGCAGGATCGACTGCTTCTGGCCGCCGGACAGGCCGATGCCGCCTTCCTGCACCATGTGGTCGAGGCCCTTCTGCAGCCGGCGGATGAAATCCGCCGCGCCGGTCATGGCGAGGATCTCCATGAGTTCGGCCTCCGATGCCCCCGGCGCGCCCATCAGGAGATTGGCCCGCAACGTGCCGTAGAAGAGGCGCGAATTCTGCGTCAGCAGCCCGACATCCCGCCTTATGTCGGCCGGATCGATCTGGTGCAGTGCCAGGCCGTCCAGCAGGACTTCGCCGGAACTCGGCTCCAGCAGGCCGGACATGGCCTGCAGCAGGGTCGATTTGCCGGCGCCGTTGCGCCCGAGCACGGCGATCTTCTCGCCGGCCTCGATCTTCAGTTCGCGCAGGTCGAGCACGGGCGGCGTCGAGTCGTCGCCATAGCGGAAGAGCGCGTTGCGGAACTCGTAGCGGCCGAGGATCAGCGGCGCATGGATGCGGGTTTCCGCCTCGGGATGGTCGATCGGCAGTCGCATCAGCTTGTCGAGCGCGCGCGTCGCCAGCCTTGCGTGCTGGAAGCGGCCGAGAAGCTGCGCCGCCTGGCTCATCGGCGCCAGCATGCGCGAGCCGAGGATGGACGCCGCCACCAGCGTGCCCGTGGTCATGTCCCCTTCCATGACCAGCGGCGCGCCGAAGAAGACGACCGTGGCGAACACGCCCATCTGCACATTGTGCGTCCAGCTGTTGAGGCGGCTGGTCAGATCGCGCAGGCGCAGCTGCGCCTCGCCGGTCACCTGGTTGAGATGGTTCCACTGCTGCTGGAAGCGCTCCTCCGCCTGCAGCGACTTGATATCCTCCAGGCCCTGGATCGCTTCCACCAGCAGCGCATTGCGCAGCGAGGATTCGCGCATCGCCTCCTGCGCCAGGGCGCGCAGGCGCCGCTGGGCCAGAAGGCCCGGCAGCAGCATCAGGATCAGCGCCGCCGCCGGGATGATCACGAGCGGGCCGGCTATGTGCCAGAACAGGAACAGGAACAGGAAGAAGAACGGCAGGTCCGCGAGCGCGGCCACTGTGGTGGAGGTGAGCATTTCGCGCACCTGCTCGAGGTCGCGGATCTGCGCGATGAACGATCCGGTCGAGGCCGGCCTCGCCCGGTTGCGCACGCGCAGGGCATGGCCCATGACGCGATCCGAGATGCGCAGGTCGGCGCGCTTGCCGAGCAGATCGACCACTCGGGCGCGCGATCGCCGCAGCAGATAGTCGAACAGGATCGCCAGCAGCACGCCGCTGAACAGGACGTAGAGCGTCGGATGCGACTGCGCCGGCACCACCCGGTCATAGACCTGCATGGAAAAGAGGATGCCGGCCAGCCCCAGCGAATTGGCCATCAGCGAAGCCAGCATCACATGACCGTAGGGCCGCAGGTCGCGCAGGACGATGCGGCGCAGCCAGTGCGCCTCATAGGGGCGCAGATAGGCGTCGACGCGGGCATCCGGCACGGAACTCGCCGGGCGCACCACGGCGACGAGCGCCGCATGGCGGAAGAGCTTGCCGGCAGAGACAGGCCGCTCGAGGCCCTCGTCGCCCTCGGCGATGACCCCGGCCTTTCCCCTGGCGCTGATGGAATTGACGACACAGACCTTGCCGTTGCGCAGTTGCACGACGAGCGGCAGCTGCCGCTGCCTCGCCGTTGCGGCCGGCACGAATTTTACCCGCAGCCCGGTGGCGCGGGCGAGCCCGCGAATGCGGTCCTCCTCCCCCTCGATCGTCGACCAGACCGCATGCAGGCGCGCCGATTGCGGCGAGAACGGAATGCCGAACATCCGTGCAACATGTCCGAAGGCCTCGACCCACCCTTCAAGGCTGCCCGCAGGCCGGCCCTCCTGCCTGGCCGCGATCTCCGCGCGTGAGACGACGTCCGCCGTCACAGGCGCAACTCCACTCCGCGAACCCTGGCTCCGTCGAGGCCGAAGCGGGCGCGGATCAGGCCGGCATCGTGCAGGCAGTCGACCCCCAGGCGGTACAGGTCATGCACTGCATCGATGCGGGCGAAGGCCGACTGGTGCAACTCCTGCTCGGCATTGAGCAGGTCGAGCAGCGAGCGTGTCCCGAGCTCGACATATTGCTGGCGGTACAGGTCGCGGGTGCGCTGCATCATGTCGTCGCGCGATGCGAGCGTCGCCACCATTCTCTTCAGACTGTCGACCTGGGCGCGGGCCTGCGTCAAGGCGCCGCTGATCTGGATGCGGCTGGTGCGGATCGCCGCTTCCGCCGATGTCAGCGCATGTTCGGCGGCGCGGCGCCGGGCAGCGCTGGCCCCGCCCTCGTATAGCCGCCCGCGCAGCTTGACGCCGACGGTGAACTCGGCCGGATCGTCCCGCAGCCATCCCGACGAGGAATTGGCAAGATCATATTTTCCGCCTGCCTCCAGCGACAGGGTCGGCATGGCCTCGGCGCGCGACAGCGCCCGTTCGGCCTGCGCCTGTTCCATCTGCGACTGTGCCCGCAGCACGGCCGGAGTCCGCGCCCAGTCCGGCTCGGGCACATTGCAGGCATCGGCCAGCCATGACGGCACAGTACCCGGGGTCGCCGCCGGCGCCGGCATGCCGGTAAGATTGGCGAGCGTGCTCTGCCAGCGCCGCAGCTGCCCGGTCAGTTCCAGCAGGGTGGTCGCGGCGGCGGCGACGCGCGCTTCCGCCTGCACCCGGTCCGACTGCGTGCTGGCGCCCTGGTCGCTGCGATGGCGGACGAGGGCGGCGATGGCCTCGATCCCGCGCAGTTGCGCCCCGGCCGCCTCGACCAGCGCCTGGTTGCGCTGCACCTCGATGAAGGCGTTGGCCGTATCGCGGATCAGCCGGTCGGCGCCCAGCAGCAGCTCGGCGCGGCCGATGCGGGCCTCCGCCTCGCGCGAGCGGACACGGTTCGAGACCTTGCCGAAATCGTAGAGCATCTGCGAGCCGCTGAGATTGAGTGTCGGCGTCCACCCGTCGCGGTCGCGGCCGCCGCCCTGATAGGAGGCGTCGATGCCGCCATCGAGGGTCGGCAGATAGCCGGCGCGGGCAATGCCGATCTCCGCCTCGCCCTGCAGTACCCGCGCCACTGCTTCGTCGATCGACGGGTGATAGGCCAGCGCCGCGTGCACCGCCTGTTCGAGCTGCGGCGAGCCGCCCGCATCCGGCGCGCGGAAGGCTGCCGGCAGGCCGGCCGGCGATGGCGGAAGCGGCACCGCGCCGGCAATTGCCGCGACAGGCTCGGCATAGGACGTGGCGGGCGGCGCCATCCGCAGTTCGAGCGGACCGGCCAGGGCCTGCTCCCCCTGCCCTGTCGACGGACCGGTGGAGCAGGCGCACAGGCAGATGCCGGCGAACAGGGTCGCCGTGATGCCCCGCGCTGGTCCGCCGCTGCTCATCCCTGACCCTTCCATTGGTACACTACAGGACCCTGCCGGCGGGACATGCCCGCCGGCATGGCGATGTTCAGATGACGGCTCCGCTCTCCGGATCGTCCTCTTCCGGGGTTCCGGAGAGGTAGCCGAACGGATCGGTGGGCTCGCCCGCTTCCGGAATCTCCGTTTCGCCTTCCTCCGGCCCGTCCTCGGGCAGATCGAGGTCGCCGTCCCCGTCCTCGTCATCGACCAGTCCGGACAGGTCGCTGTTCTCCCCGTCGGCACCGAAGGCGCCGGAAAAGTCGTCCGTGCCCGGATCCTCGACCCCGAACGAGAACGCCATCATCGGCACCACATCGGAGAATGCATCCAGCCCGTCGGCGACGCCGGCTCCCGTCGGCTCGACGGTGATGTCGAGCGAACCCGTCTCCTCGAGGCCGGTCGGGTGCACGAGCCGATAGCTGAAGCTGTCCGTCTGCGGCGTGTCGAAGTGATCGAGTTCCGTGGCGGGCTCGTAGACATAATTGCCCGCCGCATCGACGGTCAGCGTGCCATAGGTCCCGCTCACGCTCGTCTCGCCATCCACGTCGACGAATTGCGTGCCGTTCCAGATCTGCAGCTTGGTGAACCCGGAGCCAGGCTGATCATTGTCGAGGAGATTGCCGGTGACGCCATCGGTGGAAGCCACCTCGAACTGATCGAGATGGATGGCGTCGATGTCCGTCAGGATGCCGACGGTCATTACCACACCTCCGATCAGCGGCGTTTGTACCGTCACCTGGACGCGGTAGGTGCCGGCGGCAAGATCGAGATCCGCCAGGTTCAGCGAGGCAATCTCGCCGAGGGTCAGGATGGCTCCCGTGTGGGTATCGACCGCGACATCCTGCCAGACGCCGGGCGACACCTCGCGCTGGAGAGCCAGCGTGACGTCGGCATTGCCGAGCCCCAGAGCCGATACGGTGATCGTCCCTGTCAGTTCGGTGTTTTCGTCGATGGTGAAGGTGTTGCTTGTGTCGGTGACCGTCGTGCCGAGAACACCCAGCAAGGTGGCATTGTCATTGAAGAAGCTACTATTGACGACATTTGCCCACTCGACTTCCGCGGAGCCCGTATCACTCGATACTTCGAACTCCATCGTCGCCGGCTCTGCCGGATCCTCTTCGTTCCAGACCATCGCGACATTATTGCTGTCGATCCGGATATAGAGGGTCGCGGTTCCGCTGCCGCCGTCTCCGTCCTCGACCGTGTACTCGAACTGGTCGACCTGCCCGATCCCGGAACCATCCTCGCTGGAGGGCGTGTAGGTGTACGAGCCGTCCGGGGAGATGACCAGCGTCCCATAGGCGCCCTCGATGACCGTATCCGCCCCGTCCACGGGCTGGCCGTTGACGGATGTCACCACCGAACCGGCTTCCTGGCCGTCATTGTCCAGGACATTGCCGCTCGTGGCGACCGCCTCATATCCTGCGATCTCGGTAAAGTCGTAATCCGTTCCCGAGACGCTCAGGCTGCTGGCAAGCGACAGGCCAACACCTTCATAGGTCAGGAATGCACGGTACTGACCCGCACCCAGCTCCTGCTCCACGCCATAGGTTTCTCCGCTGAGCAGACCGAGGCTGAGGACGGTCGCTCCCGGCGAGGAGTTGTCGATCTCGGTCCACATCCCGGTCTCCGGGTCCCATTTCTGGATGACTACCTGGTAGTCTCCCAGCAATTCCAGATCGAGCAGTGCGTCGAACTCGAAGACGAGCTCCTGGCTGTGACCCGGATCGATCTCGAACTGCACCGAGTTCGTACCCAGCACGGT
>CAYLSN010000123.1:0-6892 GCA_964386015.1 uncultured Rhizobiaceae bacterium | reverse complement strand
GATCGCCAGCCGGCCATCCGCGATCCAGGCCTTGTTGTGCATGCGGCGCGTCGCGCTCACCGCCCGCAGCATCAGGTCGAGCGCCCTGCGCACGGCGCCGGTGCGGGCCCGCGCCGGGTTGAACAGCCGCAGCTCGATATTGGGATGGCTGTCGATGGCGAGATAGACGCGGTCGTCGCCGCGCGTGCTGATATCGTCGAGCAGCACGCGCACCCGCACGCCGCGGTCGGCGGCGCGCAGCACTTCCAGCGCCAGCAGCGCGCCGGTGAGATCGCTCTTCCAGTAATAATACATCAGATCGAGGCTGCGGCCGGCATTGCGGGCCGAAAGCCCGCGGAGGGCGAATGCCGACAGATTGTCCGGCATCAGGTCCATGCCGGTGAGCCCCGGATGTGCCTCGGTCAGCGGCGCGATCATCCCGTCGAGCGCCGTCTCGACCCGGTCGGCGGCGATCGCACAGGAGGAACGCCCGCGGGCACGCCGGGCGAAGCTGCCATAGGAGTAGAGCACCGCCGCCGAGGCAAGGCCGAACAGGCCGATCACGATCAGGGCGGCAATCAGTCCGCTCATGCGCTCATCCCATGGAGCATCGGCTGATGCGATAGCATTTCCGCACGGAAGACGCCACATCCCCCGCCATGGTTCCGGCCCTCACAAGGCGAAGATGGCGCCGTTGCGGCAATTGCGGATCCGGTCGACCCTGCTGCCGTCCCAGTGGAAGTCGTAATGGTCGGCCTGGACCGGAATCTCGAGAAGGTCCGGCCAGAAGATGGCGGCGCACTCGCCGCCGGGACAGCGCACGCTCCGATAGACAATGCCGCCCGACCCTTCCCGCCGCAGCTGCCTTCCGAGGCGCTGGGGCTCGGAATAGTCATCCGGATCATGCATTTGCGGCATGTTTCTCACATCGTGGAGGTCGAGATCGATGCGGTTGACCAGCATGCGGAACTGCGAGGTCCAGCCCGGTTCCTCGGCGCTTGCCTCCATGGCGCGGCCATGATGCCAGGCAACCTCGCGCAATGCCACCTCGTCGCTGTTGCCGGCGCTGTAGACACCATAGCTGCCGTCGGTGAAGCGGCCCGGCCGGTCGAAACTGACATGCACGAAGGGCGCCATCAGCCAGCTCGCACCCGGCCCCGCAACCCTTCGCTCCGGCGGCACCAGGTCGAGCCGGCCGAGATGCTCCCACAGGCGGGGATTGGTCTTGGACTCCGCCGAGGCCAGCGCTTCCCAGTCGGCCGGATCGGCAATGTCCTCGAACAGGTCGATCGGCGGGTGGATCGAGCGGATGACGCGGCAGGCCCGCGGCCAGACGATGCGGGCGAGCGGCGGCGCTTCGCTCACCAGCCGCCCCGCTCGGCGTCCAGCCAGGCGCGAATGCGCGCCAGCGAGAAGATGTCGCCCTCGGCCATGACGTCGAGCGGGCGGCGCCCGCCGAGCGTCCGGTTGGGCTTCTTCACCCAGGCATAGCCGCGCCGCGGATCCGAGAACAGATAGCGCAGCCCCTTGTGAATCCCCATCAGCAGCGACAGCCGCGTCGCCAGGTCCCGGTCGATGCGGCCGATCTCTCCCGCCTTCCACCGCGCATAGGTACGCGCCGGCAGCCCGCCGAGAATCTCGCGCGCCTCGGCGTCGGTGAGCTGCCAATGGCCGAACAGCCGGACGACCGCACGCACCATCGCCTCGGCTTCACGAGCAGTGATGCGGCTGATCTCCGGCTGGGCCTCGGTACGGGGAATTTCCTGCAACATTCTGCACCTCTGGCACAATATAGGCCGAGTAGTGCCAAATGGCAAGGACCGACGCCCCTCCCCGTTTATTTGTCGTAGTCGGGCAGCTTGGCGAAATCGATCTGCGACAGCACCTCGCCCATGGTGTCGACGTCCATGCCCCGCGCCTGGACGAGGACGCGGCTGCCGGCGAGTGCCGACAGGGCGCCGTCCTGTTCGAGCATGTCCTGACCGCCGATCTTGCGGATCTTGCCCAGCATCGACATCATCTGGAGATTGCCGAGCATTCCCGCCATCTGCGCGACGAGCGGGCTGTCCGCCGTCAGGGTGAGCGTGAACTCCTCGCCATTGCGGCCATAGCGCGCCGAGACGGTGGTGCCGACAATGCCGGAGAGCAGCATGCCGCCGTCGCTGGCCTCGTCGATCTCGCGGGTCCATCCGGATGGCGGCTCCGGCAGCATGGCCTGCAGCCGTCCCGCCTGCAGTTCGAGCACGGCACGGGCGGCGGCATTGATCTGCGCCGCCGTGCCGCTGAGATCGCCGGAGGCATAGGCGCTTCTCGCAGCCTCCAGCGCATCCTCGACCGCATCGGCATGCGCGAGGGAAGTGGAGGCAAGCGCAAACAGCGCCACGGAAAACAGGACTCGCATCAAGTATCTCCCAATAAGAGCGAAAACTGCCCGACGGCTCTAGCCGATTCCTGTAGGCCAGGCGACAGGTCAGCCGGTTGCGGCGGAGATCTTTCCCCCGGAAACCGGCAGATTGTCGATGAGCCGCACCTCGCCGAGCCAGGCGGCCGCGAACAGCCGCGCCGGGCGATCGGGAGCGTCGAGCGGCCGGAGGTCTTCCTCGGCGCGAAGTTCGACATACTCGACCTTGTCGAACCCGGCCGCCAGAAGTGCCTCGCGAGCCTCGATCAGTACCTGGCGCACCGGCGCGGCGGCGCCGATGCGTCCTGCTGCCGCCGAGAGTTCCCGGGCAAGGGCCGGGGCAATGGCGCGCTGACGCGGGTTCAGCCGGCCATTGCGGGAGGACAGGGCGAGGCCGTCCGGCTCGCGGATCGTCGGGCAGGCAACGATCGCGACCGGAATGTCCAGGTCTCTCGCCATCCGCCGCACGACCAGCAGCTGCTGGTAATCCTTCTCGCCGAAGAAGGCGAGATCCGCTCCGGTCTGCAGCAGCAGCTTGGCGACGACCGTTGCCACCCCGTCGAAATGGCCGCGGCGATGCGCACCGCACAGGCCTTCGCTGACGCCGCTGACCGAGACAGTTGTCGAAAACCCTTCGGGATAGATCTGGTCGGGATCCGGCACATAGAGGACATGGGCGCCGAGCGGCGCCAGCTTGCGCGCATCCTCCTCCTCGGTACGCGGATAGGCGGCAAGATCCTCGGCGCTGTCGAACTGCTTCGGATTGACGAACAGGGTGACGATGACGCGATCCGCCCGGGCCATTGCCGCCCGCACCAGGCTGAGATGCCCCTCGTGCAGGGCGCCCATGGTCGGCACCACCGCGATCGTCGCCCCTTCGGCCCGCCAGGCGGCGACGGTTTCACGCAATTGCCTCAAGGTGCGCAGAATGGTCATGCCGCGTCGCCCCCGTCGGCAAAGACATGTTCCGGCCCGGGAAAGCGGCGCTCGCGGACATCGGCCGCATAGGTGGCGATCGCCCGCTCCGCCTCGGCCGCAAGCTCGGCATAGCGCTGCACGAATCGCGGCCGGAAGTCGCCGAACATGCCGAGCATGTCGTCCACGACCAGCACCTGCCCGTCACAGCTGGCGGAGGCGCCGATGCCGACGGTCGGCACGGCGATTTCGGCGGTAATGCGGCGCGCCAGCGAATCGGGCACCTTCTCCAGCACCACCGCGAAGGCCCCTGCCCGCGCCGCCGCCTGCGCGTCGCGCAGCACCTCTTCCGCCGCCGCGCCGCGCCCCTGCACGCCATAGCCGCCGAAGAGGTTCACCGCCTGCGGGGTGAGGCCGACATGGCCCATCACCGGAATGCCGCGGGCGCAGAGAAACGCAATGGTTTCCGCCATGGCGACGCCACCCTCGAGCTTCACCGCCGCGGCGCCGGTCTCGGCCATCACCCTCGACGCATTGCGGAACGCCTGCTCCGGACTTTCCTCATAGGAACCGAACGGCAGGTCGACCACCATCAGCGCGCGCTCGATGCCGCGCCGCACCGCCCTGCCGTGCAGGATCATCATGTCCAGCGTCACGCCGACAGTGGAGGGCAGCCCGTGCACCACCATGCCGACACTGTCGCCGACCAGGACGATGTCGCAATGCCGGTCGACGAGCCTCGCCATCGGCGTGGTGTAGGCGGTCAGGCAGACGAGCGGCACGCCGCCCTTGCGCTGCCGCACCTTCGGTACCGTCATTGCCGCCGTCCTGCCCGTAACGCTCATGCAACGCCTCCAACCCGTACCCGGACGCGTCCGGCCCATAGCACAGCCAACGCCCTCTTGCGAAGGGTCGGCCCGATCAGAGGCTGGCGCCGAGCAGCAGCAGGCCGAGGACCAGCACCATCAGCGCGCCGGCGATCTCGATCGCGTCATGAATGCGGCCGCCCGCCCCGCCGGCAATGCGCGTGGCGATATTCTTGGCGCCGACGGCGAGGCTCGCCAGCACGGCAACCGTGATCGCGGTGCCGAGGGCCATGGCGAAGACCGAGAGGATGCCGCCGGCCCAGAGCTGGTTGAGGAAGGCGAAGGTCAGCACGATCAGCGCCCCCGAACAGGGCCGCATCCCGACGGCCGCCACCGCGCCCCAGGCAGAGCGCAGGTCGAGCCTCGCCCCGCGCAGGAGGGCAGGATCGGGCGCATGGGCGTGGCCGCAGCCTTCCCCGCAGTCGTGGTCGTGGACGTGGTCATGGGCATGGCCGGCTTGCGGCCGCAGCGCCCGCAGCTTGCGCCAGAGCAGCCAGGCGCCGAAGCCGGCGACGAGCGCGTAACTCGCCACTTCGAGGAAATGGCTGGCATCCTGCATGGAAACCGAGGTCCCGCGCAGGAACAGGAAGACGGCGCCGATCAGCAGGATCGCGACCAGCCCCTGCAGCATGGCGGAGACGAAGGAGAGCATGACGCCGCGGCGCAGCGCCACCTCGTTGGCGAGCATGTAGGACGAGATCACCGCCTTGCCGTGGCCGGGGCCGGCGGCATGGAACACACCATAGGCGAAGGAGAGCCCGGCGAGAATCCAGACGCCGCCTTCGCCGTCGCGCATCGAGCGCAGCGCGCCGGTCAGCGCCCGGTAGAATTCCTGTTGCCGGTCGTTGACCCAGCCGAGAAGGCCCGTGGCTCCCCCTCCCGCCTCGCCGGCGCCCACGCCCAGCGGATTGGCTTCGGCAAGCCCGGCAAGGAGCGCGGCAGCCGCGAGGATGGCGGCGGCAATCCCGCCGCGAATCACGATCCTGTGCATGTCAGTTCGAGGCGCGTCGCGAAGATCTTGCTGTAATCGTTGGGTTGATCCGGATCGAGGAAATCCTCGGTCAGGAACTCGCGGTTCTGCGCGATCGCCTCGTCCGGATCCGGCCGCACGACCTTGCGCGTGCAGCTGGCGGGAAGATTCTCGACCGCCATCCATTCGTCCTGCGTGTAATCGATGGCGGTGAAGAAGGTCGGGTCGAATATGCCGAAGGTCAGCCTGCCGGCGAGGCGGAGCGGCTGCCGCGGCTGGCTCTCGAACAGGACGATCAGCTGGCCGTCCTGCATGTCGGCAACGATCCGCTCGGGCGCCTGCATCGCCACGTCGGCGCCGTCGGCGGTGACGAACTGGAAATAGCCGTATTCGGCCAGCGATTCGTGGATGACGCCGCCGACTTCCTCGAGCTCGTCGACATCGAGCACGAGATTGCCGTTCCTGTCGAACTCGACCAGCACGGTCGACGAGAATGCGTCGTCGAAGCGCCACAGATGCCGCAGCGACCGCACCGTCGCTCCGGCATCGACGACCACATCGAGCCTCGCCTCGGCAAAGACATGCGGATGGGCGATCGCGTTCGCGCCCGATAGCGCGACTGCCGTCGCCGCCGCCATTGTCCGCAATCCGCGATTCATGATGCCTCCGGCCATGCTGCGGCCTCGCCGACAATCCGGGCGAAATTGGGACATGCCGTCCCGCGCCCGTCAAGCCCCGCGCTCATGGTCGCGAAACCATTGCGCCAGATAGTCGACCATGGCGCGCACCTTTCCCGGAAGATGGCGGCGGTGCGGATAGACGGCGAAGATGCCGCCGCCGTCGCGCGGCAGGAAGCGGGACAGGACCGGAACCAGGCGCCCATCCGCCAGCTCGTCCTCGGCGACGAAATCGGGGACGATGGCGAAGCCGAGGCCGGAAAGCGCCGCCGCCTTCGCCGCGAACGGGCTGTTGACCAGGATCGGGCCCGAAACCGTGACCGTCACCTCCCTGCCGTCCTCGTCGCGGAAGGGCCAGCTATTGTACCAGCGGCCATTGGTGTCGACGATGCACGGCACCCGCGCCAGGTCCTCCGGCGCCTGCAGATCGCCGTGGCGGGCGACGAGTTCCGGCGTCGCCACCAGGCGCAGGCCGAAATCATGCAGCTTCCTTGCGATCAGCGAGGAATTCTCGAGCCGCGAGATGCGCACCGCCAGGTCGAATCCCTCCTCGACGAGATCGAGCAGCCGGTCGTCGAGATGGATGTCGAGGACGATCCCGGGATGGTCGCGGGCGAAATCGATGAGGGACTGGCCGATCCGGGCGTCGGCGAAGCTGCGCGGCGCCGTCATGCGGATGCGGCCGCGAATCTCGCCGCTGGTATCGCGCACTGATTCGGCCAGCTCGTCGACGTCGCGCACGATTTCCACGGCGCGGTTATAGAAAGTGTACCCCGTCTCCGTCAGCGAGAATTGCCGGGTCGTGCGGTTGAGGAGCAGGACTCCGAGGCTGTCCTCGAGCTCGCGCACATATTTCGACAGCAGCGCCTTGGAGCGCCCGCTCCTGCGGGCTGCGGCAGAAAATCCTTCCGCATCAACTACTTCGATGAAGGCGCGCATGCGGGTCAGCATATCCATTCCAGAGCCTCCGGATCCAGCGCGACACCATCCGTTGCCGCGCCGGGTTTTTCAAGCCCGCGGAAAATCCGCATTGATAAAGGGAGCGAATGTCCCTATATGCCGACTTGCCCAAAGTCGCACGTGC
>CAYLSN010000122.1:3626-6895 GCA_964386015.1 uncultured Rhizobiaceae bacterium | reverse complement strand
TTCATGTGCGAACCCGTTGCTCGAATCCCACGTCGGGTCCGGAACTCGGTCGGCGAACCTTCCGAGGTCCGCTCCCTCCGCGACGATGAGCCCTCGGAGCTCCGCTTCGAGATCCACCCCGCCGACGGTGGTCTCACGGCCCATGGACCGCAACACCAACGCGACCTTCGCTGTGGCGCCCGCGACAAGGACCTCGGGCATCGACGGGGCCCACGTGGTGTAGGTCTCTGCGTTCTGCGCCAGGCGATCCGTGGCCGTGACCGCAGCGACGTCGGTTGCTCGTCCGGCGGCGACGAACGCCAACACTGCATCCGCGGTGAGCCCCCAATCGCTCGAACCGGGTGTGAAGCCAGGCAACGAACCCCCGTTCGCGGACAACTCCGCGGACAGCCAGCCCAACGCCGACTCTGCTTCGGGCGTCGGAGCCGGCTGAGCAGCATTGACGGGTCGAACCGCGAGTGCGGCGGTGACGAGCAGACTGCCGACGACGAGCGCGAACACCGCACGCGCTCGGCGACCAACTTCGGAAACGGCAGGTTCGGACAATTGCACCTCCTGGGCCGATGGCCCAGGAGGTCACCGCGAACGGAGATCGCCGGGGCTTCGGCATCCGCAATCCACGACGGACGAGTTCGAAGCGACACGCAGCGAGAAGCGTTCCGACTTGTCACCACCGACGTGTCGGTAGTGACCCACGGTTGCGGGACAGTGCCGGACTTCGACCGGCTTTCCTTCAACGCAGCGCAGAGTTGTGGCTGCTGATATGACCACGCGGACCGTTCGCCAGCAAGTCGGAGGTTGGGTCATCTCCAAGGGCCCCTGGACGGGGCTCGAGCACGTCGAGTTCGCCACCGTCGAGTACGTCGACTGGTTCAACCACCGACGACGCCACGGCGAGATCCTCGACTGGACGCCGCCGGTTCACCACCCCAGCAGCCCGCGAGGCCCGCTGCGCACGACCGTTCGAGGACCTCTGCCCGCGCCGATCCCCCGCAACGCCGAGGCAGTGCTGCCGACGGGGTTCGGGTGCTGAATGACGCGTCGGACCCCTTGGACACCGACGCTCGACGCGATGGCCCTACCAGTCATCAGGGCACCCGCTTCCGGCCCTCGGTCAGATGCCCGATGCGAGGCACCGAATGACCGTGCTCTATTGGAGGCGTCGCACGGAACGCAGGCGGGCGACAGATGTGGAGTGCGTCGATGATGGTTGGTTCGAACATGGTCAGTGCCGGACGCTCCTACCGGCCTCGCGCCTGGGCATCTGGGATCGTGGTCGTGGCGCTGATCGCCCTGATGGTGGCGGTGGCCGGCGCACCGCCCGCCGGCGCGCTCGAGCCGAGCCTCTGTGTCCGCAATCCGAACCCCGGCAACCCGAACCTCCATCGGCTCATCGCGCACGACGACGGTGGGACGACCATCGACGGCACCATGATCCTGTGGAAGCACTCGACGACCTGGAACGTGCCGTTGGCGGTCGACGATCCCAGCGTGTTGGACAACGACGGGTACGCCGGAGCACCGGACATCCCACTGGCCGGCCGACTGCGCGCCATCCTCTGGAGCCAAACCACCCACGGCACGGTTCAGCTGCATGACGACGGCACGTGGGTCTACACGCCCGGCGCGGAGCACCCGCCGGAGGCGGTCGTGGAGAGCTTCCAGTACGTCGCCTTCGACACGGCCAACGGCATGTGCTCCGATCCGGCAACGGTCACCTTCGAGGTCGACGGCTACACCGAGGTGTTGGGTCGCGCGCCGACGGCGTTCGCCGACCGGTTCCCCGCCGACGGTTCTGCGCTGGCCGCGAACGACGTGCTGCAGGTACCGGCCCCAGGGGTCCTGGTGAACGACTTCAACAACGACGAGTTCCCGTATGAGGCGAACAGGAACCTCGTCGCGGGTCTCGTGTCGCAGCCGGTGTGGGAAGGCACGCTCGAGCCGGCTGGAACGGTCACGGACTGGGGTAAGCGAATCGACCAGGGCGTCACGGTGTACGACAACTCGGGTGGCTTCACCTACACCGCACCGGCCAAGGGCTTCGGCACGGCAACCTTCAGCTACGTCGCGTGCTACCGCGTCCGCTCGACCACGGCGACCGCCTGCTCCGAGCCATCGATCGTGCGGATCGAGGTGGCGCGCACAGCGATCGCCCAGCCGTTCAACGTCGTGCTCCAATCCGGATCGAACGGGACGAATTCTGCCGAGCTGACGAGCAGCATCCTCGACTCAAACGTCACCTTCAACAGTCCGGCACGCACGCTGTTCCCCCGCTTCGGTGCGCCGACCAAGGGCACCCTCGAGGTGGACTACTGGCCGATCGACATCGCAGAGCACAAGGCGGGTGACTTCCTCCAGGCGAGCTACCAGCCCGGTCCGGACTTCACGGGGACCGATCAGTTCACGTATCGGATGTGCGACACCAAGGAGGACACTCCGACGACGGTGTGCACGAACGAATCGACCATCACCGTGCAGGCGACCGCAGCACCACCGAAGGTGACGTCGGTGACGCTGCCGACAGCGGACGACCCGCTGATCCTCCACTTGGACCAGGACGTGCGGGGCATCACGACGACGAACATCACCCTGGCGGAGTACCGGGCGGACGGGCTCCGGCCCGTCGAGGTCGAGCTCACCTGCACCTCGGGGCGGCTGCCGGGCACTACTCGGTACGCGTGCGAGGGCAACTTCGGCGACACCGTCTACGTGCGCCCCGTCGCGGGGTGGCGACTCGGCGCCGACTATCACCTCCGGGTCAACCGCGACGACGCGACGGGCATCGTCGCCGCTGGTGACATGCAGGCGCTGCCCCTCGAGGCGTACACCCGCACCTTCCGGTATCTGCCCCCCGACTTCGACCTGACGCCGCCAGCTGCCGCACCCACGTCCACCTTGAACGCCGACGGCAGCATCACCGTGGCCTGGAACTGGAGTGATGCCGGAGTGGGGATCGACCCGACGCGATGCCCCGAGACCTCGACGTCGACCGGGTCCGAACCCCAGACGCTGCGAGAATTCTGCTTCGACCGGAACGGAAACCTCGGGTACGCCGCCATCGACGTCGAACCTCAGATGACGCCGACGGACACTACGCCGCCTTTCGCATCGCCGAGTGTCGACCCCATTCCCACCGGTACGTGGAGCGGCACGGCGGTCACGGTCTCCTGGAACTGGTCGGACGGCGACGGCTCAGGAATCGACCCGACGCGCTGCACCACCTCCTCCACGTCCAGCGGCGAAGGGCTGATCCTGCTCGAGGCGACCTG
>CAYLSN010000122.1:0-3616 GCA_964386015.1 uncultured Rhizobiaceae bacterium | reverse complement strand
GGTCGGCCAGCAGTCGGTGCGGGTCGACACGACCGCACCGACGCTCAAGCCGAAGATCACGCCGCGCCGGGTGCTGCTCGGCGGCGTGGCGACCGCCGTCCCGAACGCCGCCGACCCGGTCTCGGGTGTGGCCGCTGCGTCGTGCGGGACCGTCGACACGCGAACGCTCGGTGCCCGGAGCCTGACGTGTTCGGCCACCGACCATGCAGGGCACACCTCGGTGGCGACGGTGCCCTACACGGTCGGGGTGAACGTCGAATGGATCGCCCGTCCGTCGCCCATCTGGTACCGGTCGCCGTCGGTGCTCGCGATCGTCCGGCTGACCGACGCCAGAGGTACGCCGATCAGCGACAAGGTGGCTAGGAGCTTGCCGGCGTGCAGCGTGACGTTCTCGCTCGGCAACGAGCGGCCGATCTGCGCCGTGTACTTGGCCGCGGGGATGTTCGGGGCGAACATCGTGTCGAAGCAGCGGCTCACGGCAGGCCCATCCGTCGCCCTGAAGAGCAAGGTCACGATCGACGGCATCGAGGTCGGGGCGACCAGCACGAATGTCGTCGTGAAGTAGCGCGCCGACGGTCAGTCGAAGGAATCGATGATGCCCAGGCGATGGGCCGCGGCTACGGCCTCCGTGCGGTTGCGGACGCCCAGTCGTCGGTAGATCTCCGAGGTGTGGTGCATGACCGTCTTGGGCCGCATGCCCAGCGCGGTCGCGATCTCCTTGTTCGTCTGCCCCCGAGCGATCCTGGCGAGGACCTCGCTCTGCCGCGGGCTGAGCAAGCCGACGACGCTCTGAGTAGGTGTTGCCGGCTGATCAGCGGCCGACAACTCGTTGCAGACGGCGGCGGCGAGGTCGGTCGCGTCATTTCGTTCGAGTAGTCGACCTCGAGCGACGGCGCGCTCGAAGGGCGTATCGCCGAGCGTGACCCGAGCCCGTTCAACCGCAGCCCCGTACATCTGCATCAGCTCGGGAGCTAACGATCGTTCGATTCGGGGCAGTTCATCCGTGAGGCTGCCGTGGACGCACGCCGCATCCTCGGGCCGTCCGCCGAGCATGGTGAGCATCACCAGGGCCACGAGCGCCAACTCCTCGACGTACCAGAGGTCTCGCTGCCGCCCTAGGTCCAGCGCCGCAAGCAGATGGGCAGCCGACGAGGCGACATCGCCCGTCGCCGCGTCGAGCACCGCCCGTCCAACCCGCAGCACCCCTTCGGCGTGCACATCGTCGACTCGTCGTGCCAGAGCGATCAGGTCCTGCTCTGGCAGCGCTGCCCCGGGTTCCTGCGGATCCAGCCCGGAAATCCCCACGAGCAGGTGCGAGAGGCGCAGGAGCTGGATCGAGTCGCCGTGGAGCAGGGCGAGATCGCGCCCCTCGATCGCGAGGGAGCGAGCCCCATCGCGATCGCCGAGCATCGCGCGCGCGGCGGCGCAGGACCCGAGGAACTGACACACCCACCAGGTGTGGTCCAACTCGAGGGCGAGCTCGAGCCCTTCCTCCGCCGCGGTTGCCGCCGCGGCAGGCTCACCGGCGACCAGAAAGTAGGTCACCTGGGATCGCAGGACCACCCATCGGGTGAGTGGTGCAGCGTCGCCCCGCGCGACCTCGAGGGCGCGCACCAGTGCCTCGCGCAACTCGTCGCTACGTCGCAATGGTCGTCGTCCGAACACCGTCACCATCGCACCGAGCGCCCAGGCCTGCGCCCAGGTGGACGGATCCACCGCTGCATCCCCCGCCGAGTCGGGCAGCAGCTCCTCGAGCAGCTGCGCGGCCAGCGCGGAGGGACCCGACTCCTCCCAGACGAGCGCAAGTTCGATCAGCAGGCGGAGTGCATCGCCTCGCCGGTCCCGCCGTTCCAAGTGGCGAACCGCCGCCACGACGTCGTCGATCGAGGCCCGCAGCTTTCGTCGCACCTCGGGCATCGCCGGTGATCGGAGGACCGGTGCGACAGCCGCCGCCATGGCGAGGAAATGTTCGGCGTGACGGTCCTCCGCGGCAAGCAGCTCGTCGTCCTCCGCGAGCAGCTCACGTGCCACGTGGCTCACCGAGGGGACGAGCTCGAACCGCTGGTCCGCCGTGATGACGGTCATACGTCGGGCGAGCCCGGCGACCACGAGTTTGTCGAGCTGGTCGCCGTCAGCGCCTGCGACGGCCGCGGCGTCGTCACGGCCGAACGGTCCGGCGAACACGCCGAGGCGTCGCAGCACCGCCCGAGCGTCATCGTCGAGCAGCCCGTAGGTCCACAGGATTGTCTCGCGCAGGCTGCGGTGGTGAGGTTCCCGGCTCGCGCCGTCGGTGTGGAGCACCTCTGTGGGGCTGAGCCGCTCCACCTGGTCGAGCACCTCGGCGATCGAGAGCTCGGCGCAGCGCGCAGCTGCCAGCTCGAGGGCGAGGGGGAGCCCGTCGAGCAGGCGTGCGAGAGCGACGGCAGCGGGTGGGTCGACGCGGCACCCTGCCGCTTCGCCGGCCTCGGCGATGCGGGTCAGCAGCAGGTGCACCGCCGGGGCCCGGAGCTGGGTTTCGATGGGGTCGTCGACGCTCGGGAGCGGCAGCGGCCCGAGGCGGACTACCTGCTCGCCGGGAAGGCCCAAGGGGACGATGCTCGTGGTCAGGACGGTCAGACCGGTGTCGCTCGCGAGACCGGCGTCGACCAGCTCGGGCGCACCGGACACAGCCTCGAGCCCGTCGAGCAGCACCACGCGTCGGCGCCCGACCGGCGGCGGTCCCGCCGGGCCGTCGGTCGGGGCTGTGAGCGCGGCGCGGATCTCGTCTGCACCGGCGACCGTGCCGTGGCGATCGACCTGCGCTCGGGCGATGCCGATACCGTCCTCGAGCTCGATCTTGCGGGCGACGGTCGCGGCGACCACCGACTTGCCGACGCCGCTGCGACCGGTGACGGTGACAAGCCGCACGTCCGGTCGACGCACGAGCTGCATGACGAGGTCGACCGTCTCGTCACGGCCGATCAGTGATGATCCCAGCTGCCCGGTCGTCGAGATCTCGGACCCGTGTACGTGGTGCACAGCCACTCCCGCTCGGACCAGGAACGTACCAGGCGCGACCTCTCGGGGCATGACGTCCCGCGCGAGCGTCGAATCCATCGTCGGACGGTGGCAGGGCGGGCCGTCACTTCGTCCTGCCGCCGAGGGTCACTCGCGTTGGGGTGGGCGCTCGTCACGACCGAGTACCCGCACCACGGCGGGGTCGACAGCGACGAAGGGGTCGTGGCGGCGGTGCTGCGCGAAACCACCATCTGCACTCCGGATCCTAGGTGGGCGCAGTCCGGCTACCACCGCACGATGCCGACCGTGCGGGACGCCGTGGGGAACGAGCGCAACCACGAGGTGGTCATCCACCTGCACGACCCGCTTCCGACCCAGCACGGAACCCGGCGCGGTCGTCGCCAGGCCACTCCTGTCGAGACGCATCCTCCATCGGTGCGTGGCAGGGTGGGTCCGATCTGCGCGTTGACGGCGCCAGGAGGTGGTCGGCAGATGAGTGGTGACCCGAGGCGTTGCCCACTCTGCGGGGGCGGCTTCACCTGCAGAGCCCTCCGCCCGGAGTCGGGACCCTGCTGGTGCACGACCGTCCCGGTTCCCGCCGGCGTGCTCAACCGCCTCG
>CAYLSN010000121.1:0-6916 GCA_964386015.1 uncultured Rhizobiaceae bacterium | reverse complement strand
ACCCCTCCGGTCGCAGTTCCGGCCAACCGGAAACGCGAGGACACCTTGAAGCAACGACGGTGCGGGCCTTTCTGGTGTCTGCCGGTTCTCCACCTACCGGCACCAACAAAGAGGCACACCATCATTGCCGAAAGTGCGGACTGGGGTCTCCCAATCCATAGCTGAGGCAGACAAGACCGGCCGGCTTCGTTCCGGTCGTATCGCGCCATGCCACCCGCCCGCGGGGGGCCATGGCAATTGTCCACCTGCCGGGCGGCCCTGCCCCCGGTTGTCGCGGCAACGCCGCAGCATGGAGAGTGCGATGGCAACACGACGTATTCACGAGTTCCTGGCCACCCGACGCCCGGAAGGCCCCTGCCTCGTCCTCGACCTCGAGGTCGTGCGCGACAATTACGAGGCCTTTGCCGCGGCGCTGCCGGACAGCCGCATCTACTATGCGGTGAAGGCCAATCCGGCGCCGGAGATCCTGCGCCTGCTGGCTTCGCTCGGCTCGAGCTTCGATTGCGCCTCGGTTCCGGAAATCGAGATGGCGCTCGCGGCCGGCGCGACGCCGGACCGCATTTCCTATGGCAACACGATCAAGAAGGAGCGGGACATTGCGCGCGCCTTCGAGCTCGGCGTTCGCCTGTACGCGGTCGACTCGGCCGAGGAGGTCGAGAAGATCGCCCGCGCCGCGCCGGGCTCGCGCGTCTTCTGCCGCATCCTGTCGGATGGCGAGGGCGCCGAGTGGCCCCTGTCGCGCAAATTCGGCTGCGACACCGAAATGGCGATCGGGATCCTCCACCTGGCGCACCGGCTCGGGCTGGATGCCTGCGGCATCTCGTTCCATGTCGGCTCGCAACAGACCAACCTGTCCGCCTGGGACCGGGCGCTGGCCGATGCCAAGCTGGTATTCGACCGGCTGTCCGCCCTCGGCATCCAGCTGCGGCTCGTCAATCTCGGCGGCGGGTTCCCGACCCGTTACCTGAAGGACGTGCCGACGGCGCAGGAGTACGGCCAGGCGATCTTCGCGGCGCTGCGCAAGCATTTCGGCAACCGCATTCCCGAGACCATCATCGAGCCGGGCCGCGGCATGGTCGGCAATGCCGGCGTCATCAAGTCGGAAGTCGTGCTGATCTCGCGCAAGTCGAAGGACGATCCGGTGCGCTGGGTCTATCTCGACATCGGCAAGTTCGGCGGGCTCGCCGAGACGATGGAGGAAGCAATCCGCTACGATCTCGTCACGCCGCGCGACGGCGACGAGACCGAGCCTTGCGTCATCGCCGGGCCGACCTGCGATTCGGCGGACGTGCTCTACGAGAAGACCCCCTATCCGCTGCCGGTGACCCTGACCATCGGCGACGAGATCCTCATCGGCGGAACGGGGGCGTACACGACGACCTACTCCTCGGTCGCCTTCAACGGGTTCTCGCCGCTGAAGGCCTATGTGATCTGACACAGCCGGCCATCCCCGCCCGGGCGGGGATGGTGCCCGGCGGGCGCGATCCGCCGCTCAGATCGCCTGGGTCAGGGCCATGGCGGCGGACATGTCACCCTCGACGCGGATCCTGCCCGACAGGAAGGCTGACATCGGATCGAGCTCGCCGGCCAGGAGCTGCTCGAGATCGGCGCGCGAGATCGAGATCACGCATTCCGCCTCGCCATCCCCGGAGGAAATGCCGTTGCCGTCGATCAGGACGGCGCCTTCCTCGCCGAGATCGAGCTTGACCGAACGGTCGAACCCGCGTCCCTGAAATTGTTGCCGCATCCGCTCGATCAGGGCGTCCACGCTCATCGCCATCTCCTTCCGGTTGTCGCGGCCAGCATCGCCGCACAGTGCGGCACATTTGCGGCTTGTATTCGCGCGGGGGTCGTGCACCATGGGCCCGGTTCGAGCGGGAGCTGAAGACGATGTACAAGCATATCCTCATCGCAACGGATGGATCGGAACTGGCCCGCAAGGGGGTCGATCACGGCCTTGCCCTGGCGGCGCGGCTCGGGGCGCGCGTAACCATCCTCACCGTCACCCACCCGATGCGGCCGGAGGCGATCCGTGCGGCACAGCTCGCCGGCATCGACGATCCGGTCGTGCGCTACGATCAGCAGATCGACGCCGAGATGGAAGCCCAGTTCGCCCAATTGCGGGAAGAGGCGCACAGGCACGGGGCTGAAGTCGACCTGGTCCACGAGATCGACGACTATCCGGCGGAGGCGATCATCCGGGTCGCCAATCTTCGCGGCTGCGACCTGATCGTCATGACCTCGCATGGGCGCCGCGGCGCCAGGCGGCTGATCCTCGGCAGCCAGACGGCGGAAGTCGTGACCCACACCACCCTGCCGGTACTGGTGATCCGCTAGCCCCTCGAGCCGCGGCAGCGTTGCAACGGCGCCGCCGCCCGGCGGCGGTCCACGACAGGTTTCACACTGTCAACGGATTGGCAACGGGCCTGCGCTTGTTGCGGTCCGCCTTCGTGCATAGATCGAGTCTCGCACCCCCAGACGCCGGAACTTGCCGGCATCCGCACCCATTTTCTGAATTGACGAAAGCGAGACGAGTATCATGTCCAGACCCAGGATTGCGATCATCATCGGCAGCACGCGTGACAACCGCTTCGGCATCAAGCCCGCCAGGTGGGTCTTCGACGCCGCGTCGAAGCGCAACGACATGGAAGTCGAACTGGTCGATCTGAAGGACTTCCCCCTTCCCTTCTTCAACGAGGTCGCCTCGAATGCCTGGGCGCCGACCCAGGATGAAACCGGCAAGCGCTGGCAGAAGAAGGTGGCCGCTTTCGACGGCTATATCTTCGTGACCGCCGAATACAACCGTTCGATCACCGCGGCGCTGAAGAACGCGCTCGACTTCGCCTATCCGGAATGGAACCGCAAGGCGGCGGCCTTTGTCGGCTACGGCTCGGTCGGCGCGGCGCGGGCGGTCGAGCACCTGCGCAACATCGCCGTCGAGCTGCAGATGGCCCCTACCCGCACCGGCGTGCACATCCAGGGCGCCGATTTCATGGCCGCCTGGCAGCAGGGCAAGGAGCTCACCGAATTCGAGCACCTGCAACCCAATCTGCAGACCATGCTGGACGAGCTGTCGTGGTGGGCCGCGACGCTGAAGGCCGGCCGCGAGAAGGCCGAGCAGTTGCAGGCCGCCGAATAGGCCGGCTGCTTCCGCTCCCATGGCCGGCTGCCGGCCGGCCATGGATAGTTAGCCACTCGGCAAAGTTTTCCTTGCAATGCGAAGCCAGCTGCGATAGTAAGCCTCATGGCTAAGCATGAGGCCGATCTGTCGCTGCTGTTCCATGCCCTGTCGGATCCGACGCGGCGCGGCATGCTGCGGCGGCTGCGCGAGGGTCCCGCGCGCGTGACGGATCTGTCGCAGCCGACGGGGCTGCGACTGCCGACCGTGATGCGGCACCTCGACGTGCTGGAGCAGGCCGGGCTGATCCGGACCGAGAAGAACGGCCGCATCCGCGTCTGCGCCTTCGTGCCGGAGGCGCTGGAGCCGGCGCGTGACTGGCTGGAGCAGCAGCGCCTGGTCTGGGAGGCCCGGCTCGACCGCCTGGAGGCATTGGCGACCGCGCCCCGTGAGGAGGAACAGGAATGAACCCGAGTACGGCATCCGCCGGCGCAGCTGCCGGCAGCAGATTCGCAACCCTTGCCTTTACCCGCGAGATCGCGGCGCCGGCTTCGACCCTGTGGCAGGTCTGGACCGCGCCGGCGGCGCGGGCGGCATGGTGCTCCCCTTCCCCGTCCGCGCGGGTGGAAATCGTCGAGGCCGACACCCGCAGGGGCGGGCGCGAAGTGTCCCTGTGCCGGGAGGAAGGGATGCCGGACAGCCGCTGTGACATCGGCTGGCTGGAGATCGAGCCGGAGCGGCGGACCGTCAACAGCGAAATCGTTTCCCGCGAGGGGCAGACCCTGTCCGCGGCGCTGGTGACGGCGGAGGTCTCGGCCAACGGGTCCGGCAGCCGGCTGGATGTCACGGTGCAGCTGGCCTCGCTCGCCGGCGACATGGAGGCGGAATACCGCCAGGGATTCGGCCACGGGCTCGACCATCTCGCCGAGGTCGCCGGCCGCACCATGATCCTGCAGCGGGTGATCGCGGCGCCGCGCCGGCGCGTCTGGGATTGCTGGATGAATCCGGAGACATTGCCGCAATGGTGGGGTCCCGAGGGCTATTCCTGCCGGACGCAGCGTATCGACCTGCGCCAGGGCGGCGAGTGGGTCTTCGACATGATTTCCGCCGATGGCCAGGTCTTTCCCAACCATCACCAATATACGCAAGTGCGGGATGGCGAGCGGCTCGCCTACCGCCTGCTCTGGGGCGAGAACGGGCCGAAGCATGCCGATGCCTGGACGGCATTCGAGGATGTCGACGGCAAGACCCGGGTAACCCTCGGCATGGTGTTCACCACCCTCGCCGAATATCGCGATGCGCTGGGCTTCGGCGCCTATGAGCTCGGCCTCGAAACCCTCGGCAAGCTCGACCGCTTCGTCCAGGGGCGAGCCTGACGCCCCGCATCACGATCCGACGATCTGCGGGATTCGTTCCGCCGGCGGCGTGTTGCGGCTGCGATGGCAGCGCACCAGCCCGTCAATGACGACCATGCCGATGCCGGGCAGGTCGCCGAGTTGGATGCTTTCGAGAAAATCCCGGCCGGCGGAGTGCTGCGCCCGGTCCATGAAGACGAAGTCGGCGGCGCGCCCGGTCTCGATCAGCCCGCAGTCGAGATCGCGCATGCGCGCGGTATTGCCCGTTGCGAGGCAGAAGGCGATCTCGGCCGGAAGATCGCCCAGCGACGACAGCATCGAGATCATGCGGACAATGCCGAGCGGCTGGACGCCCGATCCCGCCGGCGCATCCGTGCCGAGGATGACGCGGCGCAGATCGCCCATCTCCCGTGCCGTGCGCAGCGTATACAGCGCCGCGCGCTCATTGCCGTTGTGCACGATCTCCAGCCCGCGCTGGCAACTTTCGCAGATGCAGCGGATCTCGCGGTCGGGCAGCGCGGTGTGCCCGCCATTGATGTGGCCGACCACATCCGTGTCGGCCTCGAGCACGACATCGGCGCCGATCAGGCCGGAGCCGGGAATCGAGGGGCCGCCGGTGTGGATTGTCGACTGCATCCCGTATTTGCGCGCCCATGCCACCATCTGACGCGCCGTCGCGCCATCCTTGACGCCGCCAAGGCCGACCTCGCCGAGCAGCCTGACGCCGGCGGCGGCCAGTTCGCGGAAGTCCTCCTCGACCATGCCGGGCTCGATCACCGGCGCGCCGGCATGGACCTTCACGCCGCCCGGGCGGAAGGCGGAGAATGCCCGCTGCGCGAAGATCGCCATCGCCTTGAGGCCGGGAATGTCCCTTGGCCGCCCCGGCGTGTGGACTTCGCCGGCGGAAATCATGGTGGTGACGCCGCCATTGAGGGTGGAATCGATCCAGCCGAGCTGGTTCTGCCGCGGCGTCCAGTCGCCCGCGACCGGATGCACATGGCTATCGATCAGCCCGGGGGCCACCGTTGCGCCATTTGCGTCGATCACGAGGTCGGCCCGGTCGGTGTCGAGATCGGCGGCACGGCCGACCGCGGCGATGCGGCCGCCCACGGCAACGATCGTGTCGGCATCGAGAATGGGCCGGTCGATGTCGCCGCTGAGCAGCAGGCCGATATTGGTGATGACGAGCTTGTGCGTCGAGGCTACCGATGAACCCTGCTGTTCCGCCATGCCTTCCTCCCTGCGGCCGCATGGCAATGTTGGCACAACTCGCATGGAGCGTAAAGCAAGCGGCCCCCGCCCGGCAGGCAATCCGCGGCGGCTGGCCGCATTCCGGAATCGCGCCGCTTGCCAACACCTTCGCCGACCATGTACCCCCTTGCCTCTACCGGCTGCCACGCCAGCGCCTCGGCGATTCTTCTCGCCCTGCCGCGGGGAGGCGGGCAGCCGGGCCGCAACCGCGACGGAGCCTTGCCCATGACGATCTCTCTGCTTGTCCTCAACGGACCCAATCTCAATCTTCTCGGCACCCGCCAGCCGGAGATCTACGGTTCGGCGACCCTCGCCGACATCGAGAAGCTCTGCCATGCCACGGGAGAGCGGCTGGGCTGCGGCATCGATTTCCGCCAGTCGAATCACGAGGGCGTGCTGGTCGACTGGATCCATGAAGCGCGGGGCCGCCATGCCGGCATCGTGCTGAACGCGGCCGGGCTGACCCATACTTCCGTCGCGCTGATGGACGCCTTGTCCGGTGTCGGCCTGCCCGTTGCCGAAGTGCACCTGTCCAATATTCACCGGCGCGAGGAATTCCGGCACCTGTCCTATGTCTCGAAGGTCGCGCTCGGCATTGTCGCCGGGTTCGGGCCGCATGGCTATGCCCTCGCCATCGAGGCGCTGTGCGAGCATCTTCGCGCCCGCCGCGGTTGAACCCTTCTGGTTGTAAATGTAGATATGAAAACATGAAACAGGCGATCGATCCGGCCGCCATGAGCGGCGCCGCGGACAGGGCCAGCGAACTGATGAAGGCGCTGTCCAGCCCTCACCGGCTGCTGATCCTGTGCCATCTGATGGGCGGCGAGATGAATGTCGGCCAGCTGGCCGTAAAGCTGGGCATCCGCGATTCCACGGTGTCGCAGCACCTGGCGCTGCTGCGCCGCGACGGCATCGTTTCCGGCCGGCGCGACGGCCAGACCATCTGGTACCGGATCGAGAGCGAGGCGGCGCGCGACCTGATCGGCGTCCTCTACGCGCATTACTGCGCCGCCGCCGGATCGCACTAGCTCCGGAGCACGCGGTAGATTGCCGGGATCACCAGCACGGTCAGCAGGGTCGAGGACATCAGGCCGAACAGCAGCGAGATCGCCAGGCCCTGGAAGATCGGGTCCGCCAGGATGACGGCCGCGCCGATCATGGCGGCGAGCGCGGTCAGCAGGATCGGCTTGAA
>CAYLSN010000120.1:0-6926 GCA_964386015.1 uncultured Rhizobiaceae bacterium | reverse complement strand
TGGTCGCCTATCTGCAGATGCTCGGCACGCTGGTCGATCTTTCGACCTTCGAGCCGGAGCCGTCCCGCTAGGAGGAAGCCATGGAGACCTACGTCATGCTGCGCCAGTTCGCGGATTCCTGGGGGCTCCTGTTCATGGCGCTGTTCTTCGTCGGCGTCGTGTTCTTCGCCTTCCGCCCCGGCAGCCGGGAAAGGGCCGAGGAGGCCGCACGCATTCCGCTCAGGGAAGATTGAAATGAGCCAGAAGGAAATCGACGAAATCAGCGGCGTCGCCACTACCGGCCATGAATGGGACGGGATCCGGGAGCTGGACAATCCCATGCCGCGCTGGTGGCTGTGGACGTTCTACGCCACCATTTTCTGGGCACTGGTCTACACCATCGCCTATCCCGCCTGGCCGCTGGTGAAGTCCGCGACCTCCTGCGTGCTCGGCTGGTCGAGCCGGGCGCAGCTGGAGCAGGCCCTCGCCGAAGCCGGCGAAGCCAGGGCTGTCTTCGCCGAAAGGATCGCCGACGCCTCGGTGGAGGAGATCCTCGCGGACGACGCATTGCGCACCTTTGCCATCTCCGCCGGCGCCGCGGCGTTCAAGGTCAATTGCGTGCAATGCCACGGCTCGGGTGCCACGGGATTTCCCGGATATCCGAATCTCAACGATGACGAGTGGCTGTGGGGCGGCACGCCGGACGAGATCCTCTACACCATCGCCCACGGCGTCCGTTATGCCGCCGATCCGGAAACGCGGGTCTCGGAAATGCCGGCATTCGGCCAGATGCTGAGCCGCGACGAGATCAATGCCGTGGTCGAGCATGTCGTGGCCCTCGGTTCCGGCGGAGACCTTTCGGGACCGGGCGCCGAGGTCTTCGCCGACAATTGCGCCGCCTGCCATGGCGAGAACGGCAAGGGCGATCCCGCGCTCGGCGCGCCGGACCTGACCGACGCCATCTGGCTCTATGGTTCCAGCCCCGCCGAGATCGCGCGGCAGATCCGCCAGCCGCGGCACGGCGTGATGCCGGCCTGGCAGGCCCGTCTCGGCGAAACCGCGGTCAAGGAGCTGACCGTGTACGTGCATTCCCTCGGCGGAGGGCAATAGGGGGGTGCCCGCCGGGGACCATCGGGGGCGACGTGCCGAAAGCTTGAGCTGGATCAAGCTTTCGGCCGCTCCGATGCGGCATGAAGCCTGAAAGTCCAGTTGGCCGGGAGCCGAGCATGTCGACCACGGTTGCATCTTTCACCCCTCACCCCGAGCCCGCATCGGGAGCGCCGCTCTACGCCGCGCGGCGGAAGATCTTCCCGAAGCGGGCGAAGGGGCCGTTCCGCAACCTCAAATGGCTGATCATGGCCATCACGCTCGGCATCTATTATCTGACGCCGTGGATCCGCTGGGACCGGGGGCCGCATGCGCCGGACCAGGCCGTGCTGGTCGACATGGCCAACCGGCGCTTCTACTTCTTCTTCATCGAGATCTGGCCGCAGGAGTTCTTTCTGGTCGCCGGGCTGCTGGTCATGGCCGGCATCGGCCTGTTCCTCATCACCTCGACCATCGGCCGGGCATGGTGCGGCTATGCCTGCCCGCAGACGGTCTGGGTCGACCTGTTCCTGGTGGTCGAGCGCGCCATCGAGGGCGACCGCAATGCGCGCATGAAGCTGGACCGCGAGGCCTGGAGCGCGCGCAAGATCGGACTGCGCACGCTGAAGCATGGCATCTGGCTTCTGATCGGCGTCGCCACCGGCGGTGCCTGGATCTTCTACTTCGCCGACGCGCCGACGCTGGCGCGCGATTTCCTGCACCTCGAGGCGGCGCCGATTGCCTACATCACGGTCGGCATTCTCACCGCCACCACCTATGTCTTCGGCGGGCTGATGCGCGAGCAGGTCTGCACCTACATGTGCCCGTGGCCGCGCATCCAGGCGGCCATGCTCGACGAGCATTCCCTCACCGTCACCTATAATGACTGGCGGGGCGAGCCGCGCACGCGCGGGGTCAAGAAGGCGCAGGCCCAGGGCATCGAGGCGGGAGACTGCATCGACTGCAATGCCTGCGTCGCCGTCTGTCCGATGGGCATCGACATCCGCAACGGCCAGCAGCTCGAATGTATCACCTGCGCGCTGTGCATCGACGCCTGCAATGACGTGATGGGCAAGCTCGGGCGCGAGCCGGGTCTGATTTCCTATGCGACGCTCGCGGACTACAATGCCAACATGGCGATTGCGACCGGAAATGGCGCGCACGAGATCCGTCCCTCGCTGGTGCGGGACGCCGGCGGCCGCCTGTCGGAAAAGGTGGCGCAGTTTCACTGGAAGAAGCTGCTGCGCCCGCGCGTCTATCTGTATTTCGGCATCTGGTCCCTGGCCGGGCTGATGCTGCTCTTCGGGCTTGTCTCGCGCGACCGGCTGGAAATGAACGTGCTGCACGACCGCAATCCGCAATATGTCCTGCTGTCGGACGGCTCGATCCGCAATGGCTATACGGTCAAGCTGCTCAACAAGATTCCCGAACCGCGCACGGTCACGCTGCATCTCGACGAGCTGCCCGGGGCAACCATGAGTGTCGTCGGCATGGACGGCGAAGCCGGGAGGTCGGTCACGCTGACGCTGGAGCCCGACCGCACGCGCTCGCTCAAGGTCTATGTACGCCAGCCGGCCGAAGTACATGCCCATGACCGCTCGCAGCGCCTCGTCTTCCGCGTCGAGGACCCCGCGAGCCTCGATGCCGCCGAATATGTGACCAGTTTCGAGAGACCGGAGGCGAGGTGATGCAGGAGTTCACCGGCCGCCATTTCCTCCTGATCATGCTGGCGTCGTTCGGCGTCATCATCGCGGTCAATGTCACCATGGCCATCTACGCCAGTTCGAGCTGGACCGGGCTGGTGGTCCGCAACTCCTATGTTGCCGGGCTCGACATGAACCGCAGGCTGCGCGAGCGCCGCGAGCAGGCCGCGCTCGGCTGGCATGCGTCCCTGTCGGGCGCGGAGGGGACCCTTCGCCTGGCCATTGCCGACGCCGAGGGCCGGCCGGTCGTCCTGCATGGCGGCAAGGCGGAGTTCCGCCGGCCGGTGAGCGATGGCGAAGACAGGACGGTCGAGCTTGCTCCGGCTCCGGGCGGCGCGCTGGCCGCCGGGCTGCGCCTCGGCGACGGCGCCTGGATCGTCACCATCGAGGTCGATGCCGGACGCGACGTTCCCTGGCGCGAGAGCCGCCGCATCCTTGTGCGCAACGGAGTGGTGCAATGAGCTGTTGCGCGCCCGGCACCGAAGTCGCCGCCATTGCAACCCTGCCTTCCGAAGAGGAGCTCCGGTTTGCGGCGCGCGATCTGGGCGACGGCTCCCGCCAGCTCGAACTGTCGCTGCCGGACGTCCATTGCGCCGGCTGCATCCGCACGGTCGAATCGGCGCTGTCGCGGCTGCCTTCGGTCGACAATGCCCGCGTCAACCTGTCGACGCGCCGCGTCAGCGTGCGCTGGCGGGGAGAGGCGGTGCCGCCCATCGTTCCGGCGCTGGTCGAGGCAGGCTATCCTCCCCACCTTGCCGACGATTCGCAGCCATCGGCCGATCCCGTCCTGTCCGAATTGCTGCGCGCCGTCGCCGTGGCTGGCTTCGCCGCCGGCAACATCATGCTCCTGTCGGTATCGGTATGGTCGGGCGCCGAAGGGGCAACGCGCGACCTTTTCCACTGGATTTCGGCCTTGATCGCGCTTCCGGCCCTGGCGATCTCGGGCCGCATCTACTACCGCTCCGCCTGGAACGCGCTCCGGCAGAGGCGCATGAACATGGATGTGCCGATCGCCATCGGCGTCAGCCTCGCCTATGCGCTGAGCCTTTACGACACATGGCATTCCGGCCAGCATGCCTATTTCGACGCCTCGGTGACGCTGCTGTTCTTTCTGCTGATCGGCCGCACGCTCGACCATGTCATGCGCAACAGGGCGCGGGCGGCGGTGACGGGCCTCGCGCGGCTGGCTCCGCGTGGCGCGCTGGTCCTTGGCGAGGATGGGACGCGCGACTACCGGCCGCTGGCCGAGATCCGCCCCGGGACGCGGATCCTGGTTGCCGCCGGCGAACGCATCCCGGTCGATGCCCGGGTGGAGGCGGGACATTCGGACCTCGACACCGCATTGGTGAGCGGCGAAAGCGCGCCGCAGCCGGTGGCCCCAGGCGCGGAGATCCAGGCGGGAACGCTCAATCTCACCGGCCCGCTCACCCTGGTGGCGCTGCGGCCGGCCTCCGAATCCGTCCTTGCCGATATGGTCCGGATGATGGAAGCCGCCGAAGGCGGCCGTGCCCGCTACCGGCGCATTGCCGATCGTGTCGCGGCGCTCTACGCGCCGGTCGTGCATCTCACGGCGCTCGTGACCTGTCTCGGCTGGGTGCTCGCCGGCGCCGGCTGGCATGAGGCAGTCACCATCGCCATTGCCGTGCTGATCATCACCTGCCCCTGCGCGCTGGGACTGGCCGTACCCATCGTCCAGGTCGTGGCGGCGCGGCGCCTGTTCGAGAACGGCATCCTCGTCAAGGACGGTTCCGGACTCGAGCGGCTGGCCGAGGCCGATGCGGTGGTGTTCGACAAGACCGGGACGCTGACGCTCGGGCAGCCGCGCCTGACCGGGACGCACCGGATTTCGCCCCGGCACCTGGAGATCGCGGCGGCCCTGGCTTCGCATTCGCGCCATCCGCTGTCGCAGGCGATCGCGGAGAGCACGGCCGGCATCATCGCCTTCGAAGAGGTCAGGGAAGTGCCGGGCCACGGCGTCGAGGGCAGGCTGGGCAGCGATCTTTGGCGGCTCGGAAGAGCGAGCTGGGCCGCAGGAGAAGAGGGTGAAGCCGGCACGGTGCTGGCGCGCGATGGCCGGATCGTCGCGCGATTCGCCTTTTCCGACGGCATCCGGCCAGGCGCCCGGGCCGCGGTCGAGGCGTTGCGCGCCGATGTCGGCCCGGTGGAGATGCTCTCCGGCGATATGGAGGCGGCCTGCCGCGCCGTCGCGGAGGACGCCGGCATCGACGCCTGGCAGAGCGGCCTGCTGCCCTCCGGCAAGGTTGCGCGCATCGAGGAGCTGGCGCGGCAGGGGCACAAGGTGCTGATGGTGGGCGACGGGCTCAACGATGCCCCGGCACTGGGCGCGGCGCATGTCTCGATGGCGCCGGCCTCCGCCGCCGATATCGGGCGCAACGCCGCCGATTTCGTGTTCCTGCGCCCGGACCTCGGCGCGGTGACTACCGCAAGGCAGGTGGCGGTCCGCGCCGGCCGCCTCATCCGCCAGAACATCGGCATCGCCGTGGTCTACAATCTGATCGCCGTGCCCATCGCCATTCTCGGCCACGTCACGCCGCTGGTCGCGGCCACGTTGGCGCTGTGGGGGTTGGGCAAGGCCAGCGCTCGTCGCGAGCGCTCTGGCGAGGCTGCGTTTGTCTAGGGAGGTGAGGGTGTGGCGCTGAGCGCTGGGCGTGTCGTCGAGCAGGCGCGCATCCTCTACGGGTTCCATGTCGCCGAGCGGGAGCGCTTGGACCGCATCCGCCGCTACTGGAAGGGCCGTCAGGACCTGCCGTTGGTCATCCCGTCGACCGCTCCGCGGGAGGTCCGCGAGCTGGCGAAGCGGTCCAAGGTCAACGTGCTCGACATCGTCGTGGAGTCGCTGACCCAGTCGCTGTTCGTCGAGGGGCTGCGACTCCCCCGTCAGGCCGACAACCTGGCTCCGTGGAGCGTGTGGCACGCGAACCGGATGGACGCCCGCCAGTCGCAGACCCACCGGCCGGCGCTGGCCTACGGCACCGCCTACGAGGTGGTGACGCCGGGCGACCGTGCGCCGGTGTGGCGGTCGCGTTCACCGCGGAACCTGTGCGCGATGTACGGCGAGGACCCGGACTGGCCGCTGTGGGCACTGGAACGCTGGGGCGGCGGCACGTGGCGGCTGTACGACGACGAGGCTGTCTACTTCCTCGAAGGCCAGAGCGGGTCGTTTAGGTTCGTCGAGGCGCGCGAGCACGGCATCGGGGTGTGCCCGGTCGTCCGCTATCTCGACACCTACGACGACGACGCCGAAAACGACGTGCAGGAGGCGGTCGACAGCCCGGTGCTGGGCCAGGTCGCCCCGCTCATGGACTTGCAGGATCAGATCAACCTGTGCTCGTTCGGGCTGAACGTCGCCGCTCACTACGGAGCGTTCAAGCAGCGTTACATCCTCGGCTGGCTGGCGGACACCGAGGAGAAGAAGATGAAGGCGGCGGCGTCGCAGCTGTGGACGTTCTCCGACCATCCCGACGACATGCAGATCGGTGAACTGTCCGAGACCAACCTCGACGGCTCCATCAAGTCCCGTGAGTCACTGGTGCGCTACGCCGCCACCCTGTCGCAGACCCCGGTGCACGAGCTGATCGGCGAGATGATCAACCTGTCCGCCGAGGCGCTGGCGGCAGCCGAGGCGGGCCGTGATCGCAAGGTGGATGAGCGCAAGACCAACTTCGGCGAGTCCCGTGAGCAGGCGTTCTGGCTGGTCGGCCGTCTGATCGGGGTGGATGTTCCCGATGACGCCGAGGTGGTGTGGCGTGACACGTCGGCTCGGGCGTTCGCCGCGACGGTCGACGCGCTCGGCAAGCTCACGCAGATGCTCGGCATCCCCCCGCAGGAGCTGTGGGAGCGCGTCCCCGGTGCGACACAGCAGGATGTGGAGCGCTGGAAGGCGACTGCGGAGACGTCGGACGCCTTCCGCGGTCTGGCCGACCTGTTGGAGCGTCAGGCCGCCGGTGCCGTCCCGACTGGATGAGCAGCACCGCTCCGCCCCGCTGGCGATCAGGGCGGCAGCGGTCCGTGACGCGCTGACGTTGTGGTCGGCGGTCGACCTGGCCGACCTCGACGGGTCGTGGTTGGCGATCGCTCCAGGGATGGAGGCGGTCGTCAACGGCTACCGCCGCCAGGCCGCTGGCGTGGCGGGTGGCT
>CAYLSN010000119.1:0-7020 GCA_964386015.1 uncultured Rhizobiaceae bacterium | reverse complement strand
GGCGCGGCCTGCGGGCGAGCGCCTCGAACCCGGCGACAATGTCGAGCAGTTCCTCCGTGATCGCCTGCTGGCGGCTCTGGTGATAGGCCGCCGACAGCCGCGACAGGTGCTCCTGGATATTGCGCTCCGCCGCCCGCATGCTGGCCAGCCGGCTGGCATTCTCCGACGCCATCGATTCGGCGAGGGCGCGGTACAATGCGACGAACAGATGCTGCCGGATCAGCGCCGAGAACAGTTCGCGCCAGTCCATGGTGAAGGCGGGCAGGGTGCGCGACACCCACTTGCGTTCCGCCAGGCTGCGCAGCCAGTCGCGGTCCACCGGCAGCAATTGCAGCTGCTCCGGGCGCGAGCCGGCCGGAGCCGCCGGCCGGTGGTGGACGATGCGGACCTGGCCGCCGAGCGCCTCGATGGCGAGCAGCAGTTCCTGTACCGCCGCGGCGATGCCGGCAACCGTGCCCGGCATGGGAAATTGCCGCACCACCGTGCAGCCGCCATCCTCGAGCCTGCCGGCGACCCGCGCGCCCACGGCCAGGGCGATCCGATCCGGGCCGGACATCTGCGCCAGGGCGAATTCCGCCGCCCGCTCGTTGAAGGACCCGCACAGGCCCTGGTCGGAGCCGAAGACGATCCAGGTGCAGCGCCCCTCCGGCGCGGCCGCATCGCCCGGCAATCGCTCCGGATGATTCCAGAGCAGCATCTGCAGGCCGGTTTCGATGGTCCGGTGATATTCGGCGAGCGATTCGACCGCCCGCTCGCTCTGGCGGATGCTGGCGGCGGCCAGCGCCTTCATCACCCGGACGATGGCGTAGAGGTCCTCGGCAGTGCCGATGCGCTGCCGCATCGCTTCAAGCGTCTGCGCCATGGACCTCCTCGCGGATCGCGGCGCGGATCGTGGCGAGCAGCGCATGCCGATCCTCGTCCGCCAGCCTTGCTCCGGATTCCATGCGCCGGCAAACCTCCGGCAATCCGGCAATGACCGCCTTGCGGATGGCGCGCTCGACTTGCGCCACCCTGTCGGCCGGCACCTGGTTCAGCAGGCCTTCGCCGGCGGCCATCAGCGCGGCGACCTGCTGCGCGACGGGCATCGGCTGGAATTGCGGCTGCCGCAGGATCTCGCGCACCCGCCGGCCGAGTTCGAGCCGGGCGATGGTTTCCTCGTCGAGGCGCGTCCCGAAGCGCGAGAAGATCTCCAGTTCCTCGAATTGCGCATAGGACAGGCGCAGCTCGCCGGCGACGGCGCGATAGCAGGGCAGCTGCGCCTTGCCGCCGACGCGCGAGACCGAGCGGCCGACATCGACCGCCGGCAGGATTCCCTTGCGGAACAGCTGCGGCGACAGGACGATCTGGCCATCGGTGATCGAGATCAGATTGGTGGGAATATAGGCGGAGATGTTCTGCGCCTGCGTTTCGGCGATGGGCAGGGCGGTCAGCGACCCGCCGCCCTGTCCGGCGCGCAGCTGCGTCGATCGCTCGAGCAGGCGCGAATGGATGTAGAAGATGTCGCCGGGATAGGCCTCGCGGCCCGGCGGCCGCCGCAGCAGCAGCGACAATTCGCGATAGGCGCGGGCATGGCGCGTCAGGTCGTCATAGACGATCAGCACGTCGCGGCCCCGCTCCATGAAGTACTCCGCCATCGTCGTGGCGGCGTAGGGCGCGATGAACTGCACGCCGGGCGGCGCATCCCCGGACGCGGTTACGACAATACTGTAGGACAAGGCACCAAAGTGTTGCAGATAATCGAGAATCCGCGCCACGGCGGCCATACGCTGGCCAATGGCGCAATAAATGCAGACGACGCCGGTTCCACGCTGGTTCAGAATGGTGTCGAGGGCGATGGCGGTCTTGCCGGTCTGGCGGTCGCCAATGATGAGCTCGCGCTGTCCGCGCCCGATCGGCAGCAGCGAGTCGATGACCTTCAGGCCAGTCTGCAGCGGCCGGGTCACGGGGGCCCGGTGCGGGATCGGCGGCGCCGGGCGTTCGACCGGGCGGCGCTCGGCCGTACGCAGCGACCCGCGCCCGTCCAGGGGTTCGCCGAGCGCGTTGACGACCCTGCCGAGCAGCTCCTCGCCCACCGGAACGTCGAGGATCCGGCCCGTGCGGTGGGCAAGCGTCCCGGCGGACAGATGCGGGGCGGCCCCCAACAGCACCACTCCGAGCTCGTCCTCACCGAGATCGTAGGCAAGCCCGAGCCCGCCGCCCTGGAACTCGACGAGTTCCTCCGACCGGACCCCGTGCAGGCCGCGCAGGCGGGCGACGCCATGGCCGACGGAGAGGATGCGTCCCGTCTCGCGGGCCGTCAGCTCCACCCGGCTCTGGCCGGCGACCTGCCGCAGGGCGGCGAGCGTCTGCCGCGCCGATTGGTGCAACGGCCCGTCCCGGGCCTCTTCCGGCGATTCAGGAAGGTTGCGCATCGGCTTTCCCGCTCAGAAGCTCGAGCAGGCTGGCCTCCAGCGTCTCGAGTCGCGAATCGGCATTCCAGACAAAGCGATGCGAATGCGTGCGCAGCTCGATGCCGCAGATCAGCTCGGCGGCGGAGGCAAAGCGCGGCTCGATTCCCTCGTCGAGGACCTGGCGCAGGCGGCTGGCCAGCCGGTCGCGCTGCTCGCGCGAGAGGGGCAGGGCGGTCCGGATCTCGACCACGCCGTCGGCTTCCCGGATCGCCGCGAGCATTGCCTCGCGCCGTTCCGGCTCCAGCGCCTCGAGCTGGGCGACAAACATCCTGAGCGCCTGTTCCTCCAGATCCGCATCGGCAATTTCGCGCAGCACCTGGCGGGCAAGTGCGATGACCTCGACGCCCAGCTGCTCGCGGAAGTCCCGCATCAGCTCTTCCCGCTCGCGATCGAGGTCCGCCAGCCAGTCCGCCCGCGCCGCCTCCATGTCCTGCCGGGCCGCCTCCATCAGAGTCCGGCGATGCTCCTGCGCCTCTTCTTCCGCCCTCGCCAGCAATTCCCGGCGTTGCTCCTCCAGCTCGCGATTGCGGGCCCGGTAGAGTTCCGCTTCCCGTTCCGCCTGCTCGCGCTGGCGCGCGGCCTCGTCGAGCCGGGCGGCGATGCCCGCCTCGCGCGCCTTCATTGCGGCGACGATCCGGTCATAGAGGAAATGCTTGAGCAGCCAGACCAGCACCAGGAAGTTGACGATCTGCGCCGCCAGCGTGAACCAGTCCGGACGCACCTACTGGCCTCCCGCAGCCGCCACCGCATGGTTCCAGAAGGGATTGGCGAAGATCAGCAGGATGGAAACGACGAAACAGTAGATGGCGGAGGATTCGCACATGGCGACTCCGATGAACATCGAGCGCGTGATGACCGGAGCGGCGTCCGGCTGCTGCGCCAGCGCCATCATTCCGCGTGAGACCGCCCAGCCTTCGGCGATGGCGGTGACCGGGGCGCCGATGCCGACCGTGGCCCCCGCGACGATGATCGAGATCATGCCGATCCATTCAATGCTGCTCACCGGGCATACCTCCTTGCTTGGCGGCGGATTCCGCCTGTTGCCGATGCGCCTCGCCGGCCGATGCAATGAACACCAGCGCCAGCACGGCGAAAATATAGGCCTGGATCAGTCCGATCAGCAGGCCGAGCACATTCATCACCACCGGGAAGAAGAACGGTGCGACCGCCAGCGCCGCCGCCGCCATCATCGATCCGCTCATGACATTGCCGAACAGGCGCAGGGCGAGGGCGACCGTGCGGGTCAGCTCGCCCAGCACGTTGAACGGCAGCATGAACGGACTCGGCTGCAGGTAGCCCTTCAGGAATCCCCGCAATCCGCGCTCGGCAATGCCGAAGATCGGCGTCGAGAGGAAGACGCAGAGGGCGAGGGCCGACGTCGTCCACAGCGAGCCGGTCGGCGGATGGAACCCCGGCAGCACCGCCAGCGTGTTCGAGGCGGCGATGAACAGGAACAGCGTGCCGACGAAGGGCAGGTGACGGTCGGGATCCTGGCCGGTAACCTCGCGGATCTGGCCGCGGATGGTGTCGACGACGATCTCGAGCAGGGTCTGGCCGCGCGGCGGCGCGACCGTGACGGACAGCCTGCGCGTGACCGCCCAGGAGGCGCCGGTCAGCAGGGCCATGACGATCCAGGTAAAGACCAGCGTCGCGGTGATCCTGACCGGCCCGGCTTCCCAGTAGACGATCGTGTCGGGGGTGATGTTCATGGCAGATCCGTCCTCGCCGCCCGGTCGGCGGCGCGCATGCGCGAGACCATGACTAGGCGCACCAGCATGAAGCCGGCAAGACAGGCAAGCAGCCGCTGCCAGCTCCCGTCCATGACATACCAGAATCCGGCAATGGCGGCGGCCGTGCGCAGGGCAAGGCTGGCGAATGCCGCCGGCACCGGCCACCGCCCGGCGGCCAGCTGGCGCACGGTGAGCCAGAGGCCGCCGAAATAGACAAGGCCGAGCGCCAGCCCGGCGATGAAGGCGGCGGCGAGCGGCAGCACCTGGAGCGTCATTCGCCTTCCTTCTCCTCTTCCTCGATCAGCCGGCTTTCCCGGCTGACCCAATGCCATGCGGTCAGACCCCCCAGGACGACGCCGCCGAGGATCAGCGCCACGGTCCAGGAGAAGCCGGCCGGCCATACCCGGTCCAGCCACAATCCGAGCACCGCCCCGAGCAGCGTCGGGACGGCGACCGACCAGCCGATCATGCCGAATGTGCTCACCCCGATCCACAGCGTCCTGTCCCGCCGCCGGCGCGAGCGGAGCTTGCGCCGCTCGCTGGCGCCGACCTGCTCGGGAAAGCGTCCGGCCATGCCGGGCTCGCGGCCTGCGTCAGCCATTGGCGCCCTCGAGGATCTGCCGCATGAGACTTGCCTCGAGATGGTCGAGGGCGATGCGGGCCTGGCGCTCGCGCTCGCCGAGGACGAGGAAGCGCGTGGCGATCGCCTGCCGCAGTTCGCCGAGCTCGCCGGCGACCGCATTGGCGGTGGAGACCAGCACTTCGGCGCCATGCTTGACCAGGATTCCCTCGTCGACGGCGACGTAGCTCTCCTCCCCGCCGCCGGCATCGCCGATCACCAGGATGCCGGGCGCCAGCGCCGCCAGGAAGTCCACATGCCGCGGCAGCAGGCAGAAGGAGCCGTTGCGCGCCTCGGCCACGACCCGCCCGGCTTCGCGGTCGAGCAGGACGCCGGACGGCAGGATGACCTTGACGCGCATCGTCATGACCGCCTCGCCTCGTCGGCGGCGCCGATCATGTAGAGCGATCTTTCCGGTTCGTCGGAGAATTCGTCGGCGAGGATGCGCTCGCAGCCCTCCAGCGTCTGCTCGAGTTCGACCATGCGGCCGTCGCGGCCGGTGAATTGCTGCGTGGTGAAGAATGGCTGCGTCAGGAACCGCTCCAGCCGCCGCGCGCGCTGGATGCGGCGCTGGTCCTCGCGCGAGAGCTCCTCCATGCCGAGCATGGCGATCACATCCTTGAGCTCCTCATAGGCAGCCAGCGTCTCGCGCACCTGCCGGGCCACCCGGTAATGCCGCTCTCCGGCGATGGGCGGCGTCAGCATCTTCGATTCGGACCGCAGCGGATCGACGGCGGGATAGAAGCCCTGGCTTGCCCGCTCGCGCGAGAGCACGATCAGCGAGGAGAGATGGCCGAAACTATGCGTGATCGCCGGGTCGGTGAAATCGTCGGCCGGCACGTACACGGCCTGCACGGAGGTGATCGCCGCCTCCCGCGTCGACGAGATGCGCTCCTCGAGGCCGGCAAGTTCCGTCCCGAGGGTCGGCTGGTAGCCCATGCGCGATGGCAGCATGCCCAGCAGCCCCGATACTTCGGAGCCGGCCTGGATGAAGCGGAAGATGTTGTCGATCAGCAGCAGCACGTCCTGGCGCAGATCGTCGCGGAAATATTCGGACATGGTCAGTGCCGCGTGGCCGACGCGGAATCGCGCGCCGGGCGGTTCGTTCATCTGCCCGAAGACCAGCACGGTCTTGTCCAGTACGCCGGCGTCGCGCACGTCGCGGATCAGTTCCTCCGCCTCGCGCGAGCGTTCGCCGATGCCGCAGAAGACCGTGAGGCCGCGATGCCGGCCGGCGACATTGTGGATGAGCTCGGTGATCAGCACCGTCTTGCCGACGCCGGCCCCGCCGAACAGGCCGGCCTTGCCGCCGCGCTCCAGCGGCGCGAGCAGGTCGATCGCCTTGATGCCGGTGACGAAGATCTCGCTGCGCGTTCCCTGTTCCGCCAGCGGTCTGGGCATGGCGTGCAACGGGCGCAATTGCGGGGCGGCAGGCGGCTCGCCGCCATCGATGGTCTCGCCGAATACGTTGAGGACGCGGCCCAGCAGCACTTCGCCGACCGGGACCTGCAGAGGATGACCGGTGGCGACGACCGGCATGCCGCGGGCAAGCCCGGCGGTCGGGTTCAGGGCGATGCCGCGCACCGTTTCCGGATCGGGGTGGCTGACGACCTCGACGATGACGCGGCCATTCTCGCCCGTGCGCAGCTCGGTGTGAATTCCGGGAAGGGGAGGCGGAAACCAGCCGTCGACGACACTGCCGCGCACCGACACGATGACGCCGCGTCCGCGGCCATCCTCCCTGAAGCCTGCGCCGGACCCAGCCACCCGCTGCTCCTTTCCCGCCGCCGCGGGTCGCATCCGCGGCCTCCTGCCTACATATGGCACAGGAAGCCAGCGTCAACCATCCGGGAAAACGCCGCGGCGGGCTTCCTCAGCCGTGCCTCCTGCCGCCCTGCCGGCGGCGGCGCGCCCCGGACGCGGTCTCGTCGCTCTCCTGCATGCGGCGCGGCGGCAGCCGGACCGCCTGTTGCAGCTGCGGAAACGGATCGACCTTGTTGGGCAGGGCCATGGCATGAACGAAGAACTTCTGGAAGTCCGGCTCCAGCGCCGTCTCGATCTTCTCGATCCTGCGCACGGTTGCCTCGATCTCGCGGCGATGGTCGCGATTGAGCAGCGCCATCATCGCGCCGTCGCCTGCCGCATTGCCGACCGCCCGCACCTGGTCGAGGTCGCAATCGGGAATGAGGCCGAGCACCATGGCGTATTTCGGATCGATGAA
>CAYLSN010000118.1:0-7027 GCA_964386015.1 uncultured Rhizobiaceae bacterium | reverse complement strand
CCAGCACCGCGACGTGCTGCCCGTGCTCTATTACGACTACATCGCGCAATATGTGATGCAGGGCGGGGCGCTGCTGGTCGCGGCCGGCCCGGAATATGCCGGCCATGACACGATCGCGCATACGCCGCTGATCGCGGCGCTGCCGGGACTGCCGACCGGCGAGGTCATCGAGCGGGCATTCCGCCCCCGCCTGACCGCGACCGGCGAGCGCCACCCCGTGACACGCGGGCTGGAAGGCTCGCAATCCGAGCCGCCGCAATGGAGCCGCTGGTTCCGGCTGATCGGCATTGACGAGCCGCAGGGAGCGGTGGTGATGGAAGGCGCCGACGGAAGGCCCCTGCTGGTGCTCGACCGCGTCGGCGAAGGCCGGGTCGGCATGCTGCTCTCGGATCAGGGCTGGCTGTGGGCGCGCGGCTTCGAGGGCGGCGGCCCGCATGTCTCGCTGTACCGGCGCATCGCGCACTGGCTGATGAAGGAGCCGGACCTCGAGGAGGAGCGCCTGTCGGCGCAGGGCCGCGGCATGACGCTGGAGATCCGCCGCCAGACCATGGCCGAGGAAGTCGCCCCCGCCACCTACCTGTCGCCGTCAGGCGCGGAGCGCGAGGTGCGCCTTGCCGAAACCGAGCCGGGCGTCTACGCCGCCACGGTCGAAGTCGATGAAATCGGCCTCTACGAGGTGCGCCACGGCGAATTGTCGGCGCTGGCGCATGTCGGCCCCGTCAACGCCCCGGAATTTGCCGATGCGCGCTCGACGACGCAGCGTCTCGAAGCGATCGCGGCGGAAACCGGCGGCAGCGTGCGGCGCCTCGGTGCGGATGGCGGCGTTCCCGGCATCGTCCCGGTGCGCCGCGGCGGCCAGGCGCATGGGCGCGACTGGATCGGGCTCGGCGCCACGACCGACAGCACGCTGAAATCCGTCAACCGCCTGCCGCTCTTCGCCGGTTTTCTGGGACTGGGGATCCTGCTGCTGGCGCTGGCGTCGATGTGGTATCGCGAGAGCCGCTAGCAAGACCGGCCGGGCCTGTCGCCGCATGCCGCACCGTGCCGGCAAGGCCGTCGAGCGCCGCTTCGTCGAACGGCGCCACCAGGAGGCGGGCGGGATTGACCGGCCAGGGCATGACCACCTCGGGCCGGTTCAGCACCCGGAAGCCGAGCGGCACATAGTAGGGAGCATCGCCGACCAGCAGCACCATCGACGCGCCTTCCTGCCGCGCCGCGTCGAGCGCGATGCGGACGAGGCGGCGGCCGATGCCGCGGTTCTTCCATGCCGGACGCACAGCCAGCGGCCCGAGCAGCACCGCCCTCGCCTTGCCGATCGCGATCCATGTCTGGCGCACCGAGCCGACGATTTCGCCGTCCGCCCGCGCAACGAAGGAAAGGCGCGGATCGTGCGGGCCGTCCTCGCGGATGCGGTGCGCGGCACGGGTGAACCGGCCGGGCCCGAATGCCTCGGCATTGATGGCTTCGATGACCGGATCGTCTTCCGGCCGTTCGGCGTCATAGGTGATGTGGACGTCGTTCATGACAGGGTTTCGCTGCGCATTCAGGTGACGAAAACAGGCGCCGTCCCGGAGCCGGGCTCAGGGGCGGGAAATCTTTCGTCGTCGCGCGAAACCGTATTGCTTCATGGCTGTTCCGTCGAATGCTCAGGATTTCGCTAGCATCGAACCCGGCCCGGGTCCACTGGAATTTCAGCAATCGCTGCAACAAGCGCGCCGCCGCCCTACCAGAAGGGCGAAATGTCGCAATGGCCGAGGGCTTCCTCGATGCGCCGGCGGCTGGAGGCGTGCAGATCCGCCGGCAGATCGTCGAGCGCGAAAAACCGGCATTCGGCGATTTCGCGGCTGGGGGCGAAGCGCCGCGCCTCGCGCCATGCGGCGACATGGAACAGCAGGACATGGTCGCGGCGGCTGGACTGGCGGTTGAGATGCACGGAGCGCAGGTGCGGCGGCGATGCCGGGGCCAGCCCGGTCTCCTCGAGAAGTTCGCGCCCGAGCGCCATGAGCGCGGTCTCGCCCGGATCGACGCCGCCGCCCGGCAGGTGCCAGCCGCGCACATAGGTGTGGCGGACGAGCAGCACCCGGCTGCCATCCAGCACCAGGGCGCGCACGCCGAGCGTCATCGGCCGGCGCAGGAGGAACCAGAGATGGAACAGGCGCCGGCGCAGCAGCGCGGGAAGACGGGACAGCATCGGGACAGGCTCCTTCACCCGGAGCATCATGGTTCAATTTCTTCCTGTCGCATGATCTTATCCAGAAAGTGGGTTCCACTTTTCGCTGACGCGGACCTCCGGTTCGGGATCATGCTTCTGTTTCCTGTTGTCGCATGATCTTATCCAGAAAGTGGGTTCCACTTTTTGGGATCATGCTTCTCCGGCTCGGGATAGTTCCCTTTGCCCGCGCGGCATTCTACAAGCAAGCCCATGTTCCGACTCGCGCATTTCTCCGACGTCCATCTCGGCCCGATGCCGGCGCTGACGCTGCGTCAGCTCGCGTCCAAGCGGATCACCGGCTATGTCAACTGGCATGCCGGCCGGCGCAAGCACCACCATCAGGGCGACATCAGCACCCGGATCCTGACCGCGATCCTGGCGGCGCGGCCGGACCATGTCGCCCTGACCGGCGATCTCATCAATCTCGGCCACGAACGCGAGATCGAGGCGGCGCTGGAATGGCTGAAGTCCGTCGGTCCGCCGGAATTCGTCTCCGTGGTGCCCGGCAATCACGATGCCTATGTGCCCGGCGCCTTTGCCCGCGCCCATGCCGCCTGGCGGCCCTATATGCAGGGCGACGAGCCCGGCGGGGCGCCGTTTCCCTATCTGCGCATCCGCGGCGATGTCGCGCTGATCGGCCTGTCCTCGGCACGCGCGACGGCGCCGTTCATGGCGACCGGATATTTCCGCAAGCCGCAGGCAGAGGCTACCGAGCGCATGCTCGGCGAGTGCCGGCGGCGGGGCCTCTACCGCGTCGTCATGATCCATCATCCGCCGGTGCCGGGCGGCCCGTTCCATCGCCGCCTGGTCGGTGCGAGCCTGTTCCGGCAGGTGGTGGCGCGCACCGGCGCCGAACTCGTGCTGCATGGCCACACGCACCTGCCGAGCCTCGCCTGGCTGCCCGGACCGGACGGGCCGGTGCCCGTCGCCGGTGTCGCCGCCGCCGGCCAGGCCCCGGGCGGCGCCAAGCCGGCGGCGCAGTACAATCTGTTCGAGATCGACACGGCCCCGAACGGATGGAAGACCAAGCTGACCCGTTTCGGGCTGGGAGAAGAACATCTGGCGCAACCGCTCGAACAGGTCGAGCTGTAGTCGAACGGATTGCCTCGCGGAAAAAACTCCGTGATGTTGCCGGCGAGCGCTTGTGTTGCGGCGGCCTCTTGGTAAGTAAGCATGACCAAGCAAGGACGAAGCGGATTGAAGCGGTTCCTGCCTGTACTGACCTTTCTCGCCATTGCGGCGGTTGGCCTGGCCATGGCGGGGTTCACCTTTCTCGCGCGCCAGGAAGCGAGCCGGCTTCGCTTCCAGTCGGTGGTCGACAGCGGCTATAACCGCATCGAAAGCACCATCTTCCTCAACCTGGCGGTGTTGCGCTCGGCGCGGGCCTTCTTCCAGGCCCAGGATGGCGAAGTCTCCCGCCAGGAGTTCCGTGCCTTTTTCGACGGCCTCGAGATCGACGCCAATTTCGACGGGCTGCGCGGCATCGGCTATCTCGGCCTGTTCGATGCCGGCGAGACCGGCCGGATCCGGGAGTATCTGCAGGTCGAACACGGCATCGACCGCGACCCGCGACCCGAAACCGGCGACACCCTGCTTGCGCCGGTCCTGCTGTTCGAACCGCTGCAATCCTATGAGGGCATCGGCTACGACATGCTGAGCGAGCCGATGCGCAGGGAGGCGATCCTGGCCGCGATGGGGGACAGCGGCCCGCATGTCAGCGGCAAGATCCTGCTCGGCGAGCATTCCGGCCTCGACAGCAACACGCCCGGCTTCCTGGTCTTCCTGCGCGTCGACGCGCCGTCGCATGCCGGGGAGGCGTCGACGGGACCTGCCGGCATTCTCTTCGCCACCTTCCGCGCCAACGAGCTCTACCAGCGGGCGCTGGCGCGCAATCCGCTGCTGCCGCTGGCGCTGGAAATCTATGACGGCCACGTCAATCCGGACCGGATGCTGTTCCGTTCGGCGGCGCCGCCCGCCGATCCGGGCGACGATGGCGTGCTCGTCATCCGCTCGATGCAGGTCGGCGACCGCGAATGGATCCTGCTGTTCCGGCCTTCCACCAGCTTCGACCTGCCGACGCTGCATGGGGACCTGCTCTCGCTCATTGCCTTCAGCCTGCTGCTCGCCGCCGCCATGGCCCTGGCCGTGCGCTATCGCGAAAGAGCCTACGCCACCGCCGCGGCGCTGCACGAATCGGCGGAGCGGAGCCTGCAGGAAAAGGATCTGATGCTGCAGGAGATGAAGCATCGCAACAAGAACCAGATCGCCCGCATCCTCGCCATTGCCCGCCAGACCGCTTCGGGCTCGGCCTCGCTCGAGGATTTCACCGCCTCCTTCTCGGCGCGCCTGCAGTCCATGGCGTCGGCGCTCGACCTTCTGACCCGGTCGCGCTGGCAGAAGGCCGATCTCGGCGAGCTGCTGCGCAACGAGCTTTCCCAGGTCTTCGGCGAGGATCTGCCGGAAGACCTGCTCGCGGGGCCGCAGGTCCTGCTGAACGAAAAGGCAACGCAGACCCTCGGCCTCGCCGTCCACGAACTGGCGACCAATGCGCTGAAATACGGCAAGGCGGGCGATGCCGTCGACATGCTCAAGGTGCGCTGGTCGATCGAACGTCAGGACGGCCGGCAGATCCTGGTGCTGAACTGGCGCGAATCCGGCCTCGACCGGCTCGCGCCGCCGGCCGCGAGCGGCTTCGGCACCCGCCTCATCGACATGGGCGTGCGCGACGAGCTCAAGGGCTCGATCGAACGGACCTATCACCCGAACGGGCTGGAGGTGGAGATCCGTTTCCCGCTATAGGGCGGCGGCGTTGGTGATGGCGGTGTTGGCGATGGCGAAGGCTGCCAGAGCCGATGCTGCCCGTTTTGCGAAACGGCAACTTCCCCTGCCCTCACTCCTGCGCCAGGCGCACCTCGTCCTCGAAATTCCGGTGCGGGATGGTCAGCCGATATTCGAGCGTGCCGCCGTCGAAAAGCAGCTCGGCAGCGCCGTCGAGCGAGGTCGGCACGACCCGGCTGAGCGTGAGGACGCTGAAATTGCGGCCGCCGAAATGGGCGCCGGCGTCCGGGAACGGTTCGCTCCAGGTCAGGTGCAGCGTGCGCTTGTCGTCTTCCGTCGCAGTCAGACGCGACGAGATCTGGATCACCCCCGGCGATCTCGACAGCGCGCCGCCTTCCCGCGAGGAGACGATGAGCTCGTGGACGGCAAGACCGATATGCAAGGCCGCGTTCGGCGTCAGATAGGGATTTGCGCCCTCGAAGCGCAGGCGCATCAGATCGCGCTCGCCATGACGGTCGAGCTGGCCGACGACGAGATCGCGAAGCAGCGCGCCACGCCAGTTGGAAAACGTGATGAGGTCCTGCGAGGAAGCGAGCGACTGCAGCCTGCCCTGGAAATATCGCAGGAACTCCTGGATGTTCGCCGAATAATGGCCGGTCTGGCTGGCAATGCTCTGGATGATGGCCAGCAGGTTGCGCGAGCGATGGCTGACTTCGCGCAACAGGGCACGCAGGCTCTGCTCGCGATGCTTGCGCTCGGTTGTCTCGACCTTGGTGGTGATCACGCCGCGGACCGTGCCGTCATCGGCATAATCGGGATCGACCCAGATCTCGAACCAGCGCGTATCGTTCTCGCCCGAAGTGCTGATCTCGAACCGGTCCGCCCTGCCCGTGGCAATGGCGCGGCGCCTTGCATCGACGATGCGTTCCATCTGCGCCGGCGTCAGCACCGTGTCGCCATCGGCGCCGGTCATCCACGGGGCGGCCATGTTGCGCGCCCACACCGTGCGCAGCTCGTTATCCTGATACAGCACGGAGACGCCGGCATTGCGCAGCGCATGCAGCAGCGCGACGCCGAGCTGGGATTCGTCCTTCAGCGACGGGTCGATGACCTCGGTCCCGGGACGGACAGGGGCACGCTTATCGCGAGCCTTGTTACCACGAGCCATTTCCAGCCTGCCTCTGTCCCGCCGGGCATGTGCTTCCGCAGGCTCGCCCGCATTTCGTTCGGCGGCTCCCATGCGTTGCCCCGCTCCTTGCTCCGGCAGCGACTGGCTGCCGGGGATCCTTTCAGCCTCCGATCCGGTCAACTCACCCGCGTCCGGCATGCCTGCATACGAACGGGGAGAATGGGGGCTGCTGCCCCATCCTCCCGCTGAATTGCAAATGATCGATGAACGGAATTCATGTTCTGCGCAAGAACCCGGCAATGAGCGAGATCACCAGGAACGCCAGAAAGATGAAAAACAGGATCTGTGCGATTCCCGCCGAAGCACCGGCAATGCCGCCAAAACCGAGAACGCCCGCGATGAGCGCAATCACAAGAAACACCAGCGTCCAGTACAGCATGGGTAAATCTCCTTCGTTACCTGCTGCCGTTAATGTCCGTGGTGCCCGATTGTTCCCTTCATTTAAGCTCACGCCGCCGATTTTCTCGCTTCCGCTCCGAAAAACAAGGCCTGGCTGATCAATGCCCGCACCATGTCGGGACTGAAGGGCTTGGTCACCAGATAGGTCGGCTCCGGCCGTTCGCCGGTGAGCAGCCGTTCCGGAAAGGCGGTGATGAAGATGACCGGCACGCTGGCGGCGCCGAGGATCTCGTTGACGGCGTCGACGCCGGACGAACCGTCGGCGAGCTGGATGTCGGCGAGGACCATGCCCGGCTGACGCTGCTTGAACATGGCCACTGCCTCGGAATGGGTGCGGGCCGTGCCGACGACGCGATGGCCGAGGCTCTCGACCATTTCCTCGATGTCGAGGGCAATCAGCGGCTCGTCCTCGATGATGAGGACGTCGGTCGCGACCTGGCGCGAGATCT
>CAYLSN010000117.1:0-7085 GCA_964386015.1 uncultured Rhizobiaceae bacterium | reverse complement strand
GCGGGTCGGAGGTGAAGTAGGACAGGTCCGTATAGGTGCGCGCCGTGATCGGGTGGTAATTGCCGGTGCCGACATGGACATAGCTGGCGAGCTTGCCTTCCTCGCGGCGCACGACCAGGGAAAGCTTGGCGTGGGTCTTGAGCTCGATGAAGCCGAACACGACCTGCACGCCGGCCCGCTCGAGATCGCGCGCCCAGCGGATATTGGCTTCCTCGTCGAATCGGGCCTTGAGCTCGACCAGCGCCGTGACCGACTTGCCGGCTTCGGCGGCATCGATCAGGGCACGCACGATCGGGCTGTTGTTGGACGTCCGGTACAGGGTCTGCTTGATGGCGACGACATTGGGGTCCACGGCGGCCTGGCGCAGGAACTGCACCACCACGTCGAACGACTCGTAGGGATGGTGGACGACGATGTCCTTCTGGCGGATCGCAGCCAGGCAGTCGCCGCCATGCTCGCGGATCCGCTCCGGAAATCGCGGCTTGTAGGGCTCGAACGTCAGATCGTTGCGCGGCAGATTGGCGATCTCCGAGATCTGGCTGAGCGCCAGCAGGCCCGGCTGCACGCTGATGCGCTCGGGCGAGACGCCAAGCTGATTGGCCACGAAATTGCTCAGGTTCTCCGGCATGCCGGCCGACATCTCCAACCGGATGACCGAGCCGCGCCGCCGCCGCTTCAGCGCCGTCTCGAACAGGCGCACCAGGTCCTCCGCCTCCTCCTCGACCTCGATATCGCTGTCGCGCAGGATGCGGAAGGTGCCGGAGCCCCTGAGCGTGTAGCCGGGGAACAGGTCGGCGACATGCATGCCGACGAGGTCCTCCAGGGTGATGAAGGTCGTCTGCCGGCCACGGTCGGGAAGGCGGATGAAGCGGTTCAGCGCCACCGGCAGGCGCAGCACCGCCACCATTCCTTCCTTGCGGCGTCGGTGCGCCAGCTCCAGCGCCATGGAGAAGCCGAAATTGGGGATGAACGGGAAGGGGTGCGCCGGGTCGATCGACAGCGGCGTCAGTACCGGGAAGATCTGGTTGCGGAAATACTTGTCGGCCCAGGTCAGCTCGGCGCGGGTCAGATGGCGCGGGCCGACGATACGGATCTTTTCCAGCGCCAGTTCATCCAGCAGCAGCGACAGGCATGCCTGCTGTTCGTGCTGCAGCCTGTCCGCTTCGATGAAGAGCTGCCGCAACTGCTCCTCCGGCGTGCGGCCGTCCGGGGCACGCTCGGTGATGCCCTCGCGCACCTGACCGTCGAGGCCGGCGACGCGCACCATGAAAAACTCGTCGAGATTGGCGGCGGAGATCGACAGGAACCGCAGCCGCTCGAGCAGCGGATGGTTCTCGTTCTGGCTCTCCTGCAATACGCGCCGGTTGAACTGCAGCCAGGAGAATTCGCGATTGACGAACCGCTCCGGACTGTTGATCAGGTCGCGGGAGGGAATCTGGAAGTCCGGCGAGATGGGTGTGAGCTCGTTCATGCTGTCATCTGTCACTGGCGCTCTGATGCGACAATCTCATCAATATATGATCAAACCGTTGCCTTTACACGTGGTTGCGACCGCATGGCAGCTTGCAATGCCGTCCTGCATGCGCCAAACCGGACGAGAAGGCAACTGATCCGCGGGAGCAGCCATGGCCGGCCATCCGATACCGCATTACCACAACAGCGACGGACATCGCTCGATCGACATCGGCGTGAAGGAGTTCAAGTTCATCGGCGCCCTGCCGCCGCAGGACCATCCGCATGTCTATCTCGACATGGGCGATGCCAGCGAGCTCGTCTGTCCCTATTGCTCGACCCTGTACCGGCACGATCCGGCGCTCGGCGCCGACGAGACGCGGCCCGGAGGCTGTCTGGTCGCCGAAGCCGTGCACGGCTGAGCCGGCGTCCCGATGGGCGCGGCCGGGCCGATCCTGATCGCCGGGGCCGGCATTGCCGGGCTGGCGACGGCCCTCGCGGTAGCGCAGCGGGGCTGGCAGGTGCATGTCTACGAACGGGCGGCGCATCTGCTCGAACTTGGCGCCGGGCTGCAGATCTCTCCCAATTCCAGCAGGATTCTCGCCCGGCTCGGCGTCCTCGATCGGCTCGGCGAATCCGCATCGCGCCCCCACGGCATCCGCATATGCGACGCCGCAAGCGGCCGGACGCTGGCGCAGCTGCCGCTCGGTTCCTGGGCAGAATCGCGCTGGAAATCGCCCTATCTGGTGGCACATCGCGCCGACCTGCAGGCGGCACTTCTCGCGGCGGTGCGGGAAGCGGGCGCGATCGACGTGACGCTCGGCACCGAAGTGACCGGCGCCGGACGTGCGGGCGAGGGCATATCGGCGCGGCTTGCCCGGGCCGGAGAGTTCTCCGCGGCCAGTGGCGCGGCCCTGGTCGCCGCCGACGGGGTCTGGTCCATGCTTCGCCGGCAGATCCGTGGCCAGGAGCCGGACGGCTTCTCCGGCTATGTCGCCTGGCGGTCCACGCTTCCTGCTTCGGCGCCGCAGGCGCGGAAGTTCGACCGCGACCTGGTGCATGTCTTCGTGCACCGGCGCTTCCATCTCGTCGCCTATCCGCTGCGCCGCGGTGCGCTGGTCAATCTGGTCGGGGTCGTCCGCGGCGACCGCATGGCGCAGGACTGGGGGATCGCGGGCGAGCCATCGCCCCTCTCCGCCGCCATGGCCGGCACCGTGACCGCCGACCTCGTGCCGGCAGCAGCCTGGACCGCATGGCCGATCCACGAGGTCAACGGCAGCGGCCCCTGGAGCAGCGGCGACGGCGTGGTCCTGGTCGGCGATGCCGCTCATGCGATGAGCCCGTTCTCGGCGCAGGGGGCGGCCATGGCGATCGAGGATGCTGCCACGCTTGCCGCCAGCCTGCCGCCACCGGGGGCGGGGATTGCCGAAATGGTCGGGGCGCTGCGGCGCTTCGAGGCGGCGCGCAAGCCGCGCATCGCCAGGGTGGCGCGGCGCACGCGGCTCAACCGCCTTGCCTGGCACGCCTCCGGCCCCACCGCCCTGTTGCGCAACCTGGTCCTTGCCGCTCGCGGCGGCGAGCGCCTGATGCAGGATCTGGACTGGCTTTACGGAAGCGAATGATGCGTTACTGCCCGCCGGCCACGGCCTCCAGCACCTCCTCGGCATGGCCCGGTACGCTGACCTTGGGCCAGACTCGCTGAATCACGCCATCGGGGCCGATGAGGAAGGTGGTGCGCTCGACGCCCATGTAGTTGCGGCCATACATGCTCTTTTCGACCCAGACGCCATAGGCCTGAAGCATTTGTGTCGATTCGTCGGAGGCGAGGGCGACGGTGAGGCCATGCTTGTCGCGGAAGGCGTCGTGCGAGGCGACGCTGTCCGGCGACACGCCTAGAATATCGGCGCCCTGTTCGCGGAACCGTTCGGCCAGCCCGGAAAATGCCACGGCTTCGGCAGTGCAGCCGCTGGTGTCGTCCTTGGGATAGAAGAACAGGACGAGCTTGCGGCCGCGATAGTCCGACAGGCTGACGGTGCCGCCGCCATCGCGCGGGAGCGAGAAGTCGGGAGCCGCGTCGCCCGGGTTCAGTGTTGCCATGCCATGGTACTCCTTTCATAATGATCCGGTCGAGTACATATAAGCAGTATCGGGGATTCGTCCATTGGCGAAACGCGCGGATATTCCGTAACCCCAGGATGGAGCGGCGAGGGAGATGAAGCTCCAGGCCGATTGGCCGGAAGTTGAGACGGAAACGGCCGGCAATGCATTCGCCAGCACGGACCGCCCGTCGCGGACGATCCGCGTCCTGAAGGTGACCGGGCTGTTTCTGCTGCTTTGCCTGCTGGGAGCGGGCGGTCTTGTCGCCGCGGCGGTCAGCGGCATCGGCAAGACCCAGATCGAGCGTGCGGCGCAACGGGCGCTGAGCGATTTTGCCGGCGAGGACATGACCGCCCGTTTCGGCGGCGCCCGGCTGGTGCTGCACGGGATTGCCCTGGCCGGTCTGGAGCTGACCGGGGTCGAACTGGAGACGGGGGAGGGGCGGCTGGCCTCTGCCGACCGGCTGCATTTCGGCGTCGCGCTCTGGCCGCTGCTGCGGGGCCAGATCGAGTTGACCGGGGCCCGCCTCGCCAATGCGCATGTATCGCTGGTCGCGTCGGGTGCCGAAGACCCGCTGGCGCATCTGCGCAATGAGCGCGGCCTGATCGACCCGGATGCCGTGGCACGGGAGCTGCATCAGCTCTCCGAACGCGCCTATGCCCTGTTCGCCGGCCGCCCGGGCGCGGCCATCGAGCTGGACGGGTTGGTCTTCGACCCGGATCCCGATCGCATCGGTGACGATATCGTCATCGAGGAGGCCGTCATTTCCAAGGGCGAGAACCGGATCGGCTTCACGCTCGCGGGTGTCGCCGGCCTGGCCGATTTCACGGCCAGCGGCGAGATCCGGCGCGATGCCGGAAGAGGCGTCTCCCTGCATGCCGAGCTGGTGTTGCCGCGCATCGCCGTGGATTTCGGCATGGACGATCTCGGACGCCATCGCGGCGATTTCTCCGCCGCCGGGCGCGTGGTGATCGTAGCCGGCCGCCCGCAAGGCGACAGGGCCGAGGCGCGTGTGCGGGTGCGGCTCGACCAGGCCCGCCTGTCGACGCGCGAGGGCACGCTGGAGAACGGCATCTACGAGGCCGACGCCATTCTGGAGGAAGGCGCCGGCAAGGTCGAGTTCACCAGCATCAGCGCGCGGGTCGGCCGCAACCTGCTGCAGTTTCACGGCGCCTTCGGCCCGGCTCCGGAGGAGGTGTCCGCCGGGGCGGTCTACCGCTACGAGCTGGTCAGCGACGGATCTCGCCTCGCCCCCTCCGATTCGCCGGAGCCGGCGCTGGCGGTGCTCGCCCGCATTGCCGGCATCGTCAATCCCGATCAGGGCAGGATCACGGCAGACGAGATCGGCGTGCGCACAACCCATGGCGAAGTGCTCGGCAACGGTGCCCTGGTCTTTGCCGGCAAGGGCAGCCCCGCCGCATTCCTGACGATTTCCGCCACCGACATTCCGGTCAGCCATGCCAAGCAGCTGTGGCCGTGGATTTCCGCCCATGGCGCCCGCAACTGGGTGCTGGCGAATGTGTTCGGTGGCACGCTGCGCAAGAGCGAGGTGACGCTCAGCACCCGGCCGGGCCAGCTCGGGTCGGGTATCCCGCTCGGCCCGGGGGAAGTTTCCGGCCGTTTCGAACTGGAGAATACGCGCTTCAACCTGACCGGCGACCTGCCGCCGGTACGCGATGCGAATGGCTGGGTCGAGTTCGCCGGACGCTCGGTGCGAATCGGCCTGACTTCAGGCACGGCCTTCATGGCGAGCGGCCGCTCGGTCGATGGCAGCAACGGCACGCTGGACATCGAGGTGGTGCGGGGCAAGCCGCTGATCGGCACGCTCGAGCTCGACATATCCGGCGATGCCGATGCGATCACCGAGCTTGCCGCCTACAAGCCGATCGAGGCATTGCGATTCATCGATCTCGCCCCGGCTGATTTCAGCGGCAGGGTCAGGGGGCATGTCTCCGGCACGATTCCGCTGGATCGCGAAGTCGACCGGAATCTGGTCGACTGGAATGTCCATCTCGACTATGAGGCGCTCGACATTGCCCGGCCCTTCGACGGCCAGCTGCTGACCGACGCAACCGGCAGCATCCGTGTCGACCGCGACCAGGCGGTGATCGAGGCGCGGGGCTTCCTCAACGGCCTGCCGGCCGAGTTCTCGCTGGTCGAGCCGCTGGACCGCGACCAGAAGGGACGCCGCGATGTGCGGCTGGAACTCGACGACAAGGCGCGCGCCCGGCTGCTGCCTGGGCTCAATGCCGTTGTATCGGGGCGGGTGCCGGTCTCCGTGACCCAGACAGCGGATGGCGGGCGCAAGGTGCACGCCGACCTGACCCGCGCCGAGCTGCGCTTTCCCTGGGTCGGATGGCGCAAGGGCAGCGGCGTCGAGGCCGAAATGACGTTCGTCCTGCGCGAGGCAGGCGACGCCACCCGGCTCGAGGATCTGGAGATCCGCGGCGACGGCTTCCGCATCGCCGGCACGGCCCGGCTGGCGGGCGGCAGGCTGGCCGAAGCCGCCCTCGACCATGTCCAGCTCAATCGCGACGACCGCTTCCGGCTGAATCTCACCCGGCAGGGCGCCGGGTATCGGATCGACGCCGCCGGGGCACGCATGGATGTGCGCTCGCTGGTGAAACAGGTTTTGTCGGATGCCGAATCGCAGGAGGGCGAAAATGTCCCGGTCCGCCTCAGCGCCAGGCTCGACGCGGTCGCGGGATTTGGCGGTGAAGAGCTGCGCGACGTGACACTGGAGTATGGCGGCACGGGCGGCGCCGCGTCCGACCTGTCCCTGTCGGCCCTGACGCGCAGCGGCCAGGCCTTCCAGGCCAGGATGGAAGAGGCGGACGGGCGGCGCGGCGTGCAGCTGCGCTCCGCCGATGCGGGCGCGATCCTGCGTTTTCTCGACATCTATCCGCACATGGCGGGCGGCCGGATCGAGCTGCGGCTGGGCGGCAGAAGCGGCGGGCCGCTGGTCGGACAGATCGATGCGCGAAATTTCGAGCTCGTCAACGAGCCGCGCCTGAAGTCCCTGGTTTCGTCGGCGCCCGCCGGGTCGCCGAGCCTCGACCAGGCGACCCAGGGGCGCATCCAGACCAGCCGCGCCAGGTTCGAACATGCCTTCGCGAAGATCGAGAAAGGCCGCAACTATCTCAGCATTTCCGAGGGCGTCCTGCGCGGACCCGAAATAGGCTCGACCTTTCAGGGCACGCTCTACGATGCCAAGGGCCAGATTTCCGTCACGGGGACATTCATGCCGGCCTATGGCCTGAACCGGATCTTTGCCGAGATTCCGTTCTTCGGAATCATTCTCGGCAATGGACGCGACCGCGGTCTCATCGGCATTACCTACAAGCTGTCCGGCGATGCGAAGTCACCGCAGCTGACCATCAATCCGATTTCGGCCATCGCACCGGGCGTCTTCAGGAATATCTTCCAGTTTCAGTAGTGGAGAAGCGGGCTACCCCGAGGAGGTCCTCGCCACAAGGGCGAGGATGACGTCGGACGGCAATTCGGGGACGAAGAGGGTGGCTGGTTGCGAGAGCGCC
>CAYLSN010000116.1:0-7112 GCA_964386015.1 uncultured Rhizobiaceae bacterium | reverse complement strand
ACTGGAAGGATGCGAAAGCGGGCCTCGCGGTCCGCTTTTCTCTTGTCCGGATCGTGCAGGAATACGGGATGGAAGAACGCAGATGCCCTCCGGATCGATCGACCACGCCATTGCCGGGCAGCTGACCGGCGCCGCCGAAGACCCGACCTATGCCGGGGCGCTGTCCTTCATGCGCCGGAAATTCAGCAAGGAGGCTGCCGGCGCCGATGTCGCCGTCTGGGGCATTCCCTTCGACGCCGCCGTCTCCAACCGCCCGGGTGCCCGCTTCGGACCGCAGGCGATCCGGCGCGCTTCCGCCATTTTCGACAATGATCCGCAATATCCGTTCGGCATCGACCTGTTCCGGCAGCTGGCGGTGATCGACCATGGCGACTGCCTGCTGGACTATGGCGACCATGCCTCGGTCCCGGCGCGAATCGAGGAACAGGCCGGCCGCATTCTCGACGCCGGCGCCTTCCTGCTCTCGCTCGGCGGTGACCATTTCGTGACCTGGCCGCTCCTCAGGGCGCATGCGGCGCGGCACGGCCCGCTTGCCCTGATCCAGTTCGACGCACATCAGGATACCTGGCCGGACGACGGACGCAGGATCGACCACGGCTCCTTTGTCGGCCGGGCGGTGCGCGCCGGGATCGTCGATGCGGCGCATTCGATCCAGATCGGCATCCGCACCCATGCCCCCGAGGATTGCGGCATCCGCATCCTGCATGCCCAGCAGATCGAGGAAATGCGCCCGGCGGAAATCGCCGATGCGATCCTCGAGCGCGCCGGCGGCCGCAAGGCCTATGTCACCTTCGACATCGACTGCCTCGATCCGGCCTTCGCGCCCGGAACGGGAACCCCGGTCGCGGGCGGGCCCTCGAGCGCGCGCATGCTGGGTGTGCTCTCCCGGCTCGGCGCGCTCGACATGGTCGGCGCCGATGTCGTCGAAGTGGCGCCGCCCTACGATCATGCCGACGTGACTGCCATTGCCGGCGCGACCGTGGCCATGCATTATCTCGGTCTTCTCGCTGTCCGGCGGCAGACCGCAACATCCCGAAAACCGGATTGAGACCATGAAACCAAGGATCTTCATCGACGGCGAACACGGCACCACCGGGCTGCAGATCCGGCAGCGGCTGGCCGGCCGCGACGATCTCGAGCACCTCTCGATTCCCGAGGCCGAGCGGCGCAATCCGGAACTGCGGCGCGCCCTGCTGAACGAGGCCGACATCGCGATCCTCTGCCTGCCGGACGACGGCGCGCGCGAAGCGGTCGCCATGCTGGACAGCGGCAGTTCCACCCGCATCATCGATACGTCGACGGCGCACCGGACCCATGCCGACTGGGTCTACGGCTTTGCCGAGATGGACGCGGACCAGGCCGGGCGCATCGCCTCGGCGCGGTTCGTCGCCAATCCGGGCTGCTATCCGACCGGGGCGATCGGGCTGATCCGGCCGCTCGTCTCCGCCGGCATCCTGCCGCCGGACTATCCGGTGACGATCAATGCCGTCTCGGGCTATACGGGCGGCGGCAAGCAGCTCATCGCCCGGATGGAGAATGAATCGGCTGCGGACCACATCGCCTCGCCCCATTATCTGTACGGGCTCACCCTCCGGCACAAGCACGTGCCGGAAATGCAGCAGCACGGGCTGCTCGCCCGCCGGCCGGTTTTCTCGCCGAGCGTCGGGCGGTTCGCCCAGGGCATGATCGTGCAGGTGCCCCTGCATCTGACCGACCTCAACGGCACGCCGGACGCCGAGGCGCTGCATGACGTGCTGGCGCGCCACTATGCCGGCCAGCGGCACGTCACGGTGGTGCCGCTTGAGGAGAGCCGCAGGCTCGAACGCATCGATCCGACCGAGCTCAACGACACCAACGACATGAAGCTGTTCGTGTTCGGAGCTGACGGCATTGCCAATCTCGTCGCCCTGCTCGACAATCTCGGCAAGGGCGCTTCCGGCGCGGCGGTGCAGAACATGGACCTGATGCTCGGCCGCAAGGGTTGAGGCCGCGCGCGGGGCGGGCTCCGCCTCGTGCGCCCGGGCAGACAGCCCGATCCCTTCGCCGCTCACCCCTCCCCGGTGAAATCTGCCGATTCTGCAATATCGGCCTTCGCCTGAGCCCGGATGCATTGACCCCGAATCCGATGACACGCGCAGGATCCTGGCCGTGATTTCCGCGCAGCGCCTACCCTGGCTTGCGTCGCTCGAAGGCAATTTCGCAGATAAAATTACCTCGCCGATTCAACTCTGAGCTGTACGGCACTGCCGGCTCCCGCCAAACCGGCTATTCCGCCCGAAACAGAAGGCGAATCCTTCCGCGCATCCACCCGCGCAAGGAGGCCTTCCCAATTTCCAGCAAATCCCGATCTTTCCAGCCGAATGGGAACCCGTCATGTTACCGCCACCCACCAATACTCTCTTAAGTAAAAATCCCATACAGACAAACGTCAACACAGGCACAAACCAGTCGCATACCCCGATTACAACGTGGCTGAACTATATACGAACACAGCAAAATACCTCATCTCACAAAACGAATATGATCCTCTCTGAAATGAACCTCTTCAGGAAAAATGGCAACCGTCTACTGCCAACGCTCGATCTTGCCGCCATTCGCAGCATCGAGTGCTGGCCCAAATGCAAGGAGGGCATCAACGGACCAGATTATCAATATTGCTGTGTCGATCAGGTCGTCAGCAATCTGAACAGTTCAGACGTCGGCTATCGGCTCCTCTCGGATGCATATCTGAAGATTCTTCTCGATGGCATCGCAACCCGAAGAGATTCCTATCCGCTCCATGCCCCGGTCATCGCCTGCTGCATCCTGAAGGTTCAGCAAAGCATCGAGAACTATCTGACCGGCAGGAATATCCGCATTCTCGACGCCACCGAGAGGGATTTCCTCGCCGCATTGTCCGGCATCCATCAGGACATTCTCCGGCTGGTCGTTCTCTACGGCATGAAATACCTGGTTGCCGCCCTGGATGACAAGACCAATACTTCTCGCCTGTTCGGTCGATTATCGAATGCCATGAAGGCTTCCATCGAACCGCTACAGTATTCGCACCGCTCTCATAGGCAACTCGACAATCTGCGCGTGTTGCAGTTGGGCAATAACCCAGTCACTTTCTACATGTCGACTGACAATCCGTATCCATATCGCGAAGAGTTCGAAAGTAAACACTACACGCCGGAGATGACTGCCCCGCAGACAGATCCCGTGACGAACTACCGGCTTGTGCCAACCTCTCAGCCAACCCCTACGGGTGCGCCTCGCACTCCGACCAGTTTCCTGCCGGATCCTGAAATTTCCGGTTCACCTCCCTTCGTTCCTCAGGACGATTTTCTCGGCGAATACACGGACCCTATCGAGACCTCCGGCAGGACCGGGATACAGCAGAGCTTCGAGATTGTACGAACCCTTTGCGATACTCCCCGGATGAACCCGACGCCGCAACTCCCCCTGGAGCAGGAAGGTTCCTGCGACAATATTCAATCGGCGCCATTGACGCCTCCAAATGATCTCACGTCCAGGAACCAGACGACCCACGATACTGTCCGCACGGAGAAGAGCGTGGACTCTTCCGTGCAACTCATCCATTGCAATCCCGCTCCTATGCCGGAGCCACGCATTCGCCTTGAAGAAAGCATCCCCCATATCCAGAAACTGCTGCAGCTCGACACACATCCCATACTGCCGAAATTCTTTGTATCGAAGCTGGGGATCGACTTATTTGTACTAGCGCTGAAACGCTCCGCCGATACACTCTTTCATCCCGATCTGCTGCGCAGCAACAAGCCGAATCTGGCCGCGATCCGGAACCTCGAAATGACCGATGTACCGTTCGGCCGCACGAACGAGCATATGCGCATTTATGCCGCCATCCAGAACATCTTCAACAGTCTGATGGACAAGGATGAGCAACGACGAAAGCTGGCGGAAGGCTACGCCGCATATATCTGCAAGCAACTTGCGCTACACCAACGCGACTCCCCGCTGTTGATGAGCGTGAAGCTGTACAATACCATTGTCCTGTTGCGCATATTTACCGATATTTGCAATTATAAAGAAATGGATTCAGACAATCTAAAGTTGGTACTCCCGCATCTTCCCATGCCGCTTCTGCATACGATACATCATTATGGCATATGTTTTTGCGGCAGGTGCGACGAGGTGAAGATCAAGCACACGATTCGCAAAGACAACCTGCGCCTGCAAAAGGCGATTCTTCTGGCTGGGCAGACAATCGAGTTTAGCGCCTACCAAAGACATCGGGGGTTGAACGATGATTCCCTACGTTGCCTTTCCGATGTCCGGTCAAGTTTTGCCGGGCACCCGACGCCGTTTTCCAGCATGTTCTTTAATTCGCGTAATTTGCCTGTGCTTTTCGAAGTAGAAGACCTGACAACGAAACAGTACGAATTTGGCAAGGTCAGGCAGGAACGTAGCTGGAGCCTAACCCGCCAGAAGACCGAGCAGCTGATGTTTTCCAATACAGAGAATGGTTCCGGCTTTGTGGGGGAGAGAGTACGGAAATTTGCAACCAGTGCCGATGAGCTGATGCTCGACTACATATTCCTGGATCTGCTGGTTGAAGGGCTGAAATCCAAGGATGTGAAGAAAGTGCTGCAATGCTGTTACACACTCGACTATCTGTGGGAGCAGTTCAAGAGCAAGGGCCGCGTCTCACAATGCGCACTTGTGTTTTCAAGTTATTTTTCCGAGAAGCTGAATGACATGTGCGATCAAACCAGGGGGGACACCGGGAAAACCCGAGCCGAGGTTGAAAAACGGACGAGGATTGAGTTATATGCAATGAAGAATTTTGCGAGGGGCAAGCTCCTGGAAGCATCGCATTTGTATAAATTTCCACGGCAATTGGATGCGACATTCAAGGAGCGCGGAATCCCGGGAGTACTGGCCAAAAGTAACGGTCTTGTCTGGGCTAGTTCTTTTTATACGTTTCGCAGAACCATACATGATCACATGGAAGTCCTGGGTGGCACGCCAAGGCATGAGCGCGGCTTTAACGACATCGAGAATTTTCTCATGACCAGGACGGTTTGGTTCGGCCGGTCGACTACTAAAGTCAAATCAAACGTCAACAACAGCAACGACAATAATGGCGGCAAGCAATCATTGGAGACAAGCAGCAAGCGCAGGAAGCTCAATCCGACAGGACCCGACAACAAGAATATCTCCAGGAATACTGCGCCGGACCTGTCGACCACGAGCGGGAAGGTGTCCGACGATACAGGCAAGAGGGACCGCTAGCACGAGGCGAGCGATCCGCTGCATGCGTGCCGCCATCGCCGGCACCGCGGGGTTCAGGCGCCGGCGCCCATCTGCAGCCGGCGTTGCGCTGACGTGCTTCCGGCTCTTGCATTGACGGGCAAAGCGGCATCAAATCGCGGCGATGGATGACAGGATCTTGCGCCGGATCGACGACTCCCGCGAGGAGGTGGCAGAGCTCACCGCCGAGCTGATCCGCTTTCCGACGGTCAATCCGCCGGGCGAGGCCTACCGGCCCTGCGCCGAATTCATCGGCCGGCGCATGGCACGGTCCGGCTTCGAGGTCCGCTATATCCGCGCCGAAGGCGCGCCGGGCGACAGCGAGCGCAATCCGCGCATCAATGTCCTCTGCCGCAGGGAGGGAAAGCGGCCCGGCCGCACGGTCCACTTCAATTCGCATATCGACGTCGTCGAGGCCGGAGCAGGCTGGTCGCTCGATCCTTTCGCCGGCATCATCCGCGACGGCCGGGTCTACGGGCGCGGCGCCTGCGACATGAAGGGCGGGCTGGCCGCGTCGGTGATCGCGGCGGAAGCCTTCCTGTCCGCCATTCCGGATTTTCCCGGCGCAATCGAGATTTCGGGCACGGTGGACGAGGAGTCCGGCGGCTTCGGCGGCGTGGCGCATCTGGCCGCGCTGGGTCTGTTCTCGCCGCCGCGCGTCGATCATGTCATCATTCCCGAGCCGCTGAACAAGGACAGGATCTGCCTCGGCCATCGCGGCGCCTGGTGGGGCGAGATCGAGACCCGCGGCTCGCAGGCGCACGGCTCCATGCCGTTTCTGGGCGACTGCGCCATCCGCCACATGGCGGCGGTGATCGAGGCCTTCGAGCGCGACCTGTTTCCGGCGCTCGACACCAAGGCGACGCGAATGCCCGTCGTTCCGGAAGGCGCCCGCCGCTCGACGCTGAACTTCAATTCCGTGCATGGCGGCCAGGGCGAGGCACATGACGGGCTGCCCTCCCCCAATGTCGCCGATTCCTGCCGGCTGGTCTTCGACCGGCGCTTCCTGCTCGAGGAGAGCCTCGAGGACGTGAAGCGGGAGGTGGTCGCCATTCTCGAGCGGCTGAAGCGGGACCGCCCGAGCTTCGATTACAGGCTGCGCGACATACTGGAGATCATTCCGACCATGACCGACCGCGACGCGCCGGTGGTGCGGGCCGTCGCCGGCGCGATCCGTTCGGTGATCGGCCGCGATCCCGACTATGTCATCTCGCCCGGCTCCTACGACCAGAAGCACATTGCCCGGATCGGCCATCTGCACGACTGCATTGCCTATGGTCCCGGGATCCTCGACCTGGCGCACCGGCCAGACGAGTGGATCGGCATTGACGACATGATCGATTCGGCCAAGGTCATGGCTATCAGCCTGCACCAGCTGCTCCTTGCCGGAGCCTGACCGGGGCGGCAAATGCTGCTGACAGGAACGGAACGAACTGGTTAAGTGCGGGCAGAGAGAATTACGGGAGACGGATCATGACTGGAAGAAGGGCGCTCCTCGGCGCATGCGCGCTGCTCCTTGCAACGACGGCGGCCATGGCGCAGCGAACGGATCTCGTGGTCGGCGTGGTGCTGGAGCCGCCGCATCTCGACCCGACGGCGGGCGCGGCCGCGGCGATCGACGAAGTGGTCTATGCCAATGTCTTCGAAGGCCTGACCCGGATCGGCCCCAATGGCGAGGTCCTGCCTGCCCTTGCCCGCGAGTGGGAGATTTCCGAGGACGGCACGGTCTATACGTTCCGCCTGCGCGAGGGCGCGAAGTTCCATGACGGCACCGGCTTCGATGCCGAGGATGTCAAGTTCGCGCTCGACCGGGCCCGCGCCGACGATTCGACCAATGC
>CAYLSN010000115.1:0-7210 GCA_964386015.1 uncultured Rhizobiaceae bacterium | reverse complement strand
CAAGTGTGGCCTGCATAGGGCAGGCAAGAGGGCGAGCCTTCTTCTGTTGCCCGCGACAACCAGATCCTGACGGATAGCCAGATCACCTGCCTGCTCAGGGCAGCGCGGGAGATCGATACGGAGCAGAGATGGGATGGCGATCTTTTTCGCCTCGTCCTGGTCCTGGCGGCCACCGGCGCGCGTTTTTCGCAGGTAATGCGGATGCGGGTAGCGGAACGCGGCGGTGAGGCCCGGAACACCTCCGGCGTCAATTCCCAATCGTTCTCTGTCATCTACGTGCACATCGCGGACCTCCAAAGCCGTCGTGCCGCTCCTGCTGCAGACGGCGACGTGTCCAAGACGCTGCGTGGTCCGCTTCTTCAGAGCGTTCCGCGGTCAGCCGCCATGTGGGCGCTGTTTTCTCCCAGCCGTGCCCCGATCCGAAGAAAGAATTTGTACTGATCCCGATGAATTTGGAATGCCATTAGTCCTCTGCTCCTGAGGTATTGGCTAGTTTGCCTGGCGATTGAACGAACATTTGCGTGCCTGGTGTTTGGCAATAAATGCCAGGATGGCCGTGTTAATGGAGTTGTCAGTGGGCAGACCTCAGATTCATGTTAATCTTTTCCTCCGTGTACAGGGTAACCATCTGGCAGGGTGGCGCCATCCGGACAGTCGCATCGGAGAAGTGCTTGATCTAAACTATTATGTTGAAACCGCGCGGAAAGTCGAAGCTGCCAAGTTCGATTCGATTTTCATCGCCGACGGCTTGTCTCTCATCAGGCATCCCTGGAAGGGTCTTAGCTGGCTCTTCGAACCGCTGACCTTGCTCAGCGCGCTTGCCGCCGTGACCGATCGGATCGGGCTGATCGGCACCGCCTCCACAACCTATTCCGATCCGTTCACAATTGCCCGGGCCTTTGCGAGCCTCGACCATCTGTCCAAGGGCAGGGCAGGCTGGAACATCGTCACGACGTTCCACACGGATTCCGCTGCGAATTTCGGCGACAGGCCGCTGCCCGAGCATGCGACGCGCTACGAACGCGCGTCGGAATTCGTCGATGTCGTCCGCAGCCTCTGGGACAGCTGGGAGCCGGATGCCCTCATCGCCGACAAGGCAGCGGGCGTGCTTGTCGACTATGCCAAGGTTCACCCGATCAATCATGAGGGCCGGTACTTCCGGGTCCGCGGTCCCTTGACTTCGCCACGGCCCCCACAGGGGCACCCGGCCCTGGTGCAGGCAGGCGCCTCGGACAGCGGGCGGAAATTTGCCGGCACCTATGCCGATGCCATCTATGCTCCGGGTGACAATCTGGAGCACACGCTCGCATTCAGCCGGCAGATCCGTGACGCTTCGGTCGCGGCGGGGCGGCCGCGCGATGCTGTCTGCATACTGGGGGCTCTGTGCCCGGTACTCGCGGAGACACCCGAAAGGGCTGCCCGCATTGCCGAGGAACTGCACCAGCTCTCCGCTGTGGACCATGCCTATATTTCCATGAAGGAATGGTTCGGCGTGGACCTCTACAGCGTCGGTCCGGACGAGAAGATTCCGCATTCCCTGCTCCCGGATCCGTCAGAGGTGCAGGGACTGCGCAGCCGCTACGAGATGATCCTCCGCCTCATCAAGGAAGAGGGATACACGATTCGCGATATCGGCAGGCGTTTCGAAGGCAGCAGCGATGGCGGCTTCTTCGTCGGCACGCCGGAACAGCTCGCCGACCGAATGAGCGAGTGGTGGAAGGCCGGCGCCGTGGACGGTTTCAACCTGTCGCTGCCCTATTACGACGAACCGCTCGACCTCTTCATCAGCGAAGTTCTCCCCATCCTGCGCCGGCGCGGGCAGTTCCGCGAGGACTATGCCGAGACGACGCTGCGCGAACGCTTTGCCAACTGAGGAAAATATCCATCATGACTTCAGTCACCGATCCAGTTCTGACCGATGTCCGCATCGAAGGCGCCACCACAAGCGTGCCCGGGCGTTTCCTGATCTCCGACGAAACCTTCCAGATTGTCACCGACGCCTCGAAAGCCAAGGGCGGCCGCGCACAGGCGCCTGGCACGTCTCACCTCATCGGGGGAGCACTCGTCACCTGCGCGCTCAACGTGTTTCGCGGCGCGGTCGAACCTGAGCTCGAAACCGATCGCGAGGTGCATATCGTAGCCCGGTTTCAGCGCCGTGAAAGCCAGACCAATCTTGGCTCCATTCATCTCGATGTGAAAATCGCCGGCGTCGACCAGGCTGAGGCCGACCGCCTGCGGCAGCTCTATGTGGACAGTTGCTCGATCTACCAGGCGCTGACTGCCACCCGGGCGCTCGACATCACCTTGTCGGCCTCTCCGTACTGACTCTTGTGCATCTGCCAATCGAAGGAAACCCGAACATGTCTCTCACTCTCGACCGCCGCAGGTTTCTCGGCGCCACTGGCGCGTCGCTTGCCCTTCTCGGTCTTTCCGCCGGCCGCGGAACAGCCGCCGGCACCATCCGCATAGACCAGCAAAGCTGGGTGCCGCCGCAGGACATTGTGCCGAGGAAGGTCGCGGCGACCTTCACGGCTGCGCATCCGAATGTCGAGATCGTGGTTTCTCCCGGCTCTTCGACCGTTGCCATCAACAATATCATTGCCGCGCACCAGGCTGGGGTAGAGCCGCCCTACCATGTCGGTTTCTTCAACATGGAGAACACCGAACGCGGGCTGCGCGAAGGCGTGTGGGCTCCGCTCGATCCCGGGATTGTCACCAATCTGGACCTGATCGAGGACGCGTCACGCAGGCCGGGCGATTTCGGCGCCTTTCCCTGGATCGACCTTGGCGGCATCATCTACAACAAGGAGAAAGTGCCCGAACCGCCACGCTCGTGGAACGATCTGTTCGACCCGAAATATCGCGGCCGCGTCGCCATGTTCGACGGCTTCTGGACCGGCAACGGGCTATTGGCCACGGCCCTGGTCAATGGCGGCAGCGAAAACGATATCGAGCCAGCGCTGCAGATCTATGAGGAGGCGGCAAGGTCGGGCCATTTTCATTCGGTCTTCACTTCCAACGCCCAGATCCAGCAGCTTCTGGCCAGTGGCGAGGTGTGGGTCGCTCCTCATTTCCGGGGCATCGTCCTGCCCTGGATCAAGGACGGGGCGCCGTTCGGCTATGCCGCTCCCGAAGAAGGCCAGATCCTGTTCCCCGAGGGCCTTCAGCTCATCGCCGGAGGGAGCGAGGAGCAGCTTCTGATCGGCCAGCAGCTGATCAATCTCAACCTCAGCCGCGAGAATGTCATCGACTATGCCCTCACGGCAGCGGTCGTTCCGGTCTTCAAGGATCGCTGGCTGCCGGACGAGCTGGCAGAGGAGCCGGCACTGGCGCCCGAAGTGCTCGACAAGGCAATCCGGCCTGACTACGCCAGGATCGCAGCCAACCATACCGCCTGGCTGGATCAGTGGAACCGCCGGGTGAAGGCAAATCTGGCATGACTGCCGCCCCCTTCATCCATGCTGCCCCCGGGCCGGCCGACGTCGCCCTCCGCGGCGTCACCAAGGCCTTTGGCAGCGATGTCGTGCTTCATCCGCTTGACCTGGAGATCCGGCGCGGCGAGTTCTTCTCGCTGCTCGGACCGTCGGGCTGCGGCAAGACCACCACCTTGCGGATCATCGCCGGTCTCGAGAAACCCACCGCCGGTGACGTCCTCATCCGCGGCATTTCGATGGAAGGCGTTCCGGTTGAGAAGCGTCCGACCAACCTCGTCTTCCAGAAGCTGGCGCTGTTCCCGCATCTCAGCGTCTTCGACAATGTGGCGTTCGGCCTGCGGATGAAGCACCTGCCGCGCGCCGAGATCAGAAGACGGGTGGAGGAGATGCTGGCGAGGGTACGTCTCGAAGGCTTCGAACGCCGCGCAATCTCCCAGCTGTCTGGCGGTCAGCAGCAGCGCGTCGCCATAGCCCGGGCGCTTGTCAACGAACCGGCGGTGCTGCTGCTGGATGAACCTCTCGGAGCGCTCGACCTCCAGCTGCAGCTCCACATGCAGCAGGAACTTGTGCGCATTCAGCGCGCCTCCGGCACCACCTTCATCTATGTCACGCACAACCAGCAGGAAGCTCTTGCCATGTCCGACCGCATCGCGGTCATGAATGGCGGACGGGTCGAACAGGTGGACATGCCCGTGGCGCTCTTCCGGCGTCCGGCCTCCGAATTCGTCGCGCGCTTCATGGGGCAGACCAACGTTCTCTCCGGCCGGGTCCGCGAAACAAACGGCGCTGGCGTCCGCATAGAAGCGGCCGGGCTGACTTTCCATGTCGGGAGCGCGCCGGGCCTCGTCCTGGGCCAGCCGGTGAAGATTTCCGTCCGGCCGGAGCGCCTGCGAATCGTACCGCCGCGTTCCGGCAGGATCGTTCTCCCGGTTGAGCGCGCCGTGTTCCAAGGGGTGACCACCCTCTATGTCCTCCGCCTGCCCGGCGGCAGCGAGATCAGCGTGTCCATGCTTGCCTCCCCGCAGCCGCTGCCGGGCCCCGGTGAACTGGTCGGGCTTGTCTGGGACGACGACGCGGCGATTCCTCTCGGCATTCCGGCACAGGCCCGCGAGACAGAACGGGCAAGAGAGCCGGCATGAGGTTCCGCAAGACTCCCGTCGCACTTGTCGGGCCGATCACGTTTGCAGCGATTCTGCCCTTCGTGGCCAGCCTTGTCCTCGTTGCCGGGTTTGGCTTCAAGGGTTCGAACGGTCCGGGCTTCGATATCTGGCGGCGCTTCCTGACCGACCCGTTCTCCTGGCAGGTTATCGGAACGACACTCTGGCTCGCGGTGCGTGTCACCGTCATCTGCGTTGTCATCGCCTATCCGGTGGCGTTTGCACTCCAGCGACTCCGCTCTCCCGTCCTGCGCGGGATCGCGCTGACCATTCTCTTCACGCCGCTCCTGATGAGCGTGATCGTGCGTACCTATGGCTGGATCGTACTCCTGTCGAATCAGGGACTGGTCAATGCACTGCTTGGCGAGTTCGGATTGGGCCCCTACCGGCTCATGCACAATGATCTCGGTGTCGTTCTTGCCATGGTGCATGTAATGCTTCCCTTCGCGGTGCTGCCGGTTCTCAGTTCGATTTCCCAGCTTCCGGCGAACGGAGTGGAGGCCGCACGGGATCTCGGCGCCCGGCCGCTTGATGTCTTCACACGGGTCACATTCCCACTTACCCTGCCGGGCGCGATCGCCGCGGCTGAAATCGTGTTCGCCCTGGCGGCGTCTGCCTTCGTTACCCCTTCCATCATGGGGGGCGGCCGGGTTCTGACCCTGTCGCGGCTGATCTACGACAATATCGGCAGCCTGGACTGGGGCCTTGCGGCAGTAGAGGGTGTCACGCTGCTCGTGCTCACCGTGGGAATCCTGGTGACCTTCCGGCAATTCGGCCGAATCTTCCGCTATCAGGGGAGCGAAAAGTGAAGCGCGGCATTCTCAATGCGGTTCTGGCGGGTGTCCTCGCCTTCATGGCCGCTCCGATCATCATCGTCATGATCAACGCGTTCAATGCCAGCTCCTACAATGCCTGGCCGCCGCCTGACCTGACACTCGACTGGTTCCGTGCCGCGCTCGTCCATCCTCCCTTCCAGGCCGGGCTCTGGCGCTCGCTGTTTACGGCCATCATCGCGACCGCGATCGTGGTCGGCCTGGGGATCCCGGCGGCCTATGCAATCTCACGCCGCAGGTTTCGCGGTCGAGAGCTGCTTCGCTCGATTCTTCTCGCACCGCTCGTGGTGCCACGCGTCGTGCTTGGTTTTGGCCTGTTTCTGCTCTTTGTCACCACGCGGTCGCAGCTCTTCGGGACCCTGCCGGGTATCGCCATTGCCCATGTGATTCTCACCGTACCCTTCGTGGTGGTCATCTTTCTCGGTGCGCTGGAAGAAGTGGATCCCGCCCTTGAGGAAGCCGCGCGCGACCTCGGTGCCGGGCCGGTCGAGGCCTTTGCCAGGGCGACCCTTCCGCAGATGCGGGTCGCTCTTCTCTCGGCCTCATTCTTCACCTTCATCACCTCTTTCGACGAAGTGGAGACGACCTTGTTTCTGGTCCGGCCAGCGGTGAAGACCCTGCCGGTGGAAATGTACCACTATCTCGAATATCAGCAGGACCCAATGATCGCGGCAGTATCGACGCTGCTCGTGCTGGCGAGTCTCGCCCTGATCGTCACCGGCCTCGCGGCAACCAGCGGTGCCTTCTGGAAACGACTCTTTCTGATCAGATCCGTCTAGGGCATGGAAAGAAGCATTATGGCAAAAAGAATCGAATAGCCGGTCGGACACATAATGTCTGTGTATGCCAATTCAAAGATGGATGACTGAAACTTCTCCAGAAAAAGAGCGGCAAGAATGACAGCCCCAAGCATCGTAGGTTTCTCTGGCAATATCGTCCGACCCTCCAAGACGCGGGCATTTGTCGATCTCGCTGTCAGCAAGATCGCACAGCGCCACGGTCTTGCGGCGGCTTCCTTCGACATTTCCGATGTTGGCGCGAGCCTGGGCAATGCCCGTCGGGCACAGGAGCTCGATCTTCAGGGGCAGCACGTCCTGCGCCGGTTGATCGCCGCCGATCTCCTTGTCGTAGGTTCACCGACCTACAAGGGCAGCTATACCGGACTGTTCAAGCATTTCTTCGATCTCATTGACCCGGCGGCACTGAGAGGCAAGCCGGTATTGTTGCTGGCGACGGGCGGCGGCGAGCGGCATGCGCTGACACTCGAGCATCAGCTGCGCCCGCTCTTCGGCTTCTTCGAAGCCTTGACCCTGCCGACGGCGGTCTATGCATCCGACAAGGATTTCATCGAAGGGGTCCTTGTCAGCGATGCAATCAAGTCCCGGCTGGAGATTGCCCTGGGAGAGGCCGATGCAATTCTCGCAGCCAGGGTGCGATCCGGTAATCCGGAGATTCATCGGGTAAGTAGAGAGGCCGCCATCTGAGCGCCTTCTCCGCAAGTGATCGCGCAGTGCAAGCCCTCCGGGCCGCAAGCGGCGGCGCTGAATGTCATCGGTGAGGACGCCAGGCCGACATCCCGCTCCTGTGGAAGCTTTGCCGCAACAACTCGCTCACCAGGCTGTGTGGACCTATTACCGCATGAAGAGAGGCGAGGATTCCTCTGAGGGGATTTGTCTGATTTATGGAGAGCCGCCTGATTTGGAGGTCGGTGCCGCCGCAGCCGGCGCGGACGGCCACGTGGCCGATGTGACGATGTGCGAGCACTACGGTCCAGGCGTTGCGGCGC
>CAYLSN010000114.1:0-7235 GCA_964386015.1 uncultured Rhizobiaceae bacterium | reverse complement strand
CAGAAGGCGGGCGTCACGCAGTTCAACATCTATCTCGACAGTGGCGAGGAGGAAGAGATCATCGCCCGTTACGGACGCGAGGTGATTCCGGCGTTCGCCTGAAGCGCCGGCTGCGGCGCCATGCGCCGCAGCGCTCCCAGTCCCAGCCAGACGCCGAACGAACAGAAGACGAGGAACACCCAGCCCGACAGCGCGCCGGCATGGATACCGGACAGCAGCACCCCGACCGTGCATCCGAGTCCGGTCATCGCGCCCCAGCCCATGAGCACGCCGCCGCCGAGGCCCCGCACCACATCGCGGCGCGTCGGGCGACGCGGCTGGAACCTCCCCGATCCGAGGGCTGCCGCGAAACTGGCCACGACCAGGCCGGACACGAACAGGCCATTGGGCGAGAGGAGCGTCTGCTTGACCACCGTGGCGCAGCCGCGCAGCGTATCGAGGCCGTAGAGCATTTCCGGCAGCAGGCCGGCGGCGGCGCCTGCGGTCCGGGCGATGCTGCCGAGCTCGGCCGTCACCCCAAGCGGTGCGACTCGCAGAAAGGCAATGGCGGAAATCGTTCCGACGGCGATGCCCGCCACCGCCGGCGGCCAGCGATCGACGAAGATCCTGGCGGCAACGCCGTGCAGATCATAGGCGCGGGCTGGCTGGTCCGGTCCCCCCGCCGAGCCGCGCAGCACCAGCACCGCGATCAGGGCAATGGCTGCGAGGCTGGCGGCAACGGTGCCGGCATAGCCAAGCCAGTGCGGCAACCAGATCGCCGGACTCGAATGCACCGCAAGCGTGAAGAGCGGATTCCAGCTCAGAAAGCCGAGCAAAAAGCCGACCCCCGCACCGATCAGCGCAAAAGGAGATGTGGGCGAACCCTCGCCGAGCCGGTAGAAATGCGCCGACAGGCAGGACCCGGACACTGCCATGCCGATGCCGAACACGAAGGCGGCGGCCGCAAGAACGGGACCGACCGGGCCGATATGGGCATTGGGGGGCAGCCGGTCAGGTTGCGGCACCGGCAGCCAGGCCATGGTCACCGCCTGGTACAGGACTACCCCGACGGCCAGCGCGGCCAGGATCGCCAGGACACCCCGCGGATCGCGATCTTCGATGAAGTCGCGGAAATTGCACAGAAAGCAGAAGCGCGACCTTTGCAGGACAATGCCGAATGCCGCCCCTGCCAGCAGCGAAAACGACAGTGCGCGGCCCTGCGGCTGTGCATGGAGGAGCCAGGCCGCGACCGCGATTGCAAGGAGAAGAAGGACGGGAAAGAGGACGCGCGAGAAAACCATGGAACCGGTGCCCTGCAAGACAGGTGGCGGACGTTGATACGCCCGCCACCTGCCGGGAAGTTGTGTTGACGGCGTTACTTGCCGGTCCAGACGGTACCGGCGACATTGACTACCGGAACGCCGACGGCATTGCCATACTCGGTCCAGGAGCCGTCATAATTGCGCGCGTCATAGCCGAGGATCCGCTTGAGCGCGAACCAGCTGTGGGACGAGCGCTCGCCGATGCGGCAGTAGGTGATGACCGGCGTCGAGCCGTCGACCCCGACCTCGGCATAGATCGCCTTGATCTCCTCGGGTGACTTGTAGGTTCCGTCCTCATTGACCAGACGGCCCCAGGGAACATTCACGGCGCCGGGCACATGTCCCGCGCGCACGGAAAGTTCCTTCACGCCCTCGGGCGCGAAGATCTTGCCGGAATATTCGTCCGGTGAACGGATATCGATGATCTTGGCCTCGACCCTGCCTTCGGCCACGTCAACCACGTCGGCAAGCCGGGCGCGCAGCGCCGAATTGCGTTCCGGCAGCTCGATGTCCGAACGGGCAAATTCCGGAGTGGCCGTGTCCAGCGGCAGGCCCTTCGCCTCCCACAGCTTCCGGCCGCCATCCAGCAGCTTCGCCTCGATGCCATAGATGTCGAACACCCAGGCGCCCCAGGCGGCGAACCAGTTGTTGTTGTCGCCATAGAGCACCACAGTGGTTTCCGGCGTCACGCCGGTCTCGCGCAGCTTTTCCTGGAATGCTTCACGCGATGCAATGTCGCGACGGACCGGATCGACAAGATCCGTGTGCCAGTTCAGATGCGCCGCACCTGGAATGTGTCCGCGCTCGTATACACCGGTATCGACGCTCACCTCGAAGATCCGCACAGACGGATTGTCGAGGTTTTCCTGTACCCACTCCGCGGTCACCAGAGCATCTGACGCTTGCGCCAGTCCCGCCGTGAACAGGACGCTCAAGATCGCCCCGACCCACTTTCTCGTTGCCATGTTCGTCTCCGAAACCTCTTGATTGAGGGTGGAAAATGTAACATTGGACTTGCAGTTCTCGAAGAAATGTGAATCTCGTCGCTCCTGCATCCGAGAAACATTCATTTCGTCTCGCGGGTGATTCCGGATTCCTGTTCCGCATCCGGTTGTCCGAAGGGACTGGTCGCGGTCCGGGGCAGCCACTATATTGGCCTTGGCGGACTGCGCTTCGCGACAGGAATTCATTCCCCGGGGCCTTACGATCTCGAAGGGAGCTGTCCCTGGCCGGACCCGTGGGTCCGATCATATGGCGCCCACCTACTTAGGTAGGTTCCCGGGATCCATTTCCATCGGTTGCCGCGGTTCGCCATTTCCAGCAGAATTCCTCATGAACGATCTCCACCGCAGCAAGCAGCAGACAAGGGCAGAGGCGCTGGCGCGCAGGAATGCGCTACCGGAGGCCTACCGCGCAGAGGCGGCGCGGGCCATGACGGAATTCGCCGCCCTGGTCAGCCTTGCGCCGGGGGAATGGGTCGCCGGCTACTGGCCCATCCGGTCGGAACCGGATGTTCGTCCCGTCATGCAGCGTCTGCGCGACCGGGGCGCCCGCCTGTGCCTGCCGGTGGTGACCGGCCCCGGGACGATCGAGTTTCGCGAATACCGGGAGGATGCCAGGCTGGTGGAGAGCGGCTTCGGTACGATGGGTCCGGACGGAAGTGCCGCGCGGGTCGATCCCACCCTGCTGCTGGTGCCGCTGACGGCCTTCGACGGTGCCGGCAACCGTCTCGGCTACGGAGCGGGCTTCTATGACCGGGCGATCGCCCGCCTTCGGGAAAGCGGCCTGCGTCCGCGCCTGATCGGGGTCGCGTTCGATTGCCAGTGCGTGCCTGCCATCGGCGCGGAGCAACATGATGCGCGCCTGGATGCGGTCCTCACCGAAAGCGGCTTGCGCTATTTCCCGGCGTAGGGCTAAACCAGAGCATGCGGTTTCTGTTTCTGGGAGACATGGTCGGGCGCAGCGGGCGCATGGCAGTCTGGCGCGAGTTGCCGGCGCTGCGCTCCGACTACCGTCTGGATTTCGTCGTGGTGAACGGCGAGAATGCCGCCGCCGGCTTCGGCATCACCCAGTCCATCCTCCACCATACGCTGCAGGCTGGCGCCGACGTGGTCACCACGGGCAACCACGTCTGGGACAAGCGCGAGGCGCTGGAATTCGCCGACCGGGAGGAACAGTTTCTGCGTCCGGCCAACTACCCCGCCGGCACTCCCGGGCGCGGCTCCGGAATCTACACGGCGAAAAACGGCGCCAGGGTGATGGTCGCCAACATCATGGGCAGGGTGTTCATGCACCCGGATCTGGACGATCCGTTCCAGGCGGCGGAGCGTGAACTTGCCGCCTGTCCGCTGGGCGAGCAGGCGGATGCCGTCATCTTCGACTTTCACGCCGAGGCAACCTCCGAGAAGGTGTGTTTCGGCCATTTCGTCGATGGTCGCGCCAGCGCGGTGGTCGGCACTCATACGCATTGCCCCACTGCCGACTGCCAGATCCTCAACGGCGGCACGGGGTATATTTCGGATGCCGGCATGAGCGGCGACTACGATTCCTCGCTCGGGATGGACAAGGAGGAGCCGCTGAACCGCTTTCTTACGCGGATCCCGCGCCAGAGATTCGAAGCCGCCTCGGGACCGGCGACAATCTGCGGCGTGGCGCTGGAGATCTCCGATCGTACCGGTCTGACGGAGAAGATCGCGCCGCTGCGGATCGGCCCGCGCCTGCAGGAATCGCGGCCGGATTTCTGGTAGAAATGCTTCAGGGCCATTGTCAGCCCCGGGAAATGCCGGTATAGGTGGCCCGTTTCCTTCTACTGGTGGCTTTGCCCACCGCCCGCGCAGACCCTGCGGGCGAACGAGAGGATTTTTCGCTGATGTCAAAGACCCCCCTCATGCCCAAGGCGACGGCGGTCTGGCTGGTTGACAATACCGCGCTGACCTTCGAGCAGATCGCCGAATTCTGCAAGCTGCATCCGCTTGAGGTCGCGGCGATCGCCGATGGAGACGCAGCCCAGGGAATCAAGGGTCTGGACCCGGTCACGACAGGCCAGCTGACCCGCGAGGAAATCGCACGGGGCGAGGCGGATCCGAATTACCGCATCAAGTTGTCCGAGCCCAAGGTCCGCGTGCCGGAGACCCGCCGCAAGGGGCCGCGCTACACGCCATTGTCCAAGCGGCAGGACCGGCCGAATGCGATCCTGTGGCTGCTGCGCAACCATCCGGAACTGAAGGACGCGCAGATCTCCCGTCTTGTCGGCACGACGAAATCGACCATCGAACAGGTCCGCAATCGCACGCACTGGAACTCCGCCAATCTGCAGCCGCTCGACCCGGTGACGCTTGGCCTGTGCTCGCAGATCGATCTCGATCTCGAGGTTCAGCGTGCCTCGGCCTCGGTCCGGCACGCGCAGCAGCCCGCCGGAGAAACGCTGCTGCCTGCCAGCGAGACCGAGAATCTCGACGTGCCCGAGAAGGAGTCGCCGGAGGAAGTCGAACTGGACGCCGAGGCGGTCTTTGCCAAGCTCTCCTCGCTCAAGTCCTCTCGCAGTGACGACGACGACGAGTAAGGCTCAGGCCAGCGCTTCCCGGCGGCGGGTGCGGAACAGGATCACGCACATCACGGCGATGTTGAACAGGTTCCAGCCGATGCCGTGCAGGAACGCGGCTTCGTAGGAACCCGTCAGGTCGTAGATGAAGCCGTTGATCCAGCCGCCGAAGCCCATGCCGAACAGGGTGGCCATGATGACGAGCCCGACGCGCTCCCCCGCTTCCCGCGCCGGGAGATACTCCCGGATGATGATCGCATAGCTCGGGATGATGCCGCCCTGTGACAGGCCGAACAGCAGCGAAACCACATAGAGCGAGGCGAGGCTGTCGAAGGGAATGAACAGCATGAGGCCGAGAAGCTGGCCGAGCGCCCCGATGAGCTGGGTCCTCACGCCCCCGAGCTTGTCGGCAAGCAGTCCCGACACCAGCCGCGACACCGCGCCGGCCACCATCATCAACGCCAGCATTTCGGCGCCCCGGGCCGGCCCGTAGCCGAGATCGGCGCAATAGGCGATGAGATGAGTCTGCGGCATCGACATGGCGATGCAGCACGACAGGCCGGCAGCCACCAGCAGCATCTGCAATTGCCGCGGGGTAAGCCCGATCGGGAGAGTCCCGCCGCCTCCGGCCGCCGCTCCCGGACAGGCCGGCAGCTCGGCGGGCGGCGGGCGGCGCAGCGTGAACGCCAGCGGCACGATCACCGCGATGCAGATCAGGCCGATCACGACATAGGTAAACCGCCATCCCCCGGTGGCGAGCATGGGCTGCATCACCAGCGGCCACAGGGCGCCGGCAAGGTAGTTTCCGCTGGCGGCCACCGCCACCGCTATGCCGCGCCTGCGCACGAACCAGCGCGAGACATCCACCATCAGCGGCGCGAATACGGCGGATGAACCGAGGCCGATCATCACACCGTGCAGAATACTGATCATGCCGATCGACTGGGCGCCCGCGCTCAGCAGATAGCCGGCGCCGAGAAGCATGCCGGCAAAGACGAGCGGTCGTGTCGTGCCATGCCGGTCCGCCAGCCGGCCGAAGGCAAAATTGCCGATCGCATAGCCGATGGTGGTGGCGGTATAGGGAACCGAGGCATCGGCGCGCAGCACGCCGAATTCCTCCTGCACCTGCGGCAGGATGACGACAATGCTCCAGATACCGACACTGCCGACCGTGCCCAGAATGAGGCAGATCGTCATGCGCACCCATGCATAGGCGCCATCAATATCGGCCTGGCTGCCGGGAGCCGATGAGAACAGATACATGAGGTAGCCCGGATTGCTGCCGCGGCCGGACAATTGGCACCTTCCGGCCCGGCGCACCAGAGACTTGCTTCCTGCCGGTCGGTGCTCAGGCGGAGCGTGAGGCGGAGAGGGTGATCGGCACGCTCAGCGCGCGCGAGACGGGGCAGCCCGACTTGGTCCTGGCCGCGATCTCCTGGAAGGCTTCTTCATCGATGCCGGGGACGTTCGCCTGCGTGTCCAGATGAATGCCGGTGATCGAGAAGCCGGCGTCACCCGGTTCCAGCTCCAGCGTCGCAGCCGTGCGCACGCTTTGCGGAACATGTCCGGCAGCGGCCAGCTGGGCGCTGAGGGCCATGGAGAAGCATCCCGCCAGTGCGGCGGCAATAAGCTCATCCGGATTCGTGCCGGTGACAGGGGCCTCGAACCTGGTCCTGAACGAGAAAGGCACGTCGGAAAGGACGCCGGAAGCAGCCGAAATCGTGCCGTTGCCGGTTTTCAGATCGCCGTTCCATATTGCCGATGCCTTGCGTTTCATGACATTGCCTCCACTGCTGTTCGGGAAGCGGCCTCCAGGCCGCAGCGGGACTGTTCCATACAAGCAGGCGAATGTCATCCCTCCTTGACGCTCGCCGCCAGCGAGGGTCCAATAGGGCATGATCCCTCCCCCTGAACAGAAGCCTGCAAGCAATCTGGCAGAATTCACCGTCAGCGAGCTCTCGGTTGCGCTGCGGCGCACGATCGAGGATGCATTCGGGCAGGTGCGCGTGCGCGGCGAGATCTCCGGCTATCGCGGCCCCCATGCCTCCGGCCACGCCTATTTCGCGCTGAAGGACGAAAAATCGCGCCTCGAAGCCGTGATCTGGCGCAGCACGCTGGGACGGCTGAAATTTCCGCCCGAGGAAGGCATGGAAGTCGTCGCGACGGGCAAGCTGACCATCTATCCCGGCTCCTCGAAATACCAGCTGGTCATCGAATCGCTGGAACCTGCCGGCGCCGGCGCCCTGATGGCTCTTCTGGAGGACCGAAGGCGCCGGCTGGCGGCGGAGGGCGTGTTCGACGAGGCGCGCAAGAAGCGCCTGCCCTACCTGCCGCGGGTCATCGGCGTCATCACCTCGCCGACCGGGGCCGTCATCCGCGACATCGTGCACCGG
>CAYLSN010000113.1:0-7277 GCA_964386015.1 uncultured Rhizobiaceae bacterium | reverse complement strand
AGCGACAGGCGGGCGGCGGCAGCGGAAACTGAAGGCAATGTTGATGGAAACAGTCGGGGTTCCGGGCCTCGGCATTGCCCTGGAGGTCGATTCGCCGGGATGGCCGGAGGAGGAAGAACTGCGGCGCATGGCGAGCCTGGCATTCGCTGCGGCGTGGGGCGAGTTGAACCTGCGCACTCCCGCGGCCAGCGAGGTGAGCCTCCTGTTCACCGGCGATGCGCGCATGCGCCGGATCAACGCGGAGTGGCGTGGGGTGGACAAGCCGACCAATGTCCTGTCCTTCCCGACTGGCCCCAATCCTGGCGACGGCAGCCTGCCGCCGCTGCTCGGCGACATCGTTCTTTCCGCCGAAACGCTGGCGCGGGAGGCAGATCTGGAAAATCGGCCCTTTGCGCACCATTTATCTCACCTTATGGTGCATGGGCTGCTACACTTGTTGGGGTATGATCACCAGACCGACGAGGAAGCGGAGGAGATGGAGAGGCTCGAGGCGGCAATCCTCGCGCGGCTGGACATCCCGGACCCCTATGGCAGGAGTGAAACAGACAGATACTGATGACGTACGAAATGTCGCAAGCGCCCGCGAGCGCATCCGGAAACTCCGGAGAATCGCAATCCGGCCCTGAAGAGCCAGGAAGTACCAGGGCGGCGGAAGCCGCCGGACTGACTTTCCTGCAGAAACTGCGCAAGAAGTTCTGGTCTCGCAGGGACCTGGACCTGCGCGAGAACCTGGCCGACGCACTCACCAATGGTGACGATGGCACCGGATCGTTCTCTCCCTCAGAAAGAGCGATGCTGCACAACATCCTGCGGCTCAAGGAAACCCGCGTGGAGGATGTCATGGTCCCCCGCGTCGACATCCAGGCCCTCGACGATTCGACCAGCCTCGGTCACCTGCTCGACCTGTTCGAGCGTTCCGGCCATTCCCGCATGCCTGTCTATCACGAGACGCTGGACGACCCGCGCGGCATGATCCACATCCGCGATGTGGTCGCCTATCTGACCCGGACGGCGCGGGCCGCCGTGCCGGAGCCCGGAAATGGCAGCGACGCAGGGCTCGATCTTTCCGCCGTGGATCTGAACCGCAGGATCAGCGAGCTAGGGCTGACGCGCGACGTCCTCTTCGTGCCGCCGTCCATGCAGGCCTCCGATCTCATGAGCCGGATGCAGGCGACGCGCACGCAGATGGCGCTGGTGATCGACGAATATGGCGGCACGGACGGGCTTGTGTCGCTGGAGGACCTGGTGGAGCTCGTGGTCGGCGACATCGAGGACGAGCACGACGATGATGATGCCCTGATCACCAAGGTTGCCGACGGCGTGTTTGTCGTGGACGCCAAGGCTGAGATCGAGGAGGTCGCTGCGCGGATCGGGGATTCGTTCAATCCCGGCGCGCACGTCGAGGAGGTCGACACGATCGGCGGCCTGATCTTCAACGTCCTTGGGCGTATCCCGGCGCGCGGCGAGGTCATTCAGGCCATGTCCGGATACGAGTTCCACATCCTGGATGCCGATCCGCGCCGGATCAAGCGTGTGCGCATCGTGCAGAGCCGCGCCGCCGACCGCCGCCGCCGCCGGACACAGGACGAGCCGGCATGATCGCCGACGCCTTTTCTGCCTGATCCGACGGGCGGGGCATGGAGGCTCTCGCGCGCAGGATCGGCGCCCTGGAAGGCTGGCACAGGGCGCTCGCCGCCGCTGCGGCCGGCGCCCTGACCGTGCTGGTGCAGGCTCCCTATGACCTTGTCCTCGCCGGCTTCCTCACATTTCCCGTGCTGGCCTGGATGCTCCGGCCGGGCGGCAGGGCAGGCCGGCGGGCATTCCTGACAGGCTGGTGTTTCGGGCTGGGCTATTTCGTGGCCGGTCTGTGGTGGATCGGCAACGCCTTGCTGGTCGAGGCGGAGGAATTCGCCTGGGCGCTGCCGCTGGCGGTGCTGGCGCTGCCCGCATTCCTCGCATTGTTCTACGGCCTGGCATGCCTGCCTGCGGGGCTGTACCGCGGATCTCTGGCCGGTCGAGTGGCCGCGCTGGCCTTCGGCTTCGGCATTGCCGAGTGGTTGCGCAGCTTCCTGTTCACCGGTTTCCCGTGGAATGCGATCGGCTACGGCGTCATGCCGACACCCCTGCTGATGCAGCCGGTGGCCATCCTGGGGATGGATGCCGTCAACGGACTGGCGGTCTTCCTCTTCGCAACGCCGGCCCTGCTGGCGGGATCCAGGCGCCATCTCGTCGCCGGCATGGCCGGCGCGCTCGGCCTCGCCGTGGCCGCAACGGCATACGGCCAATGGCGGCTCGGTCTGCCGGAACCTTCCGGAGAGGCAGTGCCGGTCCGGATTGTCCAGGCATCGATCGACCAATCGGAAAAATGGGATGCGGCGGCGCGAGACAGGATCTTCGCGCGGCATCTGCAGCTTTCCTCGGGCGAGGGGCCGACGGGGAGGCCACGTCTCGTTCTCTGGCCGGAGACCTCGGTGCCGTTCCTTTTCTCGGACCGGCCGGATGCCCTGGAAAGGATCGGCGACGTTCTGCAGGAGGATCAGTTCCTCCTTGCCGGAGCGGTCCGTGACGAAGCGGATTCGCTGGCGCCGCTCGGCCGGCGCTTCTACAATTCCGTGCTCGCCATCGACCATGACGGCCGGATCGCAGCCTCGGCTGACAAGATGCACCTCGTGCCCTTCGGCGAATACCTGCCGCTGGCGGGTTGGCTGGAACGGCTTGGATTGCGGCAGCTGGTCCGGGCGCCGGGCCTCTTCTCCGCCGCTTCCGGACGGCAGCGGATCAGCCTCGGCGGCCTGAGCCTCCTGCCGCTCATCTGCTACGAGATCATCTTTGCGGCGGAAGTGCAACGTGGCGCAGGTGACACGGTCATGATCGTCAACCTGACCAACGATGCCTGGTACGGCGATACTCCCGGCCCGCACCAGCACTTGCGCCAGGCGCAGGTTCGTGCCGTGGAAACCGGCCGGCCCGTTCTTCGCGCTGCCAATAACGGGATATCCGCGGCCATCGATTCGCGCGGCCGGATCCTTGCATCCCTCGGGCTGAACCAGGTCGGCGCCATCGATGCCCGTGTCGTGCCGGGACCGTTTTCCACCGCTTTGTACGGAAGAGCTTCGTTTCTCGTCGTTCTGCTTTTGTTTTTTGCAATAGCCGCTATGATGCATGAGGTCGTCAGGCTTCAACCGAATTGACGGTCATCGGAGCGGGCCGCATACTGACCTGGTCCGGAGCTTCTGAAGAGGGTGCCGCGACCGGCTACCGAATGACGGCGTATAGCAGCTGATGCAACCATATGCCGGACAGACGGCGAGGGACTCATGACGGCGAACAAGAAACGACCGAATCCGATCGATGTGCATGTAGGGAGTCGCATCCGGTTGCGTCGCAACTTACTTGGCATGAGCCAGGAAAAGCTGGGCGAGGGACTGGGCATCACCTTTCAGCAGATCCAGAAGTATGAGAAGGGCACCAATCGGGTGGGTGCGAGCCGCCTGCAGGCGATCGCGGCGATCCTCGGGGTTCCCGTTTCCTATTTCTTCGAGAATGCACCCACGGGCGACACCGTGGTTGCGGGCCTGGCGGAAGAGAGCGCCGACTACGTCGCGGACTTCATGAATAGCGCCGAAGGCCTCCAGCTGAACCGATCGTTCGTCAAGATCACGGACAGCAGGATTCGCAAGAAGGTGATCGAACTCGTGAAGGCCCTTTCCCTCGAAAGCGGCGAGTGAACCGGTTCGACATGCCGTGCCGCCTGGCTGTTCTGGCGAGAGGTAGTGCATCTGCTTGACGCACGCGACCCTGTTTGGCTATGGGGCACTGGGAGGCTTGCGGCGCAGGCCGGGTGATGACTTGGATTCGGGAAGGATTGCAGGTGTCGCGACGGGAATATCTCTTTACCAGCGAATCGGTCTCCGAAGGACACCCCGACAAGGTCTGCGACCGCATCTCGGACGAGATCGTCGACATGATCTACCGCGAGGTCCGGAAGGTGAAGCCGGAGGATGCCAGGCGGTACGAGCAGCATGCAGTCTCGGACCCGTGGAAGGTGCGTGTCGCCTGCGAGACGCTGGCCACGACGAACCGGGTGGTGATCGCCGGCGAAGTCAGGGTCCCGCACACGCTGCTGCGCAAGGACCGCGACGGCAACATCCTGGTGGACGCACGCGGCAAGCCCCTGATCAATCCTTCGAGATTCCGCGCCGTCGCGCGCAAGGCGATTCGTGCGATCGGCTACGAACAGCCGGGCTTTCACTGGAAACACGCCAGGATCGACGTGCTGCTGCACACGCAGTCGCCGGATATCGGGCAGGGCGTGGACAGTGCACTCGACCGCCAGGGCGAGGAGGGCGCCGGCGACCAGGGGATCATGTTCGGTTACGCCTGCAGGGAAACGCCGGAGCTGATGCCGGCGCCGATCTACTACAGCCACAGGATTCTGGAGACCCTGGCCGCTGCCCGGCACGCGCGCGAAGGCGATGCCGCCTGGCTTGGACCGGATGCGAAAAGCCAGGTGACCGTACGCTATCGCGACGGCAGGCCGCAGGAAGTGACCCAGATCGTGCTGTCGACCCAGCATCTTGACGAAAGCTGGGATTCGGCGCGGGTCCATCGCGTCGTCGAACCCTATGTGCGCAAGGCCCTCAACGGCCTGCACATTGCCAATGACTGCAACTGGTATGTCAATCCGACCGGCAAGTTCGTCATTGGCGGCCCGGACGGAGATGCCGGCCTCACCGGCCGCAAGATCATCGTCGACACCTATGGCGGCTCCGCGCCGCATGGAGGCGGCGCCTTCTCCGGCAAGGACACGACCAAGGTCGACCGTTCCGCCGCCTATGCCGCCCGTTATCTGGCCAAGAACGTGGTTGCCGCCGGACTCGCCGAGCGCTGCACGATCCAGCTGTCCTACGCGATCGGGGTCGCGCAGCCCCTGTCGATCTATGTCGACCTGCACGGCACGGGGATTGTCGAGGAAAGCCGGCTGGAGGCGGCGCTGCGCGAGGTCATGGATCTCTCGCCGACCGGCATCCGGCGCAAGCTGGACCTGAACCGGCCGATCTATGCGAAGACCGCGGCCTATGGCCATTTTGGCCGCAAGCCCGGCAGGGACGGCTCGTTCTCCTGGGAGAAGACGGATCTCGCGCAGGATCTGAAGCGTGCCGTCGGCCGCTCCTGAAGGCGTGCTGCCGGACCGGCCGCAACGCAGGGCATTTTTCGGGCGTCGCAAGGGAAAGGCGCTGCGTACGGCGCAGGCCGAAGCATTGCGCCGCCTGCTGCCGCCGCTGCGCGTGCCGGTCGACAGGTCGCCACCCGCGTCCCTGACATCGCTTTTCGACAGCCCTGTCGACCGGATCCAGCTGGAGATCGGATTCGGCGGCGGCGAGCATTTGCTGCATCGCGTCGCAACCGAGCCGCGGGTGGGATTCATCGGCGTCGAGCCTTTCGTGAACGGCATGGCGAGGCTGCTGTCCGCCATCGATGGCGCCGTGCCGGGAAATCTTCGCCTGTTCGACGACGATGCGACGCAATTGCTCGACTGGCTCCCGACGGCGTCGATCGACGGCATCGATCTTCTCTATCCGGATCCGTGGCCGAAGCGCCGGCACTGGAAGAGGCGGTTCGTCTCGGTGGCAAATCTGGACCGGTTTGCGCGGGTGTTGAGGCCTGGCGGCAGGTTCCGCTTTGCCTCCGACATTGACAGCTATGTCAACTGGACCCTGCTGCATTGTCGCGACCATGGCGGTTTCGAGTGGCAGGCGCGTACGGCCGCCGACTGGCGCGAGCCTTTCGCCGGCTGGCCGGGGACGCGCTACGAAGCCAAGGCGCTGCGCGAAGGCAGGCAGCCCGCCTATCTCGAATTCCGCAGGGTTTGAGCGCCGGCGGCCTTGCAATTTGGCCGAGCCGGCCTTATCTTGGCGTTAAATTCTTGGTCGCCATGACGAAGAGTGGGTCCCGCCGGTCCCGCTCTTTTTTGTTACCGCAGGCGATCGCAACAGGAACGGGAAGGTGACGGAGCTCGAACAGACCGACAGAGGGGAAGCCCGGCTCATCCGGGAGACCGGGGTGGAAGCCCGGGTCGCATCCATCGTGGAACCGCTGATGGACGCGCTCGGCTATCGGCTGGTGCGCGTGCGCATGTCGGCGCAGAACGGGCTGACGCTGCAGATCATGGCGGAACGTCTGGACGGGTCCATGGATGTCGAGGGATGCGAGGAGCTGAGCCGCGTGATTTCTCCGGCGCTCGATGTCGACGATCCGGTCGACCGGGCATACAATCTCGAGATCTCGTCGCCGGGAATCGACAGGCCGCTGGTGCGCAGGAGCGATTTCGAGAAGTGGCGGGGTCATCTCGCCAGGATCGAGACCGGCACGCCGATCGGCGGACGCAAGCGCTTTCGCGGCGCGATCGCCGAGGTAGGCGACGATCGGGTGATGATCATGGCCGAGGCGGAGTCCGGGCAGGAGGAAGTCGCAATTCCCTTCGACGCGCTTGTCTCCGCCCGTCTCGTCCTCACCGACGAGCTTGTGCGGGATGCGCTGAAGGCGGATCGCAGGCAGCGCCGGCAGGCCAGGAAATCCCGCGGTCAGGCCGCGGCCGGGAATGAGTGAAAACAACCGTAGCGTCCGCGACGGGCGCAGCACGTACGGGAGACAATGATGGCAGTCAGCGCCAACAGACTTGAACTTGTCCAGATCGCCGATGCGGTCGCCCGCGAGAAATCGATCGACAAGGCGATCGTGATCGAAGCCATGGCGGACGCGATCCAGAAGGCGGCGCGTTCCCGTTACGGACAGGAGACGAATATCCGGGCCGACATCAACCCGAACACGGGCGAAATGAAGTTGCAGCGGCTGATGCAGGTCGTGGAGAAGGTGGAGAATCCGGCGACGGAGATCCAGCTCGAGGACGCCCGCCGCCGCAATCCGGATGCACGCATCGGCGACATGATCGCCGAGCAGCTGCCGCCGATCGATTTCGGCCGCATCGCGGCGCAGTCGGCGAAGCAGGTCATCGTGCAGAAGGTCCGCGAGGCCGAGCGCGACCGGCAATACGAGGAGTACAAGGACCGTATCGGCGAAATCGTCAACGGCACGGTCAAGCGGGTCGAATACGGCAATGTCATTGTGGATCTCGGCAGGGCGGAGGGAATCATCCGCCGCGACGAGATGATCCCGCGCGAGAGCTTCAAGTACGGCGACCGTGTGCGCGCCTATGTCTACGATGTGCGCCGCGAGCCCCGCGGGCCGCAGATCTTCCTGTCGCGCACCCATCCGCA
>CAYLSN010000112.1:0-7312 GCA_964386015.1 uncultured Rhizobiaceae bacterium | reverse complement strand
CAAAGCTCATCTCGAGGTCGAGCTGATAGAACTCGCCAGGCAGGCGGTCGGCGCGCGGATCCTCGTCGCGGAAACAGGGTGCGATCTGGAAATAGCGGTCGAACCCCGACATCATGATGAGCTGCTTGTATTGCTGCGGCGCCTGCGGCAACGCATAGAACTTGCCGTTGTGCAGGCGCGACGGCACCAGGAAATCCCGCGCCCCTTCCGGGCTCGAGGCCGTGAGGATCGGCGTCGAATATTCCGTGAATCCGGCCTCGCTCATGCGCCGGCGCATCTCGGCAATGATCTGCGCGCGCCTGACGATGTTGCGATGCAGCGTCTCCCGCCGCAGGTCGAGGAAACGATAGCGCAGGCGGATATCCTCGGGATATTCCGGCTCGCCGAACACGGGCAGCGGCAATTCCCTGGCCGCCGACAACACTTCCAGCTCCTGCGCGAACAGCTCGATCTCGCCTGTCGCCAGATTGGGGTTGACGGTCTCGGACGAACGCGCGCGAACCTCGCCGTCCACCCGGATCACCCATTCGCCGCGCACGCTCTCGGCCAGGCCGAAACAGGGCGAATCGGGGTCGGCGACGATCTGCGTCAGTCCGTAATGGTCGCGCAGGTCGATGAACAGCAGGCCGCCATGATCGCGTACGCGATGGACCCAGCCGGACAGCCGGACGGTCTTGCCGACGTCGGACTTCCTCAGTTCGTTGCAGGTATGCGTGCGGTAGCGATGCATGCTCATGGAGATACCCGGAGAATCTGCGCGCGGGCGCCCCGCCCGGACCGGGCGGACAAACACATGTGCACGCCGTTTTGTCAAGGCGCGGCCGCAGGATCGGCGCCCGAAAATCACCCGTTTACAGGCGCGGTATGTCATCCTAAGGATGATTGTCGCAATGCTGCCGGGCGGAAGAATCGGCAGCCATCATGGCTCCCAGCAATGCCGCAGGCCGACAGTCTCACGATCCGGCTGGCCAGCCCCTCGGACGCGACCGAACTCGCGAGGCTGGAAGCGCGGGCATTCACCGCCGAGCGCATTTCCCTGCGTTCCTTCCGGCGGCTGATCGCACGCGCCCCCTCGGCGATCGTCCTGCTGGCAGAGGCGGAAGGCCGCATCGCCGGCTACGCCATGATATTGCTGCGCCGCTCCTCGACCCTGGCCCGGCTCTATTCGATCTGCGCCGATCCCGCCAGCGCCGGCAGGGGCGTCGGGCGGGAACTGCTGCTGCGGTGCGAGGCCGAGGCGGCGGCGCGCGGCAGGGATCGCCTGCGGCTCGAGGTCAGCCGGAACAATGCGCGCGCCCTCGCCCTTTATCGCCGTGCCGGATATCGTGAATTCGGCATGCATCCGAACTATTACGCGGATGGCTCCGATGCGCTCCGGCTGGAGAAACGGCTGGACGGCGGCGCCGCCGGGGCCTGGAGTTCCTGAAGCAGAATGTCGATCTGGGTCGTTCTGGTCAGCCGAAACGCGCACCTCTCCAATGCGGAAACCCCGCACAAGCTCATCACGACCCGGGAATATCTCCAGGCGCCGGACCTGTTCGGCAGGTCGCGGCCGTCGATCATCAATCTTTCCGCCTCCTATGGCTACCAGACGCGCGGCTACTACGCCTCGCTGCTGGCCGGCGCCCGCGGCCACCGGGTGATGCCGTCGGTCGAGACCATGATCGACCTGTCGGCGCGCTCGCTCTACGAGAATGCGCTTCCGGAACTGGAGGACCTGCTCAATCGCTGCCTGCCCCGCGACGCCGAGGTCCCGCGCCGGCTCCGCTTCCATTTCGGCCAGGCCGAGGAGAAATACCTCGAGCGGTTCGGGCGCCTCTTGTTCGACTGGTTCCGCGCCCCGGCGCTGGAAGTGACGCTGCGGCCAGGCGAATGGACCTCGATCGGCAGGATCCGGCTCGTCCCGTTCCACCGCATCACCGGGTCCGAGCGCCAGCGTTTCCTCGACGCCATGCGACGGTATACCGAACACAAATGGAGCGATGCCCGGCCCAAGGTGCCGGCGCGCTATTCGATCGCGACGCTGTGCGATCCGGGAGAAAAGCAGCCGCCCTCCTCGATTCCGTCGCTGAAGCACTGGGCGCGCATTGCCGGGCGCATGGGCGTCAATGTCGAGCCGATCTCGAAGCGCGACCTTGCGCGGCTCGCCAATCACGATGCGCTGTTCATCCGCGAGACGACGTCGATCTCCAACCACACCTACCGTTTCGCCCGCCGCGCCCGGCAGGAGGGAATGCCGGTGATCGACGATCCGGTCTCCATGATCCGCTGCACCAACAAGGTCTATCTGCACGAATTGCTCGGCGCCAACGGCATCGCCATGCCGTCGACGATGATCGCCTCGAGCGTCGACGAGGCGGAGCAGATCGCCGACCGGATCGGCTTTCCCATGGTGGTGAAGATTCCCGACGGCTCCTTCTCCAAGGGCGTTCGCAAGGCCGACGATCTCGAGGGACTGAAGTCCCTGATGCGCGAATGGCTGAAGGAGACCGACCTGCTCATCTGCCAGAAATTCATGCCGACCGAGTTCGACTGGCGGGTGGGCGTTTTGGGCCGGCGGCCCATCTTCGTCACCCGCTATCTCATGGCGCGGCGGCACTGGCAGATCGTCAACCATGACGCCGCCGGCAGGGGCTGGGTGGAAGGCGGGTTCCGGCCGATCTCCCTCGCGGCGGCGCCGGCGGAAATGATCGACATGGCGACCCGCGCCGCCGGCCTGATCGGCGACGGCTTCTACGGGGTCGACCTGAAGGAAACCGCCGGGGGCTTCTTCGTCATCGAGGTCAACGACAATCCCAATCTCAACCATGGCTGCGAGGATGCCAGCGAGAAGGATGCGGTCTGGACCGCGCTCACCCGCTGGTTCGTCGAGCGGATCGAGGCGGGACCGGCAGGATAGCAGCGTCCGGCCCCGAAAAGGGTAGAGACAAGTCCGCCGATCTTGATTATGAGGCGCGCATGAAGCTGATTACCTCCACGCGCGACCTCGAGGCGGCCTGCCGCACGCTGAAAGAGGCGGAGTTCGTCGCGGTCGACACGGAATTCATCCGCGAGACCACTTTCTGGCCCGAACTGTGCCTGATCCAGATGGCGTCGCCGGAAACGGAATTCATGGTCGATACGCTGTCCGACGCCCTCGATCTCGCTCCCTTCTTCGAGCTGATGGCCGAGCCCGGCATCACCAAGGTCTTTCATGCCGCGCGGCAGGACATCGAGATCATCTACCATCTCGGCGGCCTGATCCCCCACCCGGTCTTCGACACCCAGGTCGCCGCCATGGTCTGCGGTTTCGGCGAAAGCGTGTCCTACGAGCAGCTCGTCGCGCAGACGGTCGGCAAGCGGATCGACAAATCGTCGCGATTCACCGACTGGCGGCGCCGGCCGCTGTCCGAACGCCAGCTGGCCTATGCGCTGGCGGATGTGACGCATCTGCGCGACGTCTATGTCCAGCTGCGCGAGCGCCTCGACCGGGAGCAGCGCGCGCACTGGCTGGCGGACGAGATGGAAGTCCTGACCGCGCGCGAGACCTATCACGTCGAGCCCGAGGAGGCCTGGCTGCGCCTGAAGAGCCGGCTGCGCAAGCCGGAAGAACTGGCCGTCCTGCGCGCCGTGGCCGCCTGGCGCGAGCGCGAGGCGAGAAAGCGCAACGTGCCGCGCAAGCGCGTCCTGAAGGATGAGGCCCTGCAGGAAATCGCGCAGCAGCAGCCCACCGATGCGGACGCGCTGGCGCAACTGCGCACCATCGCCCGCGGCTGGGAACGCTCGGCCGCCGCGGCGGAGATGTTGCAGGAAATCCGGGACGCCCTCGCCCTGCCCCGCGACAGGATGCCGCGACTTGCCAGGGAGCGCAACGGCGCCGCCGGTTCCACCGCCGCAGCCGAACTGCTGCGCGTCCTGCTCCGGCTGACTTCCGAGAAATATGGCGTGGCGTCGAAGCTGCTGGCCAGCGCCAGCGATCTCGACGACATTGCCCTGCACGGCGAGAAGGCCGAGGTACCGGCACTCTCCGGATGGCGGCGGGAAGTCTTCGGCGAGGATGCACTGCGCCTGATCCGCGGCGAGATCGCGCTGCGCTACGATGCGGGAAAGGTACGGGTGATCGATAGCGGCGGGCGCGGGGAGTCCGTCTAGAATCAAATCCCTGCGCCGCGTCTTTCATGCGGCGTTCGCACGTTGCCGTTCCCTTTCCGCCTTGCTGCCCGTTACCCGATCTTGCACAGCAGCTCCGCCAGCTGCCGGCGTTCGTGCGCGTCCAGCGGCGCAAGCGTTTCCTGCGTGATGGCGATCGCCGCGGCGATGCAGCGGCGGGCCTGGTCGCGTCCCGCTTCCGTCAGGGAGACGGTGATGCGGCGCTTGTCCGAGGGGTCGGGCAGGAGCTCGACCAGGCCGCGCAGATGCAGACGCTCCACCACGCCCTTGATCGTCGCGGCGTCAACGGCGATCAGGCGGCCCAGCCGGTTCTGCGAGCAGTCGCCGAGCTGGTAGAGACGCGCCAGCGCCGCGAACTGCGTCGGCGTCAGCCCGTCGGCAATGGAGCGCGCGAAGATCGCCGTGTGCCGCTGATGCGCCCGGCGCAGGAGAAAGCCGACCTGCTCGTCCAGCCGGTAGGCCTCGATGGCCGCCTCGGCGCCCGCCCGAGCTCCGCGCTTCAACGCAGTCCGTCCTTTCCGACGATATCCCTGGCCTCGAGTCCGCCGACCCGGGGCAACGGCCTTCCCGAATCGGTCACGGCGATGGCGACCATGATCTCGTTGGCGCGCGGCGCGTCATTGATGCGCACTTCCATGCCGTCGAAATGCGAGCGCACATAGGCGGCATCCTTGTGGCCGAGCGGAATGTCGAGCGGCTGTCCCATGCCGCCGATCTTCTTGGAGGAAGGCACGAGCGCGGCGCCACGCTCGACCGCCTCGCGCAAGGTCTTGCCGAGCCGCGGATGCAGGATGGCGGCGGCATGTTCCAGCTCGCCATTCTCGCCCACCATGGCCGCCTTGCCGTAACTCTGCGCCTGCGACGGCGCGATGCCGAGCGCCTCGACGCATTTGCGGCCGAGAAGACCGCCAAGTTCCTCGCCTATGGCCACCAGCTCCTCCAGATCTTCCTGGTAGCTACCGGCAAAGGGATTGGCGATGACGGCGATGGCGGCGGCCCGCCGCGTCGGCGGATCGACCGGCCGGTCCATCTCGCGCATCGTCTCTTCCACGATCGTCACGATCTTGCGGATCCTTGCCCTGCTCATGCCGCGTCCTCCTTTCCGGTCCAGCCTCCGGTGCGGGACCTGTGCGCATCCGTCTCCAGGCGCAGATCGCCGGCTGTCGCGATCTCGCCCTGCACGGCGACGAGCGCCGCCGCAATCAGCCCCTGTTCGGCCAGGCACCGCGCCGCCTCGCCGGCCCGTTCGGCCGCGAGTCGCGCCTGGCGGCGCGTCAGCCTTCCCACCGATACGGTCACCTCGCGCTCGCCGAGATCGCTGTCCGGGGCAAGTTCGCAGGCGGGGCGGCGCAGCACGGTGGCATCCTTGCCGGGATCGGCGGCATTGGCGATCAGGGTCGCTGCCGCATCGGCAGCGGCGGCGTCGCGCGCCAGCACCGTGGCCGCGTCAGCGACGCCGAAGGAAAAGCTCCGGCCGCGCCAGCCGCTGGTCGCAATGCCGCGCACCGGATCGGAGGCCCGGATCGTTGCATGGCCGAGCACCGAGCCTGTCTGCGGATCGTCGCAGAGGGCCAGACGGAAGGACTGGCCCTCGTCGAGATGGATGGCGATGTCGCCGCCATCATTGACATAGGCGCGGCGCAGGCGGCGGCCGGCGAGCATGTTTGCCAGCACATGATCGGCGACCGCGCCGGCCACCGCCGCCATCGGGGTGATGAAGCCGGCACAATGCGGCAGGCAGGCCGCATGCATGCGCGCCGCCACCTCGCCGCGCGGCACGGCGCTGTGCGGCGTCACCGGCGAGCGCAACAGCGCAAGTTCCTCGACCAGATCGCCGAGCACCGACCCGAAAGCCTGTCGCGCCTGCGCATAGGCCGCCGCGACCTCGGCGGCCGCGCCGTCAGCCTCCACGATCAGATCGATGGGCCCGTGCTGCAGATGCAGCCGTTTGCCATCGGCGAGCATGGCGGCGACCGGCCCTCTCATCGCGGCGATTCTCCTCCGGCAGGCGTCACCGGCCAGGGATTGCCGGCGATCTGGGCAATTCGCTGCTGTCCCTTCAGCAAATGGTCCCGCTGCTTCCCGGTTTCGCCCCTGGCAGCGTCCTCCAGCGGCAGGACATGGTCCATGTGGCCGCCAAGCGCGGCATAGTCCGACAGCCGCATGGTGAACTCGACCGGCGCCACCAGCGCTGGCGTCGGCACATGGCCGAAGGATCGCGCCGGCATGCGCGTGACATCGACCATCAGCATGATGCCGCCGCCCGGCCAGACATAGGCCGGTGCGCCGCCGCAGGTGACCCGCACCAGCGCCTCGCGCACCGATCGCGTCAGGCGCACGGGATTTTCCGTCACCCCCGCGCGCAGGCTGCCGCCGGCGCCGCCGACGAACAGCACGGTGCACAGGGCCGGCTCGCAGTTTTCCTCGATCCTGCGCACCGAGGGCAGCAACCGTCCTGGCATTTCCATCTGCACGGGGCGCAGGTTCTCGTCCAGCTCGTAATAGGCGAAATGCTCGCCCGTCGTCGACACCATCAGCAGCGACTGGCCGGGCCGGGCCACCTTCGGATCGAATTCGCCGAGAATCTCCAGCGGGTCGGACAGCTCGGTGCCGCCCCAGCCCGTGCCGGGCCCGGCGACCTGGAAATAGCGCCCGGGCGTCGAGCGCCGTCCCCTGATCCGGATCCCGGTCGGCTGCCAGCCGATGACCTTGCCGGCCTGGTGCTCGGACATGACGCCGGTAATGTGGTCGTCCACCACCACCACCTCATCCACCAGCCCCTTCCATTGCGAGGCGAACATGCCGACCGTCGCCGAACCGCAACCGACACGCATGCGGCTTTCCTCGACGCCGTTGATGACGGGGGGCGCCCCGGCCTGGACCTCGACGGTGGCGCCGCCATCGATGGTGAGCTCGACCCGTTCGCGGTTGCACAGGGCGAGCAGGGTCGCACAGGTGACGCGTCCCTCCTTCTTGCCGCCGCCGGTCAGATGCCGGACGCCGCCGAGCGACAGCATCTGCGAGCCGTATTCCGCCGTGGTGACATGGCCGACCGGCTCGCCTTCGGCGCGCACCGTGCTGCATTCCGCCCCGATATGGCGGTCGGTGTCGATCTTCACCTTGACGCCGCAATAGCTGAAGATGCCCTCGGTGACGACGGTGA
>CAYLSN010000111.1:0-7369 GCA_964386015.1 uncultured Rhizobiaceae bacterium | reverse complement strand
CGGGAGCGCGTATCCTCTCGAAAAGCGGGAACTTTCACGCAGCCGCGATTGGCCGCCCGAGCTGCTCCACGACACGTGACCGGCGGCGGACGCGACGTCGGTGGCGACATTGCGCGCCTGCTCGCGGCGGAAGGCGCGCGGGTGGCCGTGAACTACCGGCGCTCCGAGGCCGAGGCGGCCGCCGTCGTCGACGAGATCCGCGCCGCGGGTGGCGAAGCCAAGGCCTGGCGGGCCGATGTCAGCAGCCATGACGAGGTCCGGCGCATGGTCGACGGCATCGTTTCCGAATGGGGCGGGATCGACATTCTCGTCAACAATGCCGGCTATGTGAAGTACGGCAAGTTCGTGGAGAGCACTCCCGAGGACTGGCGGGCGCAGATCGATGTCTGCCTCTACGGCGCCATCAATTGCTGCCACGCCGTGGCGCCGCACATGATCGCGAAGAATTCCGGCCGCATCATCTCGATCGTCGGCGACAGTTCGCGGATCGGCGAAGCCAATCTCTCGATCGTCGCGGCCGCGCGAGCGGGGACCATCGCCCTCGGCAAGTCGCTGGCCAAGGAGTTCGGACGCAACAACATCACGGTCAACACGGTATCGCTCGGACTCGTGCAGACGGCGCATTCGGATGCCGACTTTCTTGCGAAGAACATGGAGAAGATCGTCAAGGCATATCCGCTGCGGCGCATCGGCAGACCGGACGACATTGCCCCGACGGTCGCCTTCCTCGCATCGGACCATGCAGGCTGGATCACCGGTCAGGTCCTCAGCGTCAATGGCGGCTTCTGCATGGTCTGAGCCGGAATCCTTGCCAGGAGGTTGAGATGATCAGAACCGATCTCATCGCGCCAGTGGCGGAACTGCTGCAGCGCCAGGCCCGTCGTTTCCCGCAGAAAACCGCCTATTCCGACGCGAACCGGGCCATCGACTACGCCCGGCTCGAACAGGATGTGACGGCACTTGCCACCCAGCTGCGCTCCAGGGGAATCGGTCCGGGCACCAGCGTCGCGATCTGGCTGCCGAATTCGGTCGACTGGGTCGTCGCCTGCCTTGCGACCGTGCGCGCGGGCGGCGTGGCCGTCCCGATCAGCCAGGATGCGACCCGGCCCGAGGCGGAATACCGGCTGCAGGACGCCGATTGCCGCATTCTTGTCACGACCGCCTCCCGGCGCGACACGGTCGATTATGCGGGCGAAGTCATCCTGACGGACGCCGATGGCGCGGAATCCTTCGCGGAGCTTTGCGCCCGGCCGGTGCAGGGGATCGCGCTCGAGCCGGATGACATCGACCGGGTCTCCTACCTCGTCTACACCTCCGGCACCACTGGCCGCGCCAAGGGTGTCAAGCTGACGACGCGCAGCATGCTCTGGGTGGTTGCCGCGTGCTGGGCGCCCATCCTCGGGCTGGAGGAATCCGACAGGGTGCTGTCGCCGCTGCCCCTGTTCCATTCCTATGCGCTGAATATCTCCGTGCTCGGCATCCTCGCCACGGGAGCGAGCGAGCACATCATGGAACGCTTCTCCACCAAAGGCGCGATCGAACTGCTTGGCCGTGGCGAGTTCACGATCATGCCGGGCGTGCCGACCATGTTCCACTATCTCCTGCAGGAGGCGCAGGCAACAGGCGCAAGGCCATTCGCCGGCGTCAGGCGTTGCGCGTCGGCCGGCGCGATCATGCCGGCCAAGCTGAATCAGGATTTCGAGCGCTATTTCGGCGTGGAGCTGCTGGACGGCTACGGCATCACCGAGACTTCGACCATGGTGACGATGAACTGGCCCGGGAAATGGCGCGTGCCGGGATCCTGCGGCCTGCCGCTGCCCGGCCTTGCCGTGCGGCTGGTGGATCCCGCGACCGGGCTGGATGTCGAACCCGGCAAGGAGGGCGAACTGATCTGCCGCGGCCCGAACGTGATGCTCGGCTATCACAACAAGCCGGAGGAAACTGCGCAGGTCCTCCGCAATGGCTGGTACCATACCGGAGACCTCGCCCGGGCCGACGCCAACGGCTTCCTTACCATCACCGGCCGGTTGAAGGAGATCATCATCCGCGGCGGCCAGAATATCGCGCCGGCCGAAGTCGAGGAGGCCATCCTGCTGCTCGACGACGTCGTGGACGTCGCGGTCGTGGGTCTGCCGCACGATTCGCTCGGCGAAGTTCCCGCCGCCTTCGTGGTGGCCAGGCAGGGCACCGCCGATCTCGAGAACAGGATCGTCGAGCATTGCCGCACAATGCTCTCCTCCTACAAGGTTCCCGCCGCAATTCATGTCGTCAGCGAGATCCCGCGCACGGGATCCGGCAAGATCATGCGGTTCAAGCTGCGCGAACTTGTCGGGAACTGAAAGCAGGACAGGAAGTCATGACGCCCTTCTCCTTCCATACCACCCCTTCGATCCTGTTCGAGCCGGGCTGCGCCGCCAGGATGGGCAAGCTGGCAGCCCCGAGGCTCGGGACCTCGGCCCTGCTTGTCACCGACCCCGGCCTGCGCAGGCTCGGGCTTGTCGACGGCGCCATTGCGTCCCTTCAGGCGGAAGGCGTTGCCGTCACGGTTTTCGATGCGGTCGAAGCCGATCCGTCGCGGGCGACGCTGATGAAGGCGGTCGAGGCCGGCAGGGCGGCCGGGGTATCGGGCGTTGTCGGTTTCGGCGGCGGATCGTCGCTCGACGTCGCCAAGCTCGCGGCGCTGCTGATCGGCTCCGGCGAGGATCTCGACCAGGCCTGGGGAGTCGGCATGGCCAAGGGACCGCGGCTGCCGCTGGTGCTGGTCCCGACCACTGCCGGAACCGGATCCGAGGTCACCCCCGTATCGATCATCACCGTCGGCGAGGAAGAGAAGCGCGGCGTGTCGTCGCCGATCCTCCTGCCTGACCTGGCAGTGCTCGACGCCGAACTGACCCTCGGCCTGCCGCCCGCCATCACGGCGGCGACGGGGGTCGATGCCATGGTCCATGCCATCGAGGCATATGCCTCCAGGAACGCCAACAATAATCCGCTTTCGCGGATGCTGGCGAGACAGGCCCTGCAGCTCCTGGGCGCCAATATCGAGAAGGTCGTCGCCGACGGCCGCGACATCGAGGCCCGGGGCGCCATGCTGCTCGGATCGATGCTGGCCGGACAGGCTTTCGCCAACTCGCCCGTTGCGGCCGTGCATGCGCTTGCCTACCCCATCGGCGGCACCTTCCACATTCCGCACGGGCTGTCCAATGCGCTGGTCCTGCCGCATGTGCTGCGCTTCAATGCGCCGGATGCCGCCCATCTCTACGCCGAGATCGCCGCGGACGCCTTCCCGCATCTTGCCGGCGAGGAGAGCGTTCAGGGCCGTTGCGCTGCCTTCATCGAGGAGCTCGCCGGACTGTCGAAACGGCTCGGCCTGCAGACGCGGCTTCGCGATGTCGGAATACCGGAGGACGCGCTGGCGAAGATGGCCGCCGATGCAATGAAGCAACAGCGGCTGCTCGTGAACAATCCGCGGGAAGTGACGGAACCGGACGCTTACGCGATCTACCGGGCTGCCTGGTGATGGCGGAACGTTCCCCTCCCTCGAGCCGCGACAGCTATCGCGCCTTCCTGCCCATCCAGACGCGCTGGATGGACAATGACGTCTACGGACATCTGAACAATGTCATTCACTACTCGATGTTCGATACGGCGGTGAACAGCTGGCTGATCCGGGAAGGGCTGCTGGACATTCACAATGGCGAACACATCGGACTGGTCGTGGAAACGGGCTGCAGATATTTCGCCGAAATGGCCTTTCCCGACCTCGTCACGGCAGGCATCCGCGTCGCGAGGATCGGCACATCCTCGGTACGCTACGAAGTCGGGCTGTTCCGCAATGACGAGCCCACCGCCTCGGCAGAGGGATTCTTCGTTCACGTATATGTGCGGCGCAGCGACCGGCGGCCGACGCCCCTGCCGCCGGAAATGCGGGCCGCACTTGAACGTATTGCCCCGGACGCCGGTTTGCGCGAATAGGGCGGCTGCGGAACAGTGGCCCGGCATGGCGCCAATGCGCAGGCCGATGAGAAATGGCATGAAATGAAGAATCCGGACGGAAGCTGGGACAGGTTCGACGACTACGTGCTCGATTTCGCGCTGGAGCAGATGCGGCGCGGCGCCGAGGTCGCCCTGGTTACCCTGATCGGCATCGAAGGCGCCTCGCCCCGGCCGCTGGGCGCACAGATGGCGGTTACTGGAACGGGAGAATGGGCAGGCTATCTTTCGGGCGGCTGCATCGAACGGGCCGTCGTGGCGGAGGCGCAGGCGGCGCTGCAGAAAGGCGAGCCGAGAATCGTGCGCTACGGGCGCGGCTCGCAATACATGGACATCCAGCTCCCCTGCGGCAGCGCCATCGACCTGCTTTTCGAAGTTCATCCCGATCCGGAACAGCTCGCTGCCGTCGATGCGAGCCTGGCAGAGCGCAGGCCGGCGATGCTCCGGATCGGCGAACGGTGCAGTTCGCCGGTGCTGCCGGTGGCGCGCCGATACCTGCCGCGGCGCCGGCTGGTCGTTGCCGGCACCGGGCCGGCGGCGGGGGTTCTGGCGCGCCTGGCAAGAGATGCGGGATACGCGACCGAACTGCATTCGCCGGACGGACCAACCCGCGAGGCAGCCGAAGCGCGAGGCGTGCCGGCCGCCTCCGTCGAACCCGGACGGCACGCACTGCATGCGGACCGCTGGACCGCCATCGCCTTCCTGTTCCACGACCATGAGTGGGAGCGAGATCTCATTCCGGCAGCCCTGGTCACGGACGCTTTCTATATCGGAGCAATGGGCAGCCGCCGCACGCACATGCAGCGGTTGCAGATGCTGGAAGGTCAGGGAATCGACGCCGGGAGCCTGGCCAGGATCCACGGCCCAGCCGGTCTCTTTGCCGGAGCGAGATCGGCGTCGGACATTGCGCTGTCGATCCTGGCCGAGATCGCGCGGGCAGAGACGCAGCACGCAGCACCCCTGCTCGAGCCGCTTGCGGGCGAGGGCGGTGCCGGGGCGATGGAAGAAGCCGACCCGATCGGGGAAGGCTGGAGCAGGATGCGGACAAGCTGAGCCACCGGTTGCGCCTGGCGACGGAGTGATCTATCGGAACTTCGATGTCCTGACAGGAGCCAGGGATGCCCACGCTGACCGCCAGCCTGCTTGCAGCCGCGCGCCGGAACCCCGAGCGCGCGTTCCTCGTCCAGCCCGACGGGCCTACCCTGACGAACGGACAATTGCTGGATTTCACCGGGCAGCTGGCGAACGCGCTTGCGGCCCATGGCGTGCGTCCGGGCGACCGCGTCGCCGTTCAGGCGGAAAAGAGCGTCGAGGGGCTTTGCCTCTATCTCGCCGCGCTCAGGGCCGGAGCGGTGTTCCTGCCGCTGAATACGGCCTATACGCCCGCCGAAGTGGAATATTTCCTGCGCGATGCCGATCCGGCAATCTTCGTGTGCGACAGCGGCCGGCGCGATCTCCTGGCGGCGGGCGTCTCGATCGATCCTGCGCGGATCGTTTGCCTGGACGGACCCGGCGGCCTGGCGGAATCGGCCGCCGTCCATCCACGCGACTTCCACGATATCGGGCTTGAAGACGACGACCTGGCGGCGATCCTGTACACATCCGGAACCACGGGCCGTTCCAAGGGCGCCATGATCACCTGCGGCAATCTTCTCTCGAATGCCGAGACCCTGGTCGATGTCTGGCGCATCACCGGGGAGGATGTGCTGCTGCATGCCCTGCCCATCTACCACACCCATGGCCTGTTCGTTGCGCTGAACACGTTGCTGCTGGCCGGCGGGCGCATCGACTTTCACCGGCGCTTCGACGCCGACGTCGTGATCGCGCGCCTGCCGGACGCCACCCTGTACATGGGCGTGCCCACCCACTACACGCGGCTGCTCGACCATCCGGGCCTTGCGGATGCGGCACGGGGGATGCGCCTGTTCATTTCCGGCTCGGCGCCGCTGCTCGCCGCGACGCACCGCCAGTTTCATGCGGTTACCGGCCATCACATACTCGAGCGCTACGGCATGACCGAGACCGGCATGAATACCTCGAATCCGTATGCAGGCGAAAGGCGTCCGGGCACGGTCGGCTTTCCCTTGCCGGGCGTGGAACTGCGCATTGCCGACGAGCACGGCGCGCCCGTGCCGGAGGGCGGGATCGGCGTCATCGAGCTGCGCGGACCGAACGTCTTCAAGGGCTACTGGGGCATGCCCGAGAAGACGGCGTCGGAATTCCGCCCGGACGGGTTCTTCATCACCGGCGATGTCGGGAAGATCGACGGCGATGGCTATGTGCACATTGTCGGCCGGCAGAAGGACCTTGTCATCACCGGCGGGCTGAACGTCTATCCCAAGGAAGTCGAGACCCTGATCGACAGCCTGCCCGAGATCGAGGAGTCGGCGGTGATCGGCCTGCCGCACGCCGATTTCGGCGAAGCCGTGACCGCCATTGTCGTGCCGCGGCAAGGCTGCGCACCGGATGAAGCCGCGATCCTGGCGGCGCTCGATGGCAAGCTCGCGCGGTTCAAGCAGCCCAAGCGGGTGATCTGCGTGCCGGAACTGCCCCGCAACAGCATGGGCAAGGTGCAGAAGGCAGAGCTGCGCCAGCGATTCTCGGAGCTGTACCGCGCGACGGACTGAGCCGTAGCGCCGCCCGGCACGGAAGACAGCCCGGCGCAGTGGCAGAATTTCCTCCGCTCCCCCCTTGAAAGAAAAACTACGCGAACTAACTCATTTCGCGCGCGATGCCCTGAGGGTCGCGTGCCCCGATCCGGTCCCGCCGGACCGGACCGGAGGAACCTCTCGAAAATCTGTTTGTCCTGAAGGAGAACGATATGACGTTCCGTCCACTGCACGACCGCATCCTGGTCCGCCGCATTGAAGCCGAGGAGAAAACGGCGGGCGGCATCATCATCCCCGACACGGCAAAGGAAAAACCGAGCGAAGGCGAAGTCATTGCCGTCGGCCCTGGCGCGCGTGACGACGATGGCAAGCTCATCCCCCTGGATGTCAAGGTCGGCGACCGCATCCTGTTCGGCAAATGGGCCGGCACCGAGATCAAACTCGACGGCGAGGATCTGCTCATCATGAAGGAGAGCGATGTAATGGGCGTGATCGAGCCGAAGGAAAGCGCGAAAAAGGCTGCCTGACCAGCCATCCCCGCAACGGAACAGTCGAGAAAGCTGCCTAGTTCAAGGAGTGATCCATGGCTGCAAAGGAAATCAAGTTCAACACGCAGGCGCGCGAGAAAATGCTTCGCGGCGTCGATATTCTCGCCAATGCGGTGAAGGTCACGCTCGGCCCCAAGGGCCGCAATGTCGTGATCGAGAAATCCTTCGGCGCGCCGCGCATCACCAAGGACGGCGTTACCGTCGCCAAGGAGATCGAGCTCG
>CAYLSN010000110.1:3176-7440 GCA_964386015.1 uncultured Rhizobiaceae bacterium | reverse complement strand
ACCTCGTCAAGGAGATCAAGGAGGTGCGCCGCGGCCGCATCGCCGAATATGCGAAGCTGAAGGGCAACGGCACGCATTATGTCGAGAAGGGCTCGATCTGGGAGGTGCCCTGCGAGGTCGCCATGCCGTCGGCAACCCAGAACGAACTGACCGGCCGCGATGCCCGCACGCTCGTGCGCAATGGCGTCGTTGCCGTCGGCGAGGGCGCCAACATGCCATGCACGCCGGAAGCGGTGCGGATCTTCCAGGAGGCGGGCGTCCTGTTCGCGCCGGGCAAGGCCGCCAATGCCGGCGGCGTCGCCACCTCGGCCCTGGAAATGCAGCAGAACGCCTCGCGCGACAGCTGGACCTTCGAGCAGACCGAATCGCGCCTTGCCACCATCATGCGCAACATTCACGACACCTGCGCCGCCACGGCCGAGGAATATGGCGCGCCCGGCGACTATGTGCTGGGCGCCAATATTGCCGGTTTTGTCCGCGTCGCCGAAGCCATGCGCGCCCTCGGCGTGATCTGACTGCCGCCAGGGGGACGAATCGTGGCGGCGTGAGCCGCTTTTCTGCGCGCAATCAACGGTTTGGCAGATTCTGCCCTGCGATTGCGTCCCCCTCCCCGGCAGCCTCGCATATGCTCCTTCCCGCGAATCGGAAGAAGGAGAAGGATCATAGGTCGCACCACCGTGAAGGCATTTTCAACCAGCCCGTGCCGCAAGATACAGGCCGGCCACCGCATCGCCGCCATAATCGGCCGCGACAGTGCGGCAGGCGCCGGATCCGGCCCGCGCTACAATTTCCATGTCACGCTTGTGCCGAATGTTACTTTGAATGCCCGGCGATCATGGTACCGTTCAGAATTGAACGAATATGATCCGCATTTGTCCCCCGTTACGGACGTCCCGGCCGGAAGCGCCTCGCGCCACCCGCAGTGCGGTAGCCGTGCACGGTCGGGCGCCGCGCCACCTTCCCTCTTCCCGCAGAACCGGATTTCGGCTTCAACTGGAGCGTTGCAACAGGATCGGCGAGCATGAACATCGCAATGATCGGCGCCGGTTATGTGGGGCTGGTTTCGGGCGCGTGCCTTTCGGACTTCGGCCATGAGGTCGTCTGCGTCGACAAGTCGGCGGAGAGGATCGCATCCCTCAGGGGCGGGCGCGTCCCCATCTACGAGCCCGGACTGGAGGCCGTGCTGAACCGCAACGTCGAGGCCGGGCGGCTGCGCTTCACCGATGACCTCGCCGAGGCGGTGCAGGGCGCGGAGGCGATCTTCATCGCCGTCGGCACCCCGGCGCGGCGCGGCGACGGCCACGCCGACCTCACCTATGTGCATGCAGCGGCGGAGGAAATCGGCAGGATCCTGCGCGGACCGGCGGTGGTGGTCACCAAGTCGACCGTTCCGGTCGGCACCAACCGCAAGGTCGGCGAGATCATCCGCAGGGTGAACCCGGATGCCGATTTCGACATTGCCTCGAACCCGGAATTCCTGCGTGAAGGCGCGGCTATCGAGGATTTCATGCGCCCGGACCGGGTGGTGATCGGTGTCGAGACCGAGCGGGCGCGGCAGGTGATGGCGGCGATCTACCGGCCGCTCTACCTGCGCGATTTCCCGATCGTCTATACCGGGCTCGAGACGGCGGAACTGATCAAGTACGCCTCCAACGCGCTGCTGGCGACCAAGGTCAGCTTCATCAACGAGATCGCCGCCCTGTGCGAAAAGGTCGGCGCCGATGTGAAGGACGTGGCGCGCGGCGTCGGGCTGGACGGGCGCATCGGGCCGAAATTCCTGCATGCCGGCCCCGGATTCGGCGGCTCCTGCTTCCCCAAGGACACTGCGGCGCTGGTCCATATCGGGCAGGAGCATGGCGTACCGATGCGCATCACCGAGGCGGTGATCGAGGTCAATGCGGCGGTGAAGCAACGCATGGTGCGCAAGATCCTCGACCTGTGCGGCGGATCGGTGGACGGGCGGACGATCGCGGTGTTCGGCGTCACCTTCAAGCCCGAGACCGACGACATGCGCGAGGCGCCGTCGCTGACCATCCTCCCGGCCCTGGCCGAAGCGGGCGCGCGGCTGAGGGTCGTCGACCCGCAGGGCCGCCGCGAGGGCGAGGCGCTGCTGCCGGGAGTGGAATGGGAGACGGACCCGTACCGCGCCGCCGCCGGTGCCGAGGCGATCGTGATCCTGACCGAGTGGAACCAGTTCCGCGGCATGGATCTTGCCCGGCTTGCCTCGTCGATGGCGACGCCGCGCCTCGCCGACCTGCGCAACATCTATGACGGGGCGACGGCGCGCCAGGCGGGATTCATCGCCTATGCCGGGGTCGGACGCGATTGCGAACCATGAGCGCCGCAAGCGAAGGGCCGGCCAGCCGGCGCCCCGACCTCCAGGAGGATGTGCGTTTCCGCGTCCTGCGGCTGCTGGAGGAGAATCCGGAGATGAGCCAGCGCGAGCTCGCCCGCGCGGTCGGCATCAGCCTCGGCGCCATGCATTACTGTCTGAACGCGCTGGTCGAGAAGGGTTTCATCAAGCTCGGCAATTTCACCGCCGCCCGCGACAAGCGCCGCTATGCCTATGTGCTGACGCCGCACGGCATGGCAGAGAAGGCGGCGCTGACCGGCAGGTTCCTGCGGCGCAAGCTCGCCGAATACGAGGCGCTGAAGGCGGAGATCGAGGCGTTGCGTCTCGAAACCGGGAAGCCCGGGAAACGATGAGCCTGAGAAAGGCGGAGCGGCAGAGGTCGGCGGCAATTGCCGCCGCGCGCGAGGAGGCGCGTCCGCAGCCGACCCTCGCGGGGGCGCTGCGCGTCCTGTACGGGAAGCTGTCGCCGCGGCGCCGGCGGACGCTGGGGCCGCTGATCGGGCTGATGCTGGCCGGTGCGGTCGCCGAGGTGGTCACCATCGGCGCGCTGCTGCCCTTCCTTTCCGCCGTCGCCGATCCGGAGGGTTCGCCGGTGCTGACGCGGCTGCGCCCGGCCCTGGAATTCCTCGGCGCGACCGGGCCGGGCAGCGCCGTCCTGCTGCTGACCGCAGCCTTCGCGCTGGCGGCGATCGTCGCGGCCGCCATCCGGCTGCTGCTGCTGTGGGCGAGCAGCAGCTTCGTCTTCGGCCTGTCCTACGAGCTCGGCGTCCGCGTCTATGACAGCATGCTGCACGAGAGCTACCTGTTCCACTCCCGGCAAAACACCAGCGAGATCATCGCGGCGATCAACAAGGTGACGCTGGTCACCAACCAGGTGCTCAACCCGCTGATCAATGCCGCCGTCGCGGCGGTGATCTCGCTGTTCATCGTCGCCGGGCTGGTCGCGGTCGATCCGGCCGTGGCGCTGATGGCCGGGGCCGGCTTCGCCGCCATCTATCTGGCTTCCTCGGTGCTGACGCGGATGCGCCTGCGCCGCAATGCCTCGATCATCGCCGCTGCCCAGGGGCGCCGCGTCCGGGCGATGCAGGAGGGACTCGGCGGCATACGCGACGTGCTGATCGACCAGTCGCAGCCCGTCTTCCTCGCCGCCTACGAGCAGGCGGAGGCCGGATTCCGCGACGCCCGGGTGCGCAACGCGTTTCTTGCCGGCGCGCCGCGCTATCTGGTCGAGGGGGCGGGGATGATCCTGATCGCGCTGGTGGCGGTGGCGGTCAGCGCCCGGCCCGGCGGCCTCGCCGAGGCCATTCCCGTGCTCGGCGCCCTGGCGCTCGGCGCGCAGCGGCTTCTGCCGCTGATCCAGCAGGTCTATGCCGGCTGGGCGACATCGACGGGAAACCGCCAGGACCTGTTCGACCTGGTGCGGCTGATCGACCGGCCACGCGCCGCGCCGCCGCCCGCCGCCGTCCCCCTGCCCTTCGCCCGCGAGATCCGGCTGGAGAATGTCAGCTTCTCCTATTCGCGCGAACGCGACCGCGCCCTGCGCAACGTCAGCCTGACCATTGCCAGGGGCGCGCGCATCGGGATCGCCGGCAAGACCGGCAGCGGCAAGTCGACATTGATGGACATCCTGCTCGGCCTGCTCGAGCCGGTCGAGGGGCGCCTGCTCGTCGACGACACACCGATCACGGCCGCCAACCGCGCCGCCTGGCAACGCCATATCGCCCATGTGCCGCAATCGATCTATCTTGCCGACGCCAGCATTGCCGAGAACATTGCCTTCGGCGTCGCGCCGCAGGACATCGACCACGATCGCGTGCGGCGGGCGGCGGAGCAGGCCGAGCTTGCCGATGTCGTCGCCGCGCTGCCGCAGGGCTATGCACCCCGCGTCGGCGAGCGCGGCATCCAGCTTTC
>CAYLSN010000110.1:0-3166 GCA_964386015.1 uncultured Rhizobiaceae bacterium | reverse complement strand
AGACCGAGGCGGCGGTGATGGCATCGATCGGCCGGCTCGACCGCAGCCTGACCATTGTCATCATCGCTCACCGACTGAGCACGCTGGAAGGGTGCGATACCGTCGTGCGGCTGGAAAAGGGAATGATCGTCCGCCCATGAACCTTCAGTCACGTCCGGAGCGGCAAGCGTTGAAACTGGCGGTGTTCGGCGAGATCTACAGCCCCAATCTCGGCGACGGCGTGATCTTCGACTGCCTCGACCATGCCCTGCGGGCGCAAGGCCTGGCGACCGTGCCGGCGGATCTGTCGCTGCGCACCGCCTGGCCGGAGCCGGCGGCTGCAGTTGACGGCGACGATGCTCCGCCAACAGGCATTGCGCGCGCCGGCCTGCGCCGCAGCCTGACCCTGCGCCGGGCAGCGACGGCGTTGAAATGGTGGCAGGGCGGCCGGGCCGCATTCACCGGCCGGTACGCGCCGGCGATCGAGGCCGCGGACGGCGTCGTCATCGGCGGCGGCCAGCTGCTCGTCGAGCGGCAATACGGCTTTCCGCTGAAAATCGCCGCCATCCTGGCCATGGCCAGGGCGGCATCGAAGCCGGTTGCCGTCTTCTCGTGTGGCGCCGATGCAGGAATGGGGCCGCTGGCGCAACGCATCTACCGCAATCTCCTGCGCGATTCGATCTGCACCATTGTCCGCGACCGCAGGTCGGCAGCGGTGCTGCGGGAGATCGGCGGCGATATTCCGGTGCGGACCGCCCCCGATGCCGGCTTTCTGGCCGGCGAGGTCTATCCGGCCGCCATCGCGCCTTCGGGTCGCCGGCGTCTCGGCATCAATGTCATGCCGCGCGAAACCGTGGCGGCGTTCGCGCCGGGCGTGGGGCCGCGCCGTGCCTATGACGAATTCTGGAAGGAGCTGGTCCGGACCGCCGGCGCCGCCGGCTGGGAGGTGGTGCTGCTGTCGAACGGCGATCCGCAGGACCATCGTGCCGCGCGCGAGATCCATGCCGGGCTGGAGGGCGTGGCGCAGCTCGCGCCGAGGCCGGCGGCGCCCGGCGAACTGGCGCAGCTCCTGGCTTCGGTCGACGCGCTGGTGACGTCGCGCATGCATGCGGGCATCCTTGCCTGGAGTCTCGGCAAGGCCGTGCTGCCGCTGGTCTGGGACAGCAAGGTGCGCGGCGTCTGGCAGGAAGCGGCTCCGGAAGTGAGCCTCGCCGGGTTCGCGGACGTCCTCGCACGCCCGGCATCCGAGCTGCTGCCGGTCCTCGAGCGCGCCGTCCGCGACGGCAGCCAGACCGGTCGGTCTCCCGTATCGGCACGGGTACACGCGGCGGCAGCGGCCCTGGCGGCGGCTTTCCGCGCCGCCACGGTCGGCACGAAAGGCAGATGACGGAGCCTTCCAGCCTGATCCTGGTGTTCAGCAGCTTCTGGCCGGTGGAAAGCAACCGCATCACCGGCATCTTCGTGGTGCAGCAGACGGAAGCGCTGGCGCGGCTCGGCAATCGTCTCCTGGTCGTGGTCCCGACCGCCGCCGGCAGGAAGACGCGGCTTCTCCATCCGGGCGAACTCGGCCTGCCGGAGACGGTAACGCTGCGGGAGCTGCCCCTGCCGCGATTGCCGCAGCGGCTTTCCGGCCATCCGCTGGCATTCCGCCTGAACACGCGGCTGGCATCTCTGGGCGCATCGGCCGCCATGCGGGACATCCTGCGCCGGCATGGCACCCCGGCCGGCTGCATCCTGCACGGCTTCCACCATCTCGCCGCCTCGCTGCCGGACTGGCATCACCGGATCGGCGCGCGCAAGCTCCTGTTCCTGCACGGGATCGATCACAACCTGATGCGCCTCGGCGGTGCCTTCCTGCGCGGCGTCACCGCCCGCGCCGGGCAGGCGCTCGACACCGTGGCCCTGGTCGGTTCGCCCCTGCGCCAATATGCGACCGGGATCGGCTTTCCCGCCGACAAGCTGGTCATCGTGCACAATGGCACGGTGCTGCCGGAGCCGCGTTCTCTGCCCGGGCGGCAAGCGCGCGGGACCTGCTCGATTCTCAGCATCTCCAACCTGCTGCCGCTCAAGGGCATTGCCGACAATCTCCGGGCGCTGGCCATTCTCGCCGGGGAGCATGGGGTGCGGGACTGGAGCTACACGATCATCGGCGACGGCCCGCAGCGCGCCGAACTGCAGGAACTGGCCCGCACCCTCGGCCTGCTGGACAGGGTGCACTTCCGCGGGCGGCTTTCCTATGAGGAAACCATGGAGGAGCTGGCCCGCTGCGACATCTTCTCCCTGCCGAGCTGGGGCGACGCGTTCGGCATCGTCTATCTGGAGGCGATGGCGCGGGGGAAGCCGGCGATCGGCTGCCGCGGCAGCGGGGCGCAGGAGATCGTGACCGACCGCCGCGACGGCATCCTGGTTCCGGCCAAGGATCCGCGGGCGCTCGCGCGCGAACTGAAGCGCCTGATCGAGGAGCCGGAGCTGCGCCACTCCCTCGGAACGGCGGCCCTCCGGACGGCGGAAAGATTCACCTGGGAGGCAAATGCCCGCCGGGTGCTCGATCTGCTGGAGATTGCCGCGCCATGAGCCGCCTGACGCCCGCCTCGCCCCTGCCGGCCGCCGCGCACGGGCGCCATGGCGCTGCGGCCATCGGGACCTTCCGGGACCTGGCACCGCTGCTGCTGGCGCTGGCGATGCGCCTCGCCACGGGCCCGACCGCCAATCTCAGCTACGCCGTCATCGCCGCCTATGCGCTGATGGGCCGACCCCACCTGATCCGCGCCCTGGCCATGTCCTGGCTCTTCACCATGCTGAGCCCGGGCATCGCGCCGGAGGCCTCGATTGCCTCGATCGGCCGCTATCTCGTCCTGTTCTCCGCCGCCTTCTCGGCCTTTCTCTACAGCAACATGCTGACCAGGGACCCACGCATCCGCTACGCGACGCTCGGCACGCTCATGATCGGCGTCTTCCTGGTCGGCCACTCCTTCCTCTTCAGTCCGATCACGGACGTCTCCGTGCTGAAAGCGATTTCCTGGACCCTGGCAATGGCGACGCTGATCTCGGCCTGGACCGGACTTGCCCCTGCCGAAAGACAGCTGCTGGAACGGCAGCTCTTCCTCGGACTGACCGCGATTCTCGTCGTCAGCCTGCCGCTGGCGGCCACCTCGCTCGGCTATCTGCGCAATGGCAGCGGCTTTCA
>CAYLSN010000109.1:0-7490 GCA_964386015.1 uncultured Rhizobiaceae bacterium | reverse complement strand
GGTCATGGAACAGTCGAAGGACAACCCCGTCTTCTACGTGCAATATGCTTCGGCGCGCTGTCACTCCGTCCTGCGGCAGGCTGACGCGAAGCTCGAGATGAGCCCGCAGGAACTGCGCGAATGCGCCCGGCACTTCCATCTGCTCGCCGACGAGAGCGAACTCGCCCTCATCCGCAAGCTGGCCGAATATCCTCGCGTCATCGAGGCTGCGGCGATGCATTACGAACCGCATCGACTTGCGTTTTACGTGCATGATCTCGCTTCCGCCTTCCACGCGCACTGGAATCGCGGGACAGAGCACGAAGAATTACGCTTTGTTAAAGCTGACCAGCCAGAATTGACCTCGGCGAGGCTGGGGCTGGTGCGCGCAGTAGCCCATGTACTGATCTCCGCATTATCCCTCATCGGAGCCGATGCACCGGAAGAAATGCGATAGATCTGGCAGGCCGGACCGTCACCTTTTGCCCACATTGCTCTGCTAGCGGCAGGAGGATCGGACGCGTCGAGCTTTGTCGGCGCCGGTAACAAGGGGAAGATATGGCAGGTCCCGATCACACCGACAGGAACGCTCCGCGCGAGGTCGACGATCCCATTGCGGAGCTTTCGGAGATCATGAAGTTCGATCTCTCCGCCGACAGGTCGACTGGTGCCGATACCGGAATCGACCTCGAAAGCGAGCTCATGGGAGAATTCATGCGGACGAATGGCGCCGCGCCGGCCGAGGCCGCGGCGGAACCGTCCCCGACGGAGCCCGAGCCGGTTGCCGGGTCGGAACCGCATGGTCCGGCAGTCCCGCCCGACCTGGAAAGCCAGCTGCAGGCGCTGCTCGCGGAGCTGGATGGTGGCTCCGCCCGCCAGGCCGAGCCGGAAGAACCCGGTGCTGGCGATCTGGAGCTGAACCTCGAGCCGGAGCAGCCTTCGGCACCGGAAGCGCATGAACCCGTTGCGGCCTCCTGGGAGGAATCGCAGCAATACGACGCTCCGGAAGCCGTCGCCAGCGACCCTGAGGAAGAGTTCAACGACGAGCTCAGCCGCGTGATCGCCGATCTGACGATGGCGACGCGCGCGCCGGTCAGCCCGCCGCAACAGGAGTTCCAGGCGCTGCACGAGGAGCCGCTGTACGAGGAGCCGGTGCAGGCGGAGCCGCTGCGCGAGGAGATGGCGCAGGAATCGGGGGATGCCGCATTCGAACTCGCCGAGCCGGATTTCCTCGAGATCGAGACCTCCGAGCTGCCGGACCATATCGAGCCGGTGGCGGACGATCTCGATATTCCGGAGATCGAGCCCGAGCCACAGGTCGCGGCGACGCTCGATGATGAATTCGTAAACAGTTTCAATGATCTGGAGGCATTCGATCCAGAGGCGGATGAAGTGGGAGCCTCGCGCAATACGCGGGTCGAGGCCTATTCCGCCGGCCACTATGCCGAAGAGCATTTCGCCGCCGCCGCCGCCACTCCCGCCGCAGCGGAATATTCGCCAGCATCCGAGCCGCTCGAGCTGGAGGAGTACCGGGACGAATACCGGGATCCTTATGCGGATGCGGATTTTGACGGGGCCTATCTGCCCGAAGAGGAGCCGGCTGCCGGGGGAGGACGCCGCTACGGCCTGATCGCCGCGGCCGCGGTCGCCACGCTCGCCATTGCCGGCGGCATCGGTTATTTCGCATTCTCCGGCGGCGATGCCGCCGACGGCCCTGCCATCGTCCAGGCCGACCCGGATCCGGTCAAGGTGAAGCCGGAAGACCCGGGCGGCCAGATGGCGCCCAATGAAGACAAGGCCGTGTATGAACGGGTCGCCGATCTGGGCGAGGTCGAGACGCCGCGGCAGCAGACGCTGATCGATTCCGAGGAAGAGCCGATCGATATCGACGCGGTGACTGCGCCACCTCGGGTGGTGCTGCCCGACACCAGCCAGCCATTTCCGGCCGGGCAGGGGACGGCGGCCGAAACCGCCGCCGCGCCCCAGGTCCGGAAATCGGAGGACCGGGTGCTGCCGGAGGAAACGGCGGAACCCGGAATGGCGGAAGAATTCGTCGCGGTGGAGCCGCGCCGGGTCCGCACGCTGATCGTCCGGCCCGACGGCACGCTCGTCCCGCGCGAGGAACCGGTGGCCGCCGCGCCGGATCTGCGCACCGGTACCGGAAGCGAAGCCGTGGTTGCCCGGCCGCCCTTGCCGACGACGGAGACCAACTTGCTGACAGGCACGGGCCAGCCGGTTCAGCCAGACGGGCAGGCAGCGGTCGCAGCGACCCCGACGCCGGAGCCCTCGGCGGCAGGATCCGCTCCCGCGGTGCCGGTGCCTGCGCCGCGCACCGAGGCCGCCCCGCAACAGCCCGCTCCGGCACAGCAGTCGCCCGCTGCCGCACCCCCGGCACAGCCGACCCAGGTTGCGTCCGCACCTGCGCAGCCGGCGTCCGCGCAACCGACAGCTGCAGGGGCATCGAATGTCGAATATTGGGTGCAGGTGTCGTCGCAGCCGTCGCGGGAACTTGCCCAGGCAAGCTATACGGACATCGCCCGCCGCTTCGGCAATCTTGTCGCGGGCAGGGCGGTGAACATCTATCCGGCCCAGATCGAGGGCAAGGGCACATTCTACCGCGTCCGGGTCGCCGGAGGCTCCCGCGCCGAGGCCAATGCCCTGTGCGAGCGGCTCAAGGCCGCCGGCGCCGGCTGCTTCGTATCCCGGTGACGGTCGGAGAGCCGGGCGGGTCGCCCGGTTTTCCCCGCTGTCGTCCAGCCCGGCGATTCCCTTTGCCGGCAAAGGACCTTAAGCTCGCTGCATGAGCGAATCAAAAGCCATGATTCTCGGCCTTGCGGGTACGCGCCTGACGGATGCCGAATGGAACTTCTTCCGGGCCGAGCGCCCGTGGGGATTCATCCTGTTTACGCGCAATATCGGTTCGGCCGGCGAGGTTCGCGCCCTTTGCGCGTCCCTGCGCGAGTGCATCGGCAATGAGAACGCGCCGATCTTCATCGACCAGGAAGGCGGCAGGGTGCAGCGCCTGCGCCCGCCGCTGGCGCCGGACTATCCGGCGGCGGCCGAGATCGGCGCCCTTTGCCTGCGGGACCGGGCAGCGGGATGCCGGGCGGCATGGCTGCAGGCGCGGCTGCTCGCTGCCGACCTGACGCGCCTCGGCATCGACGCCGATTGCCTGCCGGTCCTCGACGTGCCGGTGGCGGGGGCGAGCAATGTGATCGGCGACCGGGCCTAGGGTCGCGCTCCCGCAATGGTCGCGGAGCTCGGCCGCCAGGCGATGGAGGGCCTGCTCGCCGGCGGCGTGCTGCCGGTGATGAAGCATGTGCCCGGGCATGGCCGCGCCGGCGCCGACAGCCATTTCGAATTGCCGCGCGTGGATGCTTCGCTCGATGTCCTGCGGCAAAGCGACTTCGCACCGTTTGCGGCACTGCGCGACTGCCCCATGGCAATGACGGCGCATGTCGTCTACGCCGCGGTGGATCCGGAGCGGCCGGCAACCACGTCTCCCCGGGTCGTGCAGGAAATCATCCGCGGCGAGATCGGCTTCGACGGCCTGCTGATGAGCGATGATGTCTCGATGCAGGCCCTCAGCGGCAGCATGGACGAGCGCACGCGGGCCATATTCGCCGCCGGCTGCGATGTGGTCCTGCACTGCAATGGCAGGATGGACGAGATGCAGGCGGTGGCGGCGGCAACGCCACTTCTTTCCGGCGAGGCGCGCGCACGCGCCGCGGCGGCGCTGGCGCGGCGCCGGCGGAGCGAAGGCGAGGAGGTGGCACAGCTGCGCGCCGAACATTCTGCCCTGCTGGCGCAGGTGGCCTGAGATGGGCGCGGCGCCGGGACCGCTGGAAACCGTCTGGGAGGATGCGGGACGCGATCCCGACGCGCTGGTGGTGGATGTCGAAGGTTTCGAGGGGCCGCTCGATCTTCTGCTGCATCTGGCGCGGCAGCAGAAGGTCGATCTTTCCCGCATCTCCATCCTGGCCCTGACCGAGCAATATCTGGCCTTCATCGAGCAGGCCCGGGCGCTGAAGCTGGAGATCGCCGCCGACTATCTCGTCATGGCGGCCTGGCTCGCCTATCTCAAGTCCAGGCTGCTGATCCCGGACAAGCCCGATGAACAGCGCAGCGGCGAGGAACTGGCGGCGGTGCTGCAATTCCGGCTGCGCCGGCTCGAGGCGATCCGGGAGCTTGGCGAGAAGCTGGTCAACCGCGCCCGCCTCGGCCGCGATTTCTTCGCCCGGGGCATGCCGGAGGCGGTGGTGGTCGAACGGCACAGCCGCTACCAGGCAAGCCTCTACGATCTGCTCAAGGCCTATGCCGGCCATCGCCAGCGCGCCACGATCCGCAGGGTGGAAATCGCCAGCCGCACCGTGTGGTCGCTGAAGGATGCGCGTGAGCGGCTCGAGCGCATGCTGGGCCAGGTCGACGACTGGACGGCGCTGGACCGGTTCCTCATCGAATATGCAGTGCCGGGCCCGGCGCGCGCGACCGCGATTGCCAGCAGTTTTGCGGCGAGCCTCGAACTGGTGCGCGAAGGCGTGATCGAGATGCGCCAGGCAGAGGCGTTTTCGCCCCTGTACATGCGCCGTCGCGCCGGGGCCATGCGGGAGAAGAGCCATGTCGACGGATGAAGCGGTCTTGCTGGAGCCCGGATCCCGGGCCGCGGACACTCTCGATCTGCACGAGGCGATGCGCCGTGCCGAAGCGATCCTGTTTGCCAGTGCCGAGCCGGTAAGCGAGCGCGCCCTCGCCGAGCGATTGCCGGGCGTGGACAAGCTGGGTGAGGTTCTCGCCGGACTGCAGGCGCATTATGCGGGACGGGGCGTCAATCTGGTCCGCGTCGGCGCCTGCTGGGCGTTCCGGACGGCGCCCGATCTCGGTTTCCTGATGAGCCGGGACGAGGTAACGCCGCGCCGGCTGTCGCGCGCGGCTCTGGAAGTGCTGGCGACCATTGCCTATCACCAGCCGGTGACGCGCGCCGAAATCGAGGAAGTGCGGGGAGTGGAGACTTCGAAGGGCACGCTCGACCTCCTGCTCGAGACGGGATGGGTACGCATGCGCGGGCGCCGCAAGAGTCCGGGCCGTCCCGTCACCTATGGCACCACCGATGCCTTTCTCGACCATTTCGGCCTTTCGGAACTGCGCGACCTGCCGGGGCTGGACGAGCTGAAGGGTGCGGGGCTGCTTTCCTCGCGGCTTCCGTCCGGCTTCACCGTGCCCGTGCCGCCGGAGGATCCCGACCGGCTGCAGGAGGACGAGGAACCGCTGACGGATATCGACCTCGAGGAGCTGTTGACTCCCGGCGGCGGTGATGGCTGAACCTTGTCCGGCAAGCGGCCGCTGAGCTGGAGACGCGGCGGAACGGGATGAGCCTGAAGGGCGAGAACATGGTTGCGGCACCCGCCGGCGTGACCTTTGCGGCGCGTCTGGCTTTCGAAGAAGTAAGCCATCGCTATCGCGGCGGGCCGGTCATACTCGACCGGGTGAGCCTTGCCGCCGAGCCGGGCGAGGTGCTCTGTCTTCTTGGTCCCTCGGGGTCCGGCAAGACGACGTTGCTGCGCATTGCCGCGGGCATTGCGGCGCAGACCTCCGGACGCGTGCTGCTCAACGATCGCGAAATTGCGGGACCGTCGGTGTTCCTGCCGCCGGAAAAGCGGGCAGTGGGGCTGGTGTTCCAGGATTTCGCGCTCTTCCCGCACATGACCATCCTCGAGAATGTGCGCTTCGGTCTCACCGCCCTCAGCCGGCAGGAAGCCGATCAGGAGGCGCGCCGGGCGCTGGAACGGGTAGGCCTTGCTGCCTATGCCGACGCCTATCCGCATGTGCTGTCGGGCGGTGAGCAGCAACGCGTCGCCCTGGCGCGGGCGCTGGCGCCCCGCCCGGCGGTCCTGCTGATGGACGAGCCTTTTTCCGGGCTCGATTCGCGCCTGCGCGACAAGATCCGCGCCGAAACCCTGACCATCCTGCAGCAGAGCCGGGCGACGTCGGTCATCGTCACCCATGATGCCGAGGAAGCGATGCGCCTCGGCGACCGGATCGCGCTGCTGCGCCAGGGCAGGCTGGTCCAGGTCGGTACCGCCGAGCAGCTGTACCAGCAGCCGGCGGATCTTTTCACCGCGCGTTTCTTCTCCGAGCTCAATGTGATCGATGCCCGCATTTCCGGCGGCTGCGCCGATACGCCGCTGGGGCGCTTTCCGGCACCGGCCCTGGCGGAAGGCCAGCCGGTCACGGTCGCGATCCGCCTCAGCGGCATCGAGATCGAGCAGGGAACGGGAGGCATCGAGGCGAGGATCCTCTCGCGGCGATTCCTCGGGGTCGTCGAAGTGCTGCGGCTTGCCGTCGCCGGGCTTGAAACGCCGGTTCAGGCGAGGCTACGCTGCGGCATGGTACCCCCGGGTATCCGGGACATTCGCATTTCCGTTCGCGTTTCTGATGTACTTGTGTTTGAAAGGCAGGACGAAAGCGCATAGATCAGGACAGGACGCAAAGAAAGAGGGCTGTCATGGGTTCATTTTCAATCTGGCACTGGCTCATCGTTCTGGTGGTCGTGCTGCTTCTGTTCGGGCGCGGCAAGATTCCGGAGCTCATGGGCGATCTGGCCAAGGGCATCAAGAGTTTCAAGAAGGGCATGGCGGACGACGAGCCGGCGGCCGCGGACGATTCCCGGGTTCTCGAGCATCGCGCCGACGAATCCGTGAAGGACGGACAGAAGGTCGGAAAGTCCTGACGCGCGTGCGGACGGCGTCAATTGCCGGATGAGACGAGATGTTTGACATCGGTTGGGCCGAGCTGCTGGTCATCGGCATCGTGCTGATTCTCGTGGTCGGACCGAAGGAATTGCCGGGAATGCTGCGGACCTTCGGCCGCACGAGCGCGCGGCTGCGCAGCATGGCGGGCGATTTCCGCCGGCAGTTCGACGAGGCGATGCGCGAGGCCGAGCTTGACGAAGTGCGCCAGCTGGCGCAGGACGCACGCAAGCTGGATCCGACCGCCGAGATCCGCAAGAATCTCGATCCGCTCCGCAAGGTCGGCCAGGAGATCCGTTCGGGACTTGCCGAAGCGACTTCGCCGCCAAAGTCCGCACCGGCCGCCGCTCCCCAGGCTCCTGCCACCTCCGGGGGCGAGGTGACGGCGCCGGATGGCGCCGAGGCGGCGCAGAAGGCGCCGGAGGCGAAGGTCCAGCCGGGTGAGGCCGCTGCTGCGCCGGCGGACAAGAAGTCTGGAGAATGAAGTTGAGCAGGGAAGAAGACGACGAGATCGAGAAGTCGTCGGCGCCATTGATCGAACACCTGATCGAGCTGCGGACGCGGCTGATGTGGTCGATCGCCGGGTTCTTCGTCGCGTTTCTGATCTGCTTCTTCTTTGCCAAGCAGATCTTCAATCTGCTCGTCATCCCCTTCACCTGGGCCGTCGGCTGGGCCGGTCTCGACCAGTCGCGCGTGGAGCTGATCTACACGGCGCCGCAGGAGTTCTTCTTCACCCAGATCAAGATTGCCGCCTTTGGCGGGCTG
>CAYLSN010000108.1:0-7543 GCA_964386015.1 uncultured Rhizobiaceae bacterium | reverse complement strand
GCGATAGGCGCCGTCGCCGTCCTCCGAAGGCGCCGTGATGTGGTAGGCATCGCCGGACAGGCCGTAGCCGGCGACCTCGGCATAGATCCGCGCGCCGCGCGCCCTGGCATGCTCCAGCTCCTCCAGCACGACGACGCCCGCGCCCTCGCCCATGACGAAGCCGTCGCGATCGACATCATAGGGTCGCGACGCACGCTCCGGTTCGTCGTTGAACTTCGTCGCCAGCGCACGGCAGGCGGCGAAACCGGCAATGGAGAGGCGGTTGATCGGGGCCTCCGCGCCCCCCGCCACCATGACGTCGGCATCGCCGAACATGATCAGCCGCGACGCGTCGCCGATGGCGTGCGCGCCGGTCGAGCAGGCCGTGACCACCGAGTGATTCGGCCCCTTCAGCCCGTGCCGGATCGAGACCTGGCCGGATACGAGATTGATGATGTTGCCGGGGATGAAGAAGGGCGAGATCCTGCGCGGGCCGCGTTCCTTCAGGATGATGGCGTTTTCCGCTATGCCGTCAATGCCCCCGATGCCGGAACCGATGAGCACGCCGGTGCGGTTCTGCTCCTGCGGCGTCGACGGTTTCCACCCCGCATCGGCAAGCGCCAGGTCGGCGGCGGCGATCCCGTACAGGATATAGTCCCCGACCTTGCGCTGGTCCTTGGGATCGAGGACCTTGTCCGGATCGAACTCGCCCTCGCCCGTGCCCCGCGGCATGATCGCGGCGATCCGGCACGCCAGGTCGTCGACTTCGAACGCGGTGATCGGGCGGGCACCGCTGCGGCCGGCAAGCAACTGCTTCCAGTTGTGCTCGATCCCCACCCCGAGGGGTGAAACCAGGCCCATGCCCGTAATGACGACGCGTCTCATGCGGTTACCCCTGCCGGCCTTCCCGTCGCGCGCATCCCGCGGATGGGACGCTCAGGCAGCCGCCTTGTCGATATACTTGATCGCGTCGCCGACGGTCAGGATCGTTTCGGCGGCGTCATCCGGAATCTCGACCCCGAATTCCTCCTCGAACGCCATGACGAGCTCGACCGTGTCGAGGCTGTCGGCGCCAAGATCGTCAATGAAACTTGCCTGTTCGGTGACCTTTTCGGCATCGACGCCCAGGTGCTCGATGACAATCTTCTTCACCCGTTCTGCGGTATCGCTCATTTGATCATCCTCGACTTCAGCCATGTTCCGCTTTCGTTAGCCTCAGCAGTAACGCTAATCAAGCGAAAGGTGTTGCAGTTCCCCAGCGGGGATGGAAGCCATGCACCCCCGTGTGGATAAGTCCGGACGGATGGCGATTCCGTCACCCTCCGGCCATACGGCGAGCCGCTTATCATGCAGGCGCGGCCGCGCCAAGCCGAAAAAGCCGGTGCTTCACACCATCACCATGCCGCCATTGACATGGATGGTCTGCCCGCTGACATAGGCCGCCTCGTCCGACGCAAGGTAGACGGCGGCGGCGGCGACATCGCCGGGATCGCCCATGCGCCGCGCCGGAATGGCGGACAGGATGGCCTCGCGCTGCTTGTCGTTGAGCCGGTCGGTCATGGGGGTGGCGATGAAGCCGGGCGCGATGCAGTTCACCGTGATGCCGCGGGTGGCGACCTCCTGGGCGAGCGACTTGGTGAAGCCGATCATGCCGGCCTTGGCGGCGCAATAATTGGCCTGGCCGGGATTGCCGGTGACGGCGACGACCGAGGTGATGTTGACGATCCGGCCGTGGCGCTGGCGCATCATCGGCTGCGTCAGCGCCCGGGCGAGCAGCACCGCCGAGGTCAGGTTGACCTCGAGCACCTTGTCCCAGTCCTCGTCGGACATGCGCACGAACAGGCCATCCCGGGTAATCCCGGCATTGTTGACCAGGATGTCGACGCCGCCGAGCGCCGCGATCGCTGCTTCCGCCAGCCCGCGGACCGCGGTGCGGTCGGAGAGGTCCGCCGGCAGAACGGCGACGTTCCCGCCGAGTTCCGACGCCAGCCCGTCGAGCTTCTCCCTGCGGGTACCGTGCAGGCCGACCACGGCGCCGCGCGCGTGCAGCGCCCTCGCAATGGCCTCGCCGATTCCACCCGATGCCCCCGTGACCAGCGCCTTCCGGCCCGTCAGATCAAACATTTGCTGTCCCCTTCCCTGCGGTGGCGAAGAATCATGCCAGCCGAGCCAGCGCCGCGGCGACATCACCCGGCGCCGACAGGCTCGCGGTTTCCAGATTGCGGTCGATGCGGCGGGCCAGCCCGCTCAGAACCTTGCCGGCACCCACCTCATACAGCAGGGTGACGCCGTTGGCGGCAAGCCACTCGACCGACTCGCGCCAGCGCACCGTTCCGGTCACCTGCTCCACCAGGCGGGTGCGGATCTCTTCCGGATCCTCGACCGGGGCCGCCAGGACATTGGCGATCAGCGGCACTGCCGGCCGGCGGATCTCGACCTTCGCCAGAGCCTCGCGCATTGCGTCGGCCGCGGGCTGCATCAGGCTGGAATGGAACGGGGCGGAGACGGCGAGCATGACGACCCGCCTGGCGCCCCTGCCGGACGCGATGGACCCCGCCGCCTCCACCGCCTGCTTCAGGCCCGAGATCACGAGCTGGCCGCCGCCATTGTCATTGGCGATCTGCACCGGACCGTGCTGCGAAGCCTCGGCGCAGGCGGCCGCCACTTCCTGCTCGTCGAGGCCGATGATCGCCGCCATCGCCCCCTCGCCCGCAGGTACCGCCGACTGCATGGCATTGCCGCGAATGCGCAGGAGCCTCGCGGCGTCGGCGATGGAAAGGCTGCCGGCGGCGCACAGGGCGGAATATTCCCCCAGCGAATGGCCGGCTACATAGGCAACGCTTCGCGCCAGCTCGAATCCCCCGGCCTCGAGCGCCCGCACCGCCGCCATGGAAACCGCCATCAGCGCCGGCTGGGCGTTGGCCGTCAGGGTCAGCTCCTCTTCCGGCCCCTCCCAGATCAGGCGGGACAGGTTTTCTCCGAGCGCCTCGTCGACAATGCGGAAGACTTCGGCGGCGGCGGGACTGGCCTCGGCCAGCTCCCGGCCCATGCCCGGGGACTGGCTGCCCTGGCCAGGAAAGGTGAAGGCAATGCTCATGCGGATCCTCTTCCTCGTGGGCTCGTGCCTCAGGGCTCCCCGCGGTCCTGCGGGCCCGACCGGTCCGTCCCCGAAACACGCTGCGGGGCCCGTCGTGACGCAGCGCGCGGCCGCAGTCAAGTGCAGCCGGAGCTTGATCCGCGGGCGAAACTGCCGTAAGGTGCGCCCATCGAAAGTTTGGCCATGCGGCTAAGGTTGCGCGCTCGTCGCCTACTCACGTCTCTACACCCAGAATTCTCGATCGGACTACGGCCCCGTTTGGCCGGATGAAAGCAAGCGCGCTACAAGGATATCACGCGATGGCAAAAGGTACGGTAAAGTGGTTCAATGCCACCAAGGGTTACGGATTCATCCAGCCCGACGCGGGCGGCGCCGATGTGTTCGTGCACATCTCCGCCGTGGAGCGGGCAGGCATGACCGGCCTGGCCGAAGGGCAGAGGATCAACTACGAAGTGCTGACGGACTCCCGCTCGGGCAAGTCCTCGGCCGGTAATCTTTCGGCGGCCTGATTCGCCGGAGCCGCCGCATAGGCCGGCGGCTCCACCTTTTCGAGGGGAGTGCGCCGCCGCATAGGCCGGCGGCTCAACTTTACCACGGGGGTCGCCGCGCTCAGGCCGGCGGCTCAACTTCACCACGGGGGTCGCCGCGCTCAGGCCGGCGGTTCCACCGCCCGGGCGCAGCGCCCGGCTTTTTCTGCGGCGCTCTCTTGCGTTGCGCGCTGCAAGATGTATAAGCACCCATCTTCTGCCGGTTCTGCCGGGGGCTGATCGGAGGGCCGGGGGTTTCCCCGGTTGGAGCGTCAAGCTGCGTTCCGCCTTCAGTGTCTCCGCTCTCGACCGCTCGTGACGCGCCTTTCTTCGCGGTTCCTGCCGGAACCATCGTGAAAGTCGCAGAGGCTTAGCCGCCGAGCCGGCAGGAAAATTCGAAGGAAGAAAGGCAATCGCCCGATGGCTTTGTATGAGCATGTATTCCTGGCCCGCCAGGATCTTTCGCCGCAGCAGGTCGATGCCCTTGTCGAGCAGTACAAGGGGATCATCGAGGAAGCTGGCGGCAGCGTCAGCCGGATCGAGAACTGGGGCCTGCGCACGCTGGCCTACCGGATCAACAAGAACCGGAAGGCCTACTACACCCTGATGAACATTACCGCGGAGCCCGCGGCCGTGGCCGAGATGGAGCGGCAGATGCGCCTTTCCGAAGACGTGCTGCGCCATCTGACCATCAAGGTCGAGGAGCACGATGAAGGCGTTTCCGCGATGATGCAGAAGCGCGACGACCGCGGCCCGCGCGGTGACCGCGACCGTGACCGCGACAGGGGTCCGCGCCGCGACGGACCGCGCCGCGACCGTGATGGCGCGCGCCGTGACGAGGATGCTGGTTCAGGAGACGAATGATGATCGATATCAATCAGATGCCGACGCGGCGGCCTTTCCATCGCCGGCGCAAGACCTGCCCCTTCTCCGGAGCCAATGCGCCGAAGATCGACTACAAGGACGTGCGCCTGCTGCAGCGCTATATTTCCGAGCGCGGCAAGATCGTTCCCTCGCGCATCACCGCGGTGAGCCAGAAGAAGCAGCGCGAGCTGGCGAAGGCGATCAAGCGGGCCCGTTTCCTGGGCCTCCTGCCCTACGTCGTGAAGTAAGCCTCGTCCCGGCCCTTCCCGGGGCCGGGCATTGCCGGGCGGGGCGGCGTACCCAATCCCCGCAAGTTGGCTGGCAGACGAGCGCAGCCTAACTGCCTTGGACGGCAGGACAGCGACCGGCCCTTCGGCCCTGGCCTGATTCCTGCCTGGATGACCGGCGCGGCGACGCGCCCAGATGACAGGAACGCGAAAATGGAAGTCATTCTTCTCGAACGGATTGCCGGCCTCGGCCATATTGGCGACACGGTCCGGGTGAAGCCGGGATATGCCCGCAATTTCCTGCTGCCCAAGGGCAAGGCGCTGCGCGCCAATGAGGCGAACCGCAAGCGCTTCGAGACCCAGCGCGCCGAGATCGAGGCGCGCAATGCCGAGCGCCGCGCCGAGGCCGAGAAGATCAGCAAGGATCTCGACGGTCAGGAATTCGTCGTCATCCGCTCGGCGGGCGAGACCGGCCAGCTCTACGGTTCGGTGTCGACCCGGGACATTGCCGAGCTGATCTCCGGCGCCGGCTTCCCGGTCAGCCGCAGCCAGGTGAACCTGAAGCAGCCGATCAAGTCGATCGGCATCGCGCAGGTGTCGGTATCGCTGCATCCGGAAGTCGAGGTCACGGTCGCGATCAATGTCGCCCGGACCGCGGACGAGGCCGAGCGCCAGGCGCGCGGCGAAGACCTGACCACCGCCGCCGGCATTTATGGCGAGGACATCGAGTCGGCGGCACGGCCGGACGAATTCTTCGATCCCGATGCCGAGTTCGAGCCGGAAGAGCCGGCGCAGGACGAAGAGGCCTGACCGGAAGCTCACTCTGGCGGAGGAGGGATTTCCCTCCTCCGGTTTCCGAGGCTTTCCCGAGCTTGCCTGCCGACGGGGAAATCGCTTGACCGCCGGGAATCCTGTGACCCGTCACCGAGCACTGTTGCGAACCGGAGATCCGCGCCGGCGCAAGGTGCGGCCGGTCTTCCGGGAAATGGTCCCCGTGCAAGGGTCGAGCGGAAGGCGGGCACCGTCAGCCTTGCGCGAGGCAGCAGAGGGCTGGTTTGAACCGCTTATGGTTGCCTTCGGGAGAGGTCGCGGCCTCGCGGTCTCTTGCGAACGGCTCTACTTCCTGCCGATCGCCGAGCGCAGGAAGGAGGCAAGATCGTCGGTCACATAGTCGACATCGTCGGCGTGATCGGGATCCCTCTCCCAGATTTCCGAGAAAGTGGGCTCGAAATTCCGCGGCACGATGAGCACCGTCGTCATGCCGATGGCCTTCGGCACGGCAAGATTGCGCGCAAGATCCTCGAACATGACGGCGCGGGAAGCGTCGATCCGGTAGAGGCCCATGAACTTGTCGTAGGTCTGCTGCGCCGGCTTCGGAATCAGCCCGGCGGCAACGACGTCGAAGATCTCGTCGAAATGGTCGAGGATTCCGAGCTGCCTTGCCGTCTTTTCGGCATGGCTGCGGCTGCCATTGGTGAAGATGAACTTGCGGCCCGGCAGCGCGCGGATGGCCTCTCCCAGTTCGGGATCGGGAGCAAGCCAGGAATAGTCGATGTCATGCGCCTGCTGGAGAAAATCGTCCGGGTCGATGTTGTGCAGCTCCATGAGGCCGCGCATGGTGGTGCCGTATTCGCGGAAGAGCTGCTTCTGGACCGCCCGCGCTTCCTCCCGGGACAGCTGCAGCAGCTGCGACACATAGGACGTCATGCGCGTGTCGATCTGCGAGAACAGGTTGGTGTGATGCGGATAGAGCGTATTGTCGAGATCGAACACCCATTCGGTGACATGGGCAAAGCGCGAGGCGTCGGGCAGATTGGTCATGCGCTCCTTATGGCCACGTTCGGCGGCGCTTTCAAGCCTGCGGGTCCCGGCGGCCGATGACTTGATCCGGCCACGGTTGGGACCTACCGTTTTTACGCGCTCCATGGATGATTCGGGTGAGTCAAGCGCGGCGGGCGGCGCACAGGCATTTTCGTGCAGCCCTGTGAACATTGGGGACGCCGTTCCGGGCATGCTTGCACCCGTGGGGCGTTGGCAGTCTTGCTCGTTCTTCGGGGAAGGCAGGGAACGGGTCGATTCGCATGGCGGAAGCAGCTAGACGACTGGAAAGCGCCGAACCGCGGCTGTATCGCGAGCCGCCGCACAATATCGAGGCCGAGCAGGCCCTTCTCGGCGCGATCCTGATCAACAACGACGCCTTCTACCGGGTCTCCGATTTCCTGAAGCCCGTGCATTTCTACGACCCGCTGCACCGGAAGGTCTTCGAGGTCGCCGGCGAGATGATCCGCATGGGCAAGACCGCCAATCCGGTCACGCTCAAGACCTTCCTGCCCGAGGCCGAGCGCATCGGCGACATGACGATGGCGCAATATCTGGCGCGGCTGGCCGCTTCGGCCGTGACCGTCATCAATGCCGACGATTATGGCCGCGCCATCTATGACCTGGCGACGCGGCGGGCCCTGATCTCGCTCGGCGAGGAGCTGGTCAACACGGCCTACGACGCGCCGGTCGACCTGCCGCCGCAGCAGCAGATCGAGACCGCCGAACGGCGGCTGTTCGAACTGGCCGAGAGCTTCACCGACGCGGTGCGCTCGGCGGTAGACATGGCAAACGCCGCCTTCATGCGCGACGGCCATCTTTCCGGCATCGCCACCGGGCTGCGCGACCTCGACCGCCGCATGGGCGGGCTGCAGCCATCCGACCTCATCATCCTCGCCGGGCGCCCCGGCATGGGCAAGACCTCGCTTGCCACCAACATCGCCTTCAACATCGCCCATGCCTACCGGCCGGCTGAACAGGCGGATGGCAGCATCAAGGCGGCGGAAGGCGGAGTGGTCGGCTTCTTCTCG
>CAYLSN010000107.1:0-7642 GCA_964386015.1 uncultured Rhizobiaceae bacterium | reverse complement strand
TGAGGGTGACGAACGTCCCCGAGGCGCGGTGCGAGGCGCGATGAATGGCGCGCGCCGTCAGTTCCTTGCCGCTGCCGGAAGGGCCGATGATCATGATCCGGCTGTTGGTGGGGGCGACCTTCTCGATCGTCTGCCGCAGCTGGCTCATTGCCGAGGACATGCCGATCAGCTCGTGGGTTTCGCCGGAACGGCGCTTCAGCTCGCTTACCTCGCGCCGCAGCCGGGAAGTCTCGAGTGCCCGTTCGCAGACCATGATCAGGCGGTCGGACTTGAAGGGCTTCTCGATGAAATCATAGGCGCCGCGCTTGATGGCGGAAACGGCGGTCTCGATATTGCCGTGGCCCGAGATCATCACCACCGGCAGGTCGGGATGCAGCGCCTTGATCTCGTCCAGCAGGGCAAGCCCGTCGAGCCGCGATCCCTGCAGCCAGATGTCGAGGAAGACGAGGCGGGGCACGCGTTCGTTGATCTGTGCGAGAGCGGTGTCCGCATCCCGCGCCGTGCGGGTTTCGTGGCCTTCGTCGCTGAGGATGCCCGCCACCAGCTCGCGAATGTCTTGCTCGTCGTCGACGATCAGAATATCAGACGCCATTTGCAACCTTCCCGGTAGTGTTGGATTGCGGTTCGGCGGAAGCAGGCGCCGCGGTCAGCGGCAGCCGGACCCGGATCAGGGCGCCGCGGCCGCCGTGAAACGAGCCCGGAGCGTCCTGCAGCTCGAGGCTTCCGCCATGATCCTCGATGATCTTGCGCACGATGGCGAGGCCGAGCCCGGTCCCCTTTTCCCGGTGCGTCACATAGGGCTCGAGCAGGCGCTGCCGGTTCTGCTTCGGCAGGCCGACGCCATTATCCATCACGTCGACGACGATCGCCTCCGCCTCCCGGCGCGCGACAATGCGGATGATGCCGGGCTCGCCGGTCCGGTGCGCCATCGCCTCCACGGCCTCGGCAGCATTCTTGACGATATTGCCGAAGGCCTGGCTGAGCAGGCGTCCGTCGAACTCGCCGACCAGCGGTTCGTCGCCATAATCGCGCTCGATGCGGACGTCGCTGCGGCTGACCTCGACGAGGAAGGATGCCTCGCGCAATACGTCGCGCAGGTCCAGCCTTTCGATGGAAGGCTTGGGCATGCGGGCAAAGGCGGAGAACTCGTCGACCATGCGGCCGATATCGCCCACCTGGCGGATGATGGTTTCCGTGCACTGGTCGAAGATCTCGCGGTCCTCCTGGATGACCTTGCCGAACCGGCGGCGGATCCTCTCCGCCGACAGCTGGATCGGCGTCAGCGGATTCTTGATCTCGTGCGCAATGCGCCGGGCGACATCGGACCAGGCGGTGGAGCGCTGGGCGGCGACGAGGTCGGTAATGTCGTCGACCGTGACGACATAGGACTGGTCCGGATCGCTTGCCGAGGTCTCCTCGACCGTGATCTGGACATTGAAGGTCCGCTCGACGCCCTGGCGCGAGAAGATCACCTGTTCGCGGTGGACGGGCCGCCGCGATTTCCGGGCCGCCTCGAAGACGCTGGCGACTTCCGGCAGCACGGCGGAGAGATGGGCGCCGAGCGCCTCCTGCGGGGAAAGTCCGAGCATGGCTTCCGCCGGGCGGTTGACGATCGTGACCTGCCCGTCGGGACCGACCCCGATCACCGCCGAGCTGACCTCCGACAGCACCGCCTCGGTGAAGCGGCGGCGCTCGTCGATCTGGTCCTTGGCGCTGATCAGCTCGTTGCGCTGGGACTTCAGCTGCTGGATCATCTTGTTGAACGTGTCGCCGAGGGAGGCGACGTCGCCATCCGAACTGCGCACCGGCACCTGGACATCGAGATTGCCGGTCGAGACATCGTCGGCAGCGGCGATGAGGCGCCGGATCGGCCGCACCAGCCGGTCGGCCACGGCAATGCCTGTCAGGATCGCCGACAGGACGACGATCAGCGTCATGCCGAAATAGAGCAGCGCGAAGGCGAATTGCGTCGGTGTGCGGTTTGCCTCGAGTGCGCCGTACTCATCGGCATTGGCGCTGACGATCTGCCGGGCGCTGATCACCTCCGCATCCACCAGCCGTACCGTGTAGAGGTATAGCTGCCCCTGGCCGACTTCGTGCAGCTTGACGATGGAGCCGACAATGTTGCGGAACCGCGGCTCGATCAGCACCGGCTGGCCGTCGGCGGCCTGCCGCACCGCCTCCGGCGGCGGCACCGGCATTTCGAAGCCGGTGGTGATGTCGGCCATCATCACGAATTCGCCGGAACTGTTGATGAGCGCGGCATGCGCCAGCGCCCTGCCCTCGGTCTGGCTGGTCAGGATCTGGCGGAAGCCGTTGCGGTCCAGCGAGTAGACCGAGCGCGCCTGGTCGAGGACATAGGCCATGGACAGCGCCGTGTTCTGCAGGTTGCGCGCATTCTCCAGCACATAGGCTTCGGCGATCGCCAGCGAGGAATTGATGATGGTCTTGGTGCGCATCTCGAACCAGCGGTCGAGGCCGACATCGAGCGTCACGGAAGCGACGATGGCGATCATCAGCGCCGGAATTGCCGCGACCAGCGAGAACAGGGTGACGATGCGCACATGCAGGCGCGAGGCCGCCTTGCCGCGGCGGCGGGCAAGATAGATCCGTCCAGCCTCGCGCAGGATCAGTCCGATGAGCAGCAGCACGAAGGCGGCATTGACGGCGATCAGCGTGCGGGTCACTCCCTCGTCCGGGCGGATGGAGGTCAGCCCGGTGAGGATGGCGAAGGACACCGCCCCCGTGACCAGCGCGCCGATGACGGCGAGGATTGCCGGCCATAGCCACATGCGCCGGCCGGCCAGGGTCACCGAACCGAGTCTCGAAGTCTCCGGCGCTGCTGCAAGAATCTGAGCGGTCATCGCTTCCCGAGAATGATCGACCCGTGATCAATATGCAACTGATTGTGTCGTGATTGCAACAGGCGACGCGCGCGGGCTGCCGTGCGCAACCGGTGTGCCGGTCGCTACTCTCGCCCGATCCTGCCGGCAAATGCCGGAAGATCGTGCTCGCGCATCTTCTTGCGCAGCGTATTGCGGTTGAGGCCGAGCAGCTCGGCAGCGCGAAGCTGGTTGCCGCCCGTTGCCGCGAGGGCCGCGGCAATGACCGGCGGCTCGATCTCGGCAAGGATGCGATGGTAGAGCCCCGGCGGCGGCAGCGATTCGCCGAAGGCGGCAAAGTAGCGGCCGAGGTGGCGCTCCAGGGCAACCGGCAGGGATTCGGCCTCGTCGCCCGCCATTGCCGGCGCCGGCGCGCTCGCCGCAAGTTCCGCCTGCACCGTGGCGAGGTCGATCTCCTCCTGCGGCAGCAGCACGCACATGCGCCGCACCAGGTTTTCCAGCTCGCGCACATTTCCCGGCCAGGAGTGGCGCTTGAGCGCCTCGATGCCGGCCGGGTCGATCTGCTTGCGGCCGAGACCCTCGCGCTCGGCCTGGGCGAGGAAATGACGCACCAGCAGCGGAATGTCCTCGATGCGCTCGCGCAGCGGCGGCAGGCGAATCGGCACGACATTGAGGCGATAATAGAGGTCCTCGCGAAAGGCGCCGCGGGCGATGAGCTGGCGCAGGTCGCGATGCGAGGCGGCGACGATCCGCACATTGGTGCGGATGGGCGTGCGCCCGCCGACACTCATATATTCGCCCTGCTGCAACACCCGCAGCAGCCGCGTCTGCGCTTCCACCGGCATGTCGCCGATTTCATCGAGGAACAGCGTGCCGCCCTCCGCCTGCTCGAACCGGCCGGGCTGGCGGTATTGCGCCCCGGTGAAGGCGCCCTTCTCATGGCCGAACAGCTCGGATTCGATCAGGTCGCGCGGGATCGCCGCCATGTTGATGGCGATGAAGGGGCCGGCGCGCCGCCGGCCGTAATCGTGCAGGGCGCGCGCGACCAGCTCCTTGCCGGTACCCGACTCGCCGCTGATGAGCACGGTCAGGTCCGTCTGCATCAGGCGCGCCAGGATGCGGTAGATCTCCTGCATGGCCGGAGAGCGGCCGACGAGCGGCATGACATCCGCCGGCTCTTCCGTCTCGGCGGCAAGCGGGCGCTCGCGCCGCTCCGTCATGGCGCGCTCGACAATGCCGAGCAACTCGTTGAGGTCGAACGGTTTCGGCAGGTATTCGTAGGCGCCCTTCTCCGAGGCGGTGACGGCGGTCAGGAAGGTGTTCTGCGCGCTCATGACGATGACCGGCAGATGCGGGCGCACCTTGTGCAGGCGCGGCATCAGGTCGAAGGCGGTGCCGTCCGGCATGATGACGTCGGTAATGACGATGTCACCCTTCCCTTCCGAGATCCATTGCCAGAGGGTTGCCACATTCGCCGCCGCCTGGACTTCGTAGCCGGCGCGGTGGAAGGCCTGCAGCAGGATGGTGCGGATCGAGGCGTCGTCGTCGGCGATGAGAACCGTGCCCCGGCTCATGTTTCGTCTCCGTTCCGTACGATCTGCGACGGGTCTCCCTCCGGCATGAAGATGCGGAACGACGTGCCGGCGGGCGAGGAATCGCACTCGATGATGCCGCCGAAATCGCTGACGATCTTGGCGGCCATGGCCAGTCCCAGGCCCGATCCGTTCTGCTTGCTGGTGACGAACGGATCGAAGATGATCGGCTGCAGCTCCTCCGGCACGCCGGGACCATTGTCGGCGACGGCGAAATGCAAGGGCAGCGAAAGCCGCTCGGTCGATCCGGGAACGGTGAGCCGGATGCCGGGGCGATAGGCCGTCGACAGCACGATTTCGCCGTCGGCCCGGCCAGCCAGCGCTTCCGCCGCGTTCTTGACCAGATTGATGAAGACCTGCACCAGGAGGTCGAAATCGGCCTGCACCGGCGGCAGCGACGGATCGTACTGCTCGACAATGCGGACATGGCGGGCAAAGCCGGTGGCGGCGACGGTCTTCACCTTGGTGAGCACGGTGTGGATGTTGACCGGCTGGCGTTGCAGCGGCCCGCGATCGGCGAAGGTCTCCATGCGGTTGACCATGGCGACGATCCGGTCGGACTCCTCCATGATCAGGCGCGTCAGCTCCCGGTCCTGCGCCGATACATTGCCCTCGAGCAATTGCGCGGCGCCGCGAATTCCGGCGAGCGGATTGCGGATCTCGTGCGCCAGCATGGCGGCCAGCCCGGCAACCGAGCGCGCCGCGCCGCGATGGCTGAGCTGCCGGTCGATCTTGTCGGCCATGGCGCGGCCGTGCAGCAGCAGCAGTACGGCGCCCGGCCATTCCGGCACGGGGCTGGCAAAGACGTCGACAATGCAGTCCGGGCCGAGGCGCGGCGTCGACAGATCGATCCGGTATTCGTTGACGGGCGTGCCGCGCTGGCGAACCTGTTCGACGAGGTCCAGCACCGGACTGGCATAGGGGACGAAATCGGCGAGATGCTTCCGCGTCAGTATGGCCGCGCCCGTACGGAAGAAGTCCTCCCCGGCGGCGTTGACGCCCGCCATGCGGCCTTCGGGCGAGAGCAGCACGACGGGCAGGTGCAGCGCATTGAACAGCGCCTCGGTCGGGACTTCGAACTTCATCAGGCTGCCCATTCCGTGTGCGGCGTTGCTGATTGCCTTTTTCTTAAGCACATGCACGCGGTTGCGCAAGACTTCATGGCAGAATGCCGGACACTTCTCATTGAACCGGAAAGGCGCTAGGCGGTTTACGTCGACGATTTCACCAGGAGCCGATGCGAATGAAGGCTGCCATTGCCATTGTCGCCGCCGGTCGCGGCGAACGTGCCGGGGGCGACGGTCCGAAACAATACCGGTCGATCGGCGGCCGTGCCGTCATCGCCCGCACGGTGCAGGCGTTTCGCGGACACGAAGGCATCGGCCGCATCGCCATCGCCATTCATCCGGACGACGAGGAGCTTCTGGACCGGGCGATGGCTGGAATCGATCGCCGCAACCTCGTCATCGTTCATGGCGGCGCCTCGCGCCAGGCCTCGGTGCGGGCGACACTGGCCGCGCTGGCGGCACAACCGCCGGAATATGTGCTGATCCATGACGGGGTGCGCCCTTTCGTCGATCATTCGCTCATCGACCGGATCCTTGCCGCCCTGACCGCCGGCTGCGGGGTGGTACCGGCCATCGCCGTGTCGGACACGCTGAAGCGCGCCGGGCCGGACGGGCTGGTCGCGCGCACGGAGCCGCGTCAGGACCTCTATGCCGCGCAAACGCCGCAAGCCTTTCCCTTCGGGCCGATCCTTGCCGCGCATGAGCGGGCCGCCGTCGAAAACCCGCACGGCTTCACCGATGATTCCATGCTGGCCGAATGGGCCGGCATTCCGGTCCGGATCGTCGAGGGATCGCCGGAGAACGTCAAGCTGACCTGGGCAAAGGACCTTGAAATGGCGGAGCTGAGACTTTCCAACGGCGAGGCGCGTTACCCCGACATCCGGACGGGGACGGGCTATGACGTGCATCGCTTCGGCGATGGAGGCCAGGTCATCCTGTGCGGTGTCGAGATTGCGCATGATCGCGCGCTGTCGGGTCACTCGGATGCCGATGTCGGCATGCACGCCCTGACGGATGCGCTGCTCGCCACCTGCGGCGAAGGCGATATCGGCACGCATTTCCCGCCCTCCGATCCGCAATGGCGGGGGGCCCCGTCGCGGATCTTCCTCGAAAAGGCGGTGCGGCTGGTGCGCGCCCGCCACGGTCGCATCGCCAATGTCGACGTGACCTTCATTGCCGAGCGCCCCAGGATCGGTCCGCATCGACCGGCCATGGTGGAAAAGCTCGCCGCGATCCTCGCCCTTGCGCCGGAACGCATCTCCATCAAGGCGACGACAAACGAAGGCATGGGGTTCGTCGGGCGCGAGGAAGGTATCGCGGCGCTGGCAACGGCAACGGTCGTCTATCCAGGAGGTATCCCCGAATGAGCATCACACGAATGGCGGAAGAGACCCTGAAACATGCGAAGCGGCGTGGGTGGACCATCGCCACCGCCGAATCGTGCACCGGCGGCATGGTGTCATCGGCGCTGACCGGCATTCCCGGCGCCTCGGAAATGTTCGAACGCGGTTTCGTCACCTATTCGAACGAGGCAAAACAGGAATTGCTGGGCGTCAAGGCGGCCACCCTGGAGAAGCACGGCGCCGTATCCGCCGAGACGGCAGCCGAAATGGCCGTGGGCGCGCTCGAACATTCGCTCGCCGACATTGCGATCTCGGTGACCGGCATTGCCGGGCCCGACGGCGGCACGGTGGAAAAGCCGGTCGGCCTCGTCTGGTTCGGCGTCGCCACCCGCAACCGCAAGCCGGCGGCGCACAGGCGCCTGTTCGAGGGCACGGGGCGCGCCGAAGTGCGCAATGCCGCCGTGGAGACGGCGCTGGAGTTGCTGCTGGAGGAAATGAAGAAAGCCGAGGATCAGGCGGCGGCGCCGTCGCCATAGACCTGGCGCGCCCGCTGCTCGAAGGATTCGGTGAACATGCGGAAGGCGCGGTCGAACATTGCGCCCGCCAGCGCCCCCAGCATGCGGCTGCGGAATTCGTAGTCGATGTGAAAGCGGATCAGGGTGCCACCCCTCTCCGGCTCGAACCGCCATTCATTGGTGAGGTAGCGGAAGGGTCCATCGACATATCTTACATCGATTTCAAGCACTTGCGGCTTCAGGTGAACCTGGCTTGTGAAGGTTTCCGTAATCGCCTTGTAG
>CAYLSN010000106.1:0-7642 GCA_964386015.1 uncultured Rhizobiaceae bacterium | reverse complement strand
TTGTTCTTGAACTTGGACACGCGACCGCCGCGGTCGACGAGGTTCTGCTGCCCGCCGGTCCATGCCGGATGGCTGAGCGGGTCGATGTCGAGATTGAGCGTGTCGCCCTTCTTGCCCCAGGTCGAGCGCACCTGGAACTTCGAGCCGTCGGTCATGACGACCTCGATCTCGTGCAATTCGGGATGAATGTCGCGCTTCATTGGTTCAGGTCCTGTCAAATTCGTCTCTTGCGGAGGTTCGATGTGAAGCCTGCCGCGGCCGCTAGCCGCATAGCTGCGTCAGCTACGGCTTTCCATTCGTCGGCGTTGCCTATACATCAGCGGGGAACCTTGCACAAGTGTGCCGGCGGCAAAGCATGTCCATGATCGAGAACAAGGCGGCAGACAGTCCGGGCCCCTCCCTGCGGCCGTTGCGGCGCATCGCACCCTATGTCGTGCGCTACCGGGGGCTGGTCGCCGGCGCGCTGCTGTTCCTGCTGCTCGCCGCCGCGACCACGCTGAGCCTGCCCATCGCCGTGCGCCACATGATCGATCGCGGTTTTTCCGAATCCGATTCGGTCTTCATCTCGCAATATTTCCTGGTGCTGATCGGAGTGGCGGCCCTGCTGGCACTGGCTTCCGCCTGCCGCTATTTCTTCGTCATCACCCTTGGCGAGCGCATCGTCGCCGACCTGCGCGCCGACGTCTTCACCCATGTAACGCAGCTGTCTCCGGGCTTCTTCGACCTGGCCCGGTCGGGAGAGATCGTCTCGCGCCTGACCGCCGACACCACGCAGATCAAGTCCGCCGTCGGTCCGACCGCGTCGCTGGGCCTGCGCAACACGATCATGGGCATCGGCGCGCTGATGATGATGATCTATACGAGCCCGAAGCTGTCGGCGCTCGTCATCGCCGCCATTCCGATGGTCGTCCTGCCGCTGATCGCCTTCGGCCGCTCGGTGCGCCGGCGCACGCGAAAGGCGCAGGACACACTCGCCGAGGCGACGGCCTATGCTTCCGAGCACATCGGTTCCGTCCGCATCCTGCAGGCCTTCACCAATGAAGCGCTGGTGGCGAGGACCTTCGGCGACGCCGTGCAACGGGCCTTCGCCGCGGCGCGCACATCGGTGCTGGCGCGGGCGGTCCTGACCTTCTTTGCCATTTTCACCGTCTCGGCCTCCGTCGTCGGCGTATTGTGGATCGGCTCGCGCGACGTGCTCTCGGGCGCCATGACCCCCGGTCTGCTCGGCCAGTTCCTGCTTTATTCCGTGCTTGCCGCCGGGGCGCTCGGCGCGCTGTCGGAAGTGTGGGGCGAGCTTGCGCAGGCCGCCGGCGCGGCGGAGCGCCTCACCGAGATCCTGGCGGTGAAACCCGAAATCGCGGCGCCCGCCCGGCCGCTGCCCCTGCCGGAAAGACCGCTCGGCACGGTGGAACTGCGCGATGTCCGCTTCCACTATCCGTCGCGTCCGGATGTTGCGGCCCTCGACGGAGTCTCGCTGACCGTGCGCGCCGGCGAGACCGTCGCCATTGTCGGCCCGTCCGGTTCGGGCAAGAGCACGATCTTCTCGATGATCCTGCGCTACTACGATCCGCAGGGCGGCAAGGTGCTGATCGATGGCGTCGACATCCGCGCGGCCGACCCGGTGGCGGTACGCCAGCGCCTGTCGGTGGTGCCGCAGGAAAGCGTCGTCTTCGCCGCAAGCATCCGGGACAATATCGCCTTCGGCAGGCCCGGCGCTACCGCGGAGGAAATCGAAGCCGCGGCGCGGGCGGCGCTCGCCGACGAATTCATCGCCCGGCTGGAGGACGGCTACCTGACGCAGGTCGGGGAGCGCGGCGTGATGCTGTCGGGGGGCCAGCGGCAACGGATCGCCATCGCCCGCGCCATCCTGCGCGATGCGCCGATCCTGCTGCTCGACGAGGCGACCTCGGCGCTCGACGCCGAAAGCGAGAAGCTGGTGCAGTCGGCGCTCGAGCGACTCATGCGCGGCCGCACCACCATCGTCATCGCCCACCGCCTCGCGACCGTGCTCAGGGCCGATCGCATCGTCGTGCTCGAGAACGGCCGGATCGTCGAGGAGGGAACGCATCAGAGCCTGGTGGCGCAGGGCGGCGCCTATGCGCGCCTGGCGCGGCTGCAGTTCCAGGACGGGGCCGTCGCCTTCGGCAGCGCCGCCGAGTAGCGCCCCTGCGGGGCGTCAGGGTAGCCGCAGGATCCGGGCGAAGGGCACGACCTGTTGCGCCAGTTCGCACAGATGCCTGTGATGGGTGAAGAAGATGACCTGTCCCAGCTTCGCCATTTCCCCGCACAGGCGGAGCACTTCGGCCGAACGCGGCTCGTCGAACGTCTCCATGATGTCGTCGGCAATGAACGGTACGGTCGGGCGCAGGGTCGCAAACTCCTCATATCCGGCCATGCGCAGGGCGAGGTATAGCTGGAACCGGGTTCCCTTCGACATCTCCGTGGCCTTGCTGGAGCCACCGCCGCGGCGCAACCCGATCAGCTCCTCCCGGTCATTGCCGGGCTGGGTGGCAAGTCCTGCCCACTGGCCGCAGGTCATGCGGCTGAACGCCTGCGATGCGCGCCGCAGCATGGCGCTGCGATGCCGGTCGCGGTAGGCGCGCAAGGCTTCCTGCGCCACCATGCCGCCGCTGCGCAGCTTCAGATAGCGAATGGCCAGCTCCTCGATCTCGAGCAGGACCGTGCGGCGTGCCCCTTCGATCCGCGCCACCGCATCGTCGCCGCCGACGGCATGCAGCCGGTCGCCGGCGCGCGTCATCTCGGCGAACAATTCCTTCGATCGGCCCTCCAGATCCGCCAGCCGCGACGCGATCGCCTCCCTTTCCGCCGGAAGTGCCGCGAGATCCGCCCGATCCAGGCGGTCGAGCGCCTCGGCGAGACTGGCGGCCCGCAGGGTGGAGACGATCTGCCGGGCGTGCTCCTGCCGCCGCTCTTCCAGCGCGTCCCGCCGCCGGCACGCTTCCAGCAACTGCCGGACCTGCGCCAGATCGGCGGCGCCAAGGAGCTCGAACATCTCGCCTGCCCTGGCCGTCTGCACCCTGAGCAGTTCCGCCGCTTCCTGCCTTTCCTCGGAAAGCTGCCGCAATTCCTGCGCCCGCTCCTGGCGCATCGCCTGTTCGGCGCGGGCAGCCTCCAGCCTCGCCTGCAGCTTCCTTGTCGCAGCTAGGAGATCCCCGGCGGGAGACTCGCCCAGCCTGGCGCAAAGCTCCTCGACGGTCCGGATGAAATCGGCACGGTCGCGCTCCATGGCGGCAACACGGTGGCGGAGTTCCTCCAGCTCCCGCAGCGATTCGGGGAGCCGCGCCGCCTCTTCGATCATTGCGCGGACCGCTTCAGGCTGGCTCGCCCCGAACCAGGTACGCGCCAGAGCCTCGTTCCAGGCGTTTTCCCACTCCCCGGCGCGCTGCCGCGCCGCTTCCAGTTCCTTGCGTCGATTCTTCAGCACCGCCTCCGCCTCGGCCTGCCGCTCGACTGCCTCCGTCTTCGCCGCCTCCAGCGCCTGCTGTTCGGAGAGAAGATTCTCCGCAAGCTGGATCAGGGCCGGCAGCGATAGTCCGTCGGTCTTCACGCCCGTTGCGGCCAGCGACGCAGCGAGCGCCTGCTTCTCCGCTTCCAGCGCTTCCAGCGCCGCCTGCCTTGCCCGCAGCGCTTCCTGCAGCGCCTGCCAGGCCTGGAGCGCCTCGGCGCGGTGTTTCGACCAGTGCTCGATCCGGAGGAGCCAGGTCGTGGCCGTTTCCTCCTCCGCAAGTTCGATTCCGTCGGGCGTCGCGGCGCGGATCTGCCGGCGGAGCTGCGCAAGGTCGCCTGCGATCGTGGCGGCCTCTTCCTGCTGCTGCCGCCGCACCGCCTCCATCGAGGAGATGTCGGCCGTCAAGGCGCGCAGCTCCTCCAGCTCCCTCGCATGGCGCAGGCGCAGCTCCGATGCCGCGTCCACTTCCCGCATCCGCGTCTCGAACAGCGCCGCCGTCTCCTCATCGAGCGTTTCGAGATGGCGTTTCCATGCGATGTCCCGCTCCCGCAGGAGGTGCGTCGCCCGGTCGTCCTCCGCCGCTGCGATGCCGCCTCGCAGGGCGGCAAGTCTTGCCGTTCCCTGCGCCAGCCGCTCGTCAAGTTCCGCCAGCCGCTCCCGGCAACGGGCCTGCCGGGCCTCCAGCCCGGCCAGCGTCCCCCGCCAGTGCTCGATTTCCGCCGGCGCAGGCGCTCGAATGCCGCCAAGCTCGGCGCCGTCGCCCTGCCACGGACGCAGCTTCGCCACAGCCTCGGCGAATGCCTGCTGCCGCGAGGGGAGGACACGGTCGGCATGGCGCCACTCCGCGAGCAAGTCGCGCTCGCGCAGGGTCCGCAGGATTGCCTGCAGTGCCGCCCTGGCGCCCTCATCCATGCGCGCCGCTGCGGCGGCGGCGCGTTCCGCCGCCCGGTTCGCCCGCTCGCACGCCTGCAGGGCGGCGTCATGTTCCCTTTCGGCGGTCTGCCGCGTGACATCGATCCCGGACCTGCCGGCAATGAGATCGCGAAGCACCTCCAGCGGTTCGGCGGCGAGGACGAGATCCTGCGGCGAGGCGTGGCCGGCCTTGCCGAGGCGGGCGAGAATGCCTTCCACCTTCCGCTCCGCCTCCGCCAGCGCCATTCGCCGCCGTGGCAGGTCGCCTTCCGCCGCGCGGCACCGGGCTTCCGCGAGGGACAGCGCCTCGATGCGCGCTGCGAGGCCGAGCACCGGCTCATCCGCCGCACTGTCCTCGTTCTGCGCGCTTATCCGGGCCTCGCGCTCCGCCAGGGCGGCCAGCCGCGTCTTCAGGCGCAGTTCTTCCTCGATCAGACCGGCGATCTCGTCATGCCAGCGCGCGGGTGGCCGCGGCAGGCCGGCAAGCGCTTCCAGCTCGGCCGCAATCTGCCGGAATGCGGCCGCCAGCGGCACGGCGCCGAGCAATGCGGCAATTTCCTCCTGCCGCGCCCGCGCCTGTCCGATCTCTTCCATCACGCTGTCATAGGCTACCCTTGCCTGGTCCAGGGCCGCGACCAGCATTCTGTGCGTCGAGGCCTGCAGGTCGTGCTGTTCCCGGCGCGCCTTCAGTTCAGCGAGCTCCCGCTTCAGCTCCGCCATGCGCGTCGTGCTCGCCCGGCGGCGGAAGATCGTGTCGGCCTCTCTCGCCGCCTCTTCCAGCACGGCACTGATCCCGGCAAGGCCGGCGCTGGCGGAAAAGAGCAGATGACCGAGATCGCCCTTGCTGGCCAGAATGGCATTGCCGCCATCCTCCAGGGTCTGGTCGTCGAGGGAGAACATCGTGCGATAGGCGTCGCGCGTCATCCCTGCGAGCGGACCCGAGAGCATGGCCTCGCTGACCGGCTGTCCGTGCCGGTCCAGCAGCGAGCCGGCGCGGCGCTTCACCCGCTGCAGTTCGAGTACCGCATCGCCGGTTTCCAGGCAGGCGCCGACGGCGAGATTCCTGCCCTCGTGCTGGAAGGCATATTGCGTGCGCTCCTCGATGCCGAACAGGAAGTCGAGCCAGGCCGACAGCGCCGTCGACTTGCCGGCCTCGTTCAGCCCGTAGACGATGTGCAGATCCGGGAGGCCCGGTTGTCGCTCGCCGAATTCGATGCAATGGCCGGTGAACTTGCCGTACCGGATGAGGTCGAGCCGCCGCAGGCGCATCAGCCGCGATCCCGCCCCTGCAGGCGCGCCAGCATGTCTTCGCTGCCCTCCGCGAGGATCAGCCCGACAAATTCCTCGAATGCGGCTTCATCCTCGCCGGCAAGTCCGCGCGCATCCGGCGGCAGCTCGTCCCGCAGCTCCTCGACCAGCGCCCGGACTGCCTCGCGGACCGAAGGGCGGCGCAAGACATCCTCGCGCATCAGCTGGCCGAGTTCGAGCACCGGATCGGTGCCGGGGTCCTGGCTCGCATCGCGGGGCGCTTCGGTCGCCAGTTCGAGCTTCTCGATCCAGACCCGGCCCATGCCCTCCGCGCGCTGGTCGAGCTCCGTGCGCAGGAGATCGCGGTCGCGCCGGATCTGCCAGGCCAGCGGCGTGGCGCCGGCAAGCCGAACCCGGACGACGAGATGCCGCGACGCGACGCGGTCGCGCAGCGCCGCCAGTTGGCGTTCGGTTCTGTCCACCGCATCGCGCCACTCTCCGGCGGCGGAGAGATCGACGGTGAGGCGCTCGAACTGCGCCACGCCGGTCGGCCGCTCTTCCAGCGTCAGGCGGCGGTCGTCGTGGACCGTCACCAGCGTCACCGACTTCTCACCGCTCTCGCCGATGTCCCGACCCTGCGGCATTCCGGGCATGACCACGACGCGCGCTCCCGGATGCTCCGCCCGCCGGTGCACATGACCCAGCGCCCAGTAGTCGAAGCCCCATTCGTGCAGGTCGGACGTCCTGCAGGGCGCATAGGGATCGTGGCCCGGAGCGCCGGCAAGGCTGGTGTGCATCATGCCGATATTGACGCTGTCGGCGACGGGCCGGCGATACCGGTCGAGCAGGCTGTCCGGTGCCTGCGGCCGGGCGAAGCTCAGTCCGTGGATCGCCACCGGCACCCCGTTCCCGACGATCTCGACGGTCCCGGCCCGGGCGCCGAACCGCGTCACAGAGTCCGGCAGGATCAGCTCCGGCGTGATCCGCGACAGGGCATCGTGATTGCCGCGGATGATGAAGGCGCGGATGCCTGCCTCATGCAGCCGCTGCATCTGGCTGGCGAGGAAGCGCGCGGTCTTCATCGAGGTCTGGTCGCCGTCGTAGAGATCGCCGGCGATGAGGAGAGCATCGACCTTTTCGTCGATGCACAGGTCGATGATGGCGGTGAAGGCCTGCCGGCTGGCGTCGCCGACGAGCTCGGCGAGTTCCGGGTTGCGAAGGGCCAGGGAACGCAGGGGCGAATCGAGGTGAAGATCGGCGGTATGGATGAATCGAAAGGCCATGCGGCATTATCTCGCCGCCGCCAGCGGGAAAGTAAAGCACGGAAACCGCACCGGAGCGCGCGGCTTTGGCACTTGCCGCCATTGCGGCAACGGCTACAGTGCCGTCAACACGAGTCAGACCAGGATCGAATCGATGAGTTCAGCACCTGCCGCATTCCAATGGGAAGATCCCTTCCTGATCGAAAGCCAGCTCACGGAGGAAGAGCGCATGATCCGGGATGCGGCCGCCGCCTTCGCCGCGGCGGAGCTGGCGCCGCGAATCGAGCGGGCCTGGCTCGACGAAACCACCGATCCGGAGATCTTCCGCGCCATGGGACGCGCGGGGCTGCTCGGGGTCACCATTCCGGCGGAATATGGCGGCGCGGAAGCTGGCTATGTCGCCTACGGCCTGGTCGCCCGCGAGATCGAGCGCATCGATTCGGGCTACCGGTCGATGATGAGCGTCCAGTCCTCGCTGGTCATGTACCCGATCCACGCCTACGGCTCCGAATCGCAGAAACGCAAATATCTGCCGAAGCTGGCGAGCGGCGAATGGATCGGCTGCTTCGGCCTCACCGAACCCGAGGCCGGATCCGATCCCGGCGCCATGACGACCCGGGCGGCGAAGACCTCCGGCGGCTATCGCCTCACCGGTTCGAAGACCTGGATTACCAATGCGCCGATCGCCGACGTCTTTGTCGTCTGGGCGAAGTCCGACGCCCATGACGGCGCGATTCGCGGCTTCGTCCTC
>CAYLSN010000105.1:0-7692 GCA_964386015.1 uncultured Rhizobiaceae bacterium | reverse complement strand
GGTCACGACCGCCATCTGTCCGCCGACCACGGCCCGCACTTCGGCTGCCTCGGCGGCCGAACAGACGATCCCGCCCATGCCGGCCTCGAGCGCCTGGCGACTGCGCATGGCCACAAGCCGGGCCGCGCCATGCGCATATCCGGCCTCGCGCAGGTCGGCATCGTCCATGGAAGTCAGCACCGTCACTCCCAGCAGGCACAGTCCGGAGCCTTCCGCCGCCCCGACCGCGGCCCGCATTGCCTTGGGGTAGGCGTGGACGGTGAGCATGGCAATGCCCATCCCGGCCGCATTCTCCACGGCCTTCGCCACGGTATTGTCGATGTCGAGCAGCTTGACGTCGAGAAACACCTTGCGTCCCGAAGCGGCCAGGTCGCGCGCCAGTTCCAGCCCGCCCGCCATCAGCAGCTGGTGCCCGATCTTGTAGAATCCGCACAGATCGCCGAGCTCGGCAATGACGGATTCGGCCTCGGCGACCGTGGCGACATCGAGACCGACGATCAGCCGGTCGCTCGGGGAAAGTGCAGCTTTCACGCTTCGCTCCGGGTCGATAGCAGGGAGGCGTGCTGGCACAGGGTGCGGCACACTCTTTCCATGATTGCGCGGGTGCGCTCGTCCCTGATGGCGCCGTTCTCGTCGAACGCGTCCGCAGCGTAGCCGATGGCGCATTGCGGCGAGATCACTTCCATGCCGATCGCGACGCAGACGGCGCGCAGATGATTCAGCGCCCGCACTCCCGCAAACTTGCCGTCGGACGAGGAACATAGCGCCACGATCCTGCCCGCCAGCGGGCGCTGCTTCCTGCCGTCGAGCTCGCGGATGCGGCTGATCCAGTCGATCGTGTTCTTCAGGAGGGGCGGAATCGAGTTATTGTATTCGGGGCTGGCGATGAGCATCCCGTCATGGGCCGCGATGATCCGGCCGAGACGAACCGCGTTCTGCGGAATGCCGGACGACGCCTCGAGGTCCGCATCGTAGATCGGCAACGGATAATCGGCGAGGGAGATCCGCGTGACTTCGGCTCCCTGGACCGCCAGCTCCTTTGCGGCGGCATCGGCGGTCCTGCCGCTGAAGGCGCCGGCGCGAATCGAGCCGGCGAAGACGACGATCCTGGGAACTGGCATCCGGCATCTCGCTGCTTCGTGACCCGGGAGTTACATGGATGGGGCGGCGGGGTCAATCGGCGTCGGGCCGGGCGAGCGGAATTGCCTGCAGGCTGGCGCCGTTGCGCCGCAGCCAGTCGCGGCATTCGTCGCTGCGCGGCGCCAGCTGGCGGCAAAGCTGCCAGAAGGCCGGGCCGTGATTCATCTCGCGCAGATGCGCGACCTCGTGCGCCGCGAGGTAGTCGATCACCGCCGGCGGCGCCATGATGATTCGCCACGAAAAGGAAAGCGCGCCGCTCGAAGAACAGGATCCCCAGCGACTCGTGGTGTCGCGCAGGGTGATCCGGCCGGGGCGGGCCCCGATGCCGGCGGCATGGCGCGACACGCGGGCGGAAAGTTCCGCCCGCGCCTCGTGCTTGAGGAAATCGGCGATGCGGCGGCCGAGATGGGCGGCGTCCCCGTGAACGACAATGACCGGCTCGCCATCCTCTTGCGCCGCGCGGGTCAATCCGCGTCCGGGCCTGTGCACGATCCTGTGCGGGACGCCGCGCAGCGGTATCTTCATGCCCGGTTCGAGCCGGGCATGGCCGGGCAGGCGTTGCAGCCGCGACTCGAGCCAGTCGCGATGACGCGCCAGGAACCGGTCCACTTCGGCCTCGCCGATACCGGGAGGCACCGTGACCCGCAGGGCGCGCCCGCCCGGCTCGATGCGCAGGATCAGGCGGCGCGCCCGCCGGTCCTCGACGATCCGCAGCGGCAGGACCCGGCCCAGCACCTCATGGCATTGCCCGCTCCGTTCGCGCCGCCGCGACAGCAACATCCTCGCCTCCTGATTCGCCCCGCCCCGATCCCACCCGATCCGGGGCGGATGCGCAAGAAAAAGGCCGGCCCAAAGGCCGGCCCCTGCTTCTGTCCGGGTGCGATGCCGTCAGGCCGCTGTCGTGCCTGGCGCCGCCGGGCTGTTGCGGGAATTCATGAAGCGTTCGAACTCCTCGCGATCGCGGGCCCGGCGCAGTTCGCGGACATATTCGTCGAACTCCTCGCGCATGGCGTCGAGCTTGCGCCGCTCCTCGGCCAACCGTTCCAGCTCCTTGTCCCGCCATTCGTCGAAGGCGACATTGCCGGTCCGGGCCGGCGGCGCATGGCGCCTGCAGCCGGCAAAAATCCCATCAGCCGCGCGCCGGAACTCGCCGGCGGCGCCTTCGAGACGGTCGCCCCAGAGAATATAGGCAAGCATGGCGAGACCCAGCGGCCAGAAGAAGATGAAGCCGAGCACCATCAGCGCAATGGTGGCGGGGGTCCATGCAGGTCGGATCAGCGGTGTCCTGGTCGTCGTCGTCATCGTCAGCTTCCTCTCGTCGTCCGTGTGCGGCATGAAGCCGCTGCCAGGCTGACATGGGAATGCAATGCGGCGACGTCAAGAATCCTGCCCGTCAAATCGCATGACCATGCGCGCCACCGCTCCGAGAAGGAGCTCGATGTCCTGCGGCCGCGAAAGCCGGTGATCGCCGTCGCGGATCAGGGTCAGGATGACATCGTCCGCCGGCAGGTGCTCGACCAGCCGCAGCGAAAGCTGGTGCGGCACGTCCGGATCCGCCTGTCCGTGCAGCACGTGCACCGGGCAATGCGTCTCGATCCGCCCGGTCAGGACGAGATTCTGCCGCCCATCTTCCAGCAGCCGTCGCGTGTAGACATTTGGCTCGTCGGAATAGGCCGACGGCTCCTCGAAGAAGCCGCGTTCCTCCAGCGATCGCCTCTGCGCCTCGGTGAGCGCGGGCTCGATGAGCTCGGCGGTGAAGTCCGGCGCCGGAGCAAGGAGCACCATGCCGGCCAGCATGCCGCTTTCGCCGCTCCTGGCCAGTTCCTGGGCGATGCGCAGGGCGATCCAGCCGCCCATGGACGAGCCGACCAGGATCTGGGGCCCGTCCGCATATTTGCGCAGCACGGTCAGCGCCTCGCCCAGCCAGCGCGAGATGGTGCCTTCCCTGTAATCGCCGCCGCTCTCGCCGTGGCCGGAATAATCGAAGCGCACGCAGGCGCGGTCGTTCCCTGCCGCCCAGCGGTCGAGGGCCTCGGCCTTCGTGCCGGACATGTCCGAGCGGAAACCGCCAAGCCAGAACAGGCCGGGTGCGTTGCCGGGACGCAGGCGCAGGGCGATGGCGTTGCCTTCGATCTCGAGGGAGCTTGCAATCGGTTCGTTCATCCATATCTCCTTATGGATGCGGCTTCACATCGTGCCGCGGGGCTGGATTTCTCTGGCAGTTCGCCATCAACTGTGCCGTATGAGCCAAGGAAATCGGTGATTTCGGCTACATACTGTGATATTCACTTGCCCTGCGGCATGCCGGATGTGCAGGCTGCAGGCTGACCTGTCAACAATCGAGGAGAATACGACCATTCGCAGACCACACAGAGCGCCGCAACCGGTCAAGGAAGGACCGAGGGCAAATACCGAGATACGCGTGCCACGCGTTCAGCTTATCGACCATGAAGGCCGCAATCACGGTGAAGTATCGATCGAGACTGCCCTGCAGATAGCGGAAGAGGCCGGGCTCGATCTGGTGGAGATCGCCCCGAATGCGATACCCCCCGTCTGCAAGATCCTGGATCTTGGCAAGCTGAAATACGAGAGCCAGAAGAAGGCCGCCGCCGCCCGCAAGAAGCAGAAGACCATCGAGGTCAAGGAAATCAAGATGCGCCCGAACATCGACGACCACGACTACGAGGTCAAGATGCGCGCGGTGCGACGCTTCTTCGAGGAAGGCGACAAGGTCAAGGTCACGCTGCGCTTCCGCGGCAGGGAACTGGCGCATCAGGAACTCGGCATGAACCTTCTCAACCGGGTCCGCGAGGAAACCGCGGAGTTCGCCAAGGTCGAGGCCGAGCCGAAGATGGAAGGGCGCCAGATGATGATGGTGCTGGCGCCGCGCTGACGGACTGCTGCGGCGCCGTGGCCCGGCATGGTCCGGGCCGCATTGCCGCGTGACGGGGCCGGAGGCCGTGTGACTGCATCATGGGCATCAGGAAGCTTCCCGATACGATCATCGATCAGATCGCGGCCGGCGAGGTGGTCGAGCGCCCGGCGAGCGTCGTCAAGGAGCTTCTCGAGAATGCGCTCGACGCCGGCGCCCGGCGCATCGAGATCGCCACCGCCGGTGGCGGCCTCAACCTGATCCGGGTGCGCGACGACGGATCCGGCATGGCGGCGGACGAGCTGCCGCTGGCCCTTTCGCGCCATTGCACCTCCAAGCTCGGCGAGGACATTCACGACATACGCTGGCTCGGCTTCCGCGGCGAGGCCCTGCCATCCATCGCCTCGGTCGCCAGGGTGGCGCTGCGCAGCCGGCGCGCCGATGACGGGCACGGCTCGGAAATCGTCGCGGAGCCCGGGCATTTGTCCGCCGTCCGGCCCGCCGCCTGCAATCGCGGCACGACGGTGGAAGTGCGCGATCTTTTCTTCGCGACGCCGGCGCGGCTGAAGTTCATGAAATCGGCGCGGGCGGAGGCCGCCGCGATCACGGAAGTGGTGCGGCGCATCGCCATTGCCTTTCCCGACGTGCATTTCCTGCTGTCGGGAAGCGACCGCCAGCTGCTCGAATTCGCGGCGGCGGGACCCGGCCGGCTCGGCTGGCTGGCGCGCATCGCACAGGTGCTCGGCACCGAATTTCCCGGCAATTCCGTAGCGATCGAGGCGGGACGCGAGGGCGTGATGCTGCGCGGTCAGGTTTCCATCGCCGCCTACCATCGCGGCAACGCGCTGCAGCAATATGTCAATGTCAATGGCCGGCCGGTGCGGGATCGGCAGATCTCCGCCGCGATCCGCGCCGCCTATGCCGATTTTCTGCCGCGGGACCGGCACCCGGTCGCCGTGCTCCAGCTCGAGCTGGACCCGCGCGACGTCGATGTCAATGTGCATCCGGCCAAGGCCGATGTGCGCTTTCGCGACCCCGGCCTCGTGCGCGGGCTGATCATCGGCGCCATCCGCGAGGCGCTGGCGGGGAGCCCGGTTCGCGGCGCCAGCACGGCGGCCGCCGCAATGATCGCGGCCTTCCGTCCCCGCGCCGCATCTGCAGCCGGGTCGGCGTGGGCGCCGCTGTCACGCCCGGCCGGTGGCTTCGGCGAAGTTTCCCAGGCCATGTTCGATGCCGGAGAAATCGCCAGCGCCGCTGCCCATGCAGCCGCATCGCCACCGCCGGCGGACGCGCCGCTCGGCGCCGCATGCGCGCAGATCCACGAGAACTACATCATCGCGCAGACGAAGGATTCGCTGGTCATCGTCGATCAGCATGCCGCGCATGAGCGCCTGGTCTTCGAAGCCCTGAAGGAGGCGCTCGAGCGCGGGCCCCAGCCTGCGCAGATGCTGCTGATTCCCGAGATCGTCGAATTGCCGCAGGAAGATGCCGAGCGGCTGATGGCGGAAGCGGCGGATCTCGGCCGGTTCGGCCTCGCAATCGAGCGCTTCGGGCCGGGCGCCGTGCTGGTGCGGGCGACGCCGGCCATGCTGGGCGATGTCGACGCCGCCGCACTGGTGCGCGACCTTGCCGACGAACTGGCCGACAGCCGCAGGGGCGGCCTGCGCGCGCGGCTGCAGGACGTCGCATCGCGCATTGCCTGCCACGGCTCGGTGCGATCGGGCCGGCGGCTGAAGCCGGAGGAAATGAACGCGCTGCTGCGGCGCATGGAGTCGACCCCGGGCTCCGGCACCTGCAATCATGGCAGGCCGACCTTCATCGAACTGAAGCTTGCCGACATCGAGCGCCTTTTCCAGCGCAGATAGGCCGCCCGGGCTCGGGCCCGCAACCTTGACAGCGGCACGGGGCTTGCATATTAACCCGGCCAGATCGAGGCCCGTGCACCCAGGCGGGCAGGAAGAACGGGCAATCACCATGAAGATCAAGAATTCGCTCAAGGCGTTGAGACTGCGGCATCGCGAGAACCGGCTGGTTCGCCGCAAGGGCCGGGTCTACATCATCAACAAGTCGAATCCCCGCTTCAAGGCCCGTCAGGGCTGAAGCCGCCGCAAATCCTGTTGGCCTCGCGCGCAGGAAGCGCTACCCTGCGCGCATGAGCGCGCGCCTTCTGACCGTACTGGTTCTCGCCGGCCTGCTGCAATGCGAGGCAGCGGCAGCAGGCATTCCGTGCCAGCCTTCCCGCCATGAGGGCTCCGAAACCGTCGACAAGCTGCTCGCCGATCTGCGCCAGGAGGCGGATCCGGCGCGTGCGAACCGGATCGCGGGAAGGGTGATCTCGGCCTGGTCGCAATCCGGCAGCGCCACCGTCGACCTTCTCCTGAGCAGCGCCGAGAAGGCGGCGGGCGCCGGCCGTAACGAAGCCGCGCTCGATCTGCTCGACAATGCGGTCGCACTCGCACCGGGCCATCCCGATGGCTGGAACCGACGCGCCGCGCTGCATTATTCGATGAACCGCTTCGACAAGGCGATGGCCGATCTCGCCTGTGTCCTCGTCCTCGAGCCCCGGCACTTCCTTGCCTGGTCGGAGCTGGCGGCGATCTATCGGGAACTTGACTGGAAACAGCAGGAGTTCGACGCGCTGATGCAGCTGCTGCGCATCTTTCCCGCCGACCGGGAAGCGCAGAGCCGCGCCGGCGAGCTCGCCGAAGAACTGGCCGACCGACCGCTATAGGCATCGGGCCCGGGGCCCCGTCATCCTCGGGCCTGTCCCGAGGATCTCCCTCAGAAAAGGGCACGGAAGAGTATGGCACCCTCCACAAACACCGTGCGAACCCGCCATGAGGTCCCCGGGACAGGCCCGGGGATGACGTGCGTTGGGGTGGCGAGGACCCCCATCAGAAAGGGGCACCTTCGGTCCGGCACCCACCCCATGAACAGGATGGACAGGCCAGGCGAGCCTCCGCCACGGCGCAGGAACGGCGCTGCGCGCTATCCCCCGGATTTCGGCACGATCAACGGAATGATCCTCTCCGACTTCGAGATTTCGGGCATGCAGTCCGCGGCATAGGGGATCTGCAGCGCATCCCAGGTCTCGACCAGCGCATCGCGCAGCCCGACAATCAGATCGTCGCCATGCAGCGGGGTCGGGGTGATGCGCAGGCGTTCCGTGCCGCGTGGTACCGTCGGATAGTTGATTGGCTGGATATAGATGCCGTGCCGTTCCAGAAGCCGGTCCGAAGCCTGCTTGCACAGTTCCGGATCGCCGACCAGCACGGGCACGATATGCGTTTGCGAGGCCATGACCGGCAAGCCGGCAGCGCCCAGCACGTCCTTGAGCCGCTGCGCCTGGCGTTGCTGCGCCTCGCGCTCGGCCGACGACTGCTTCAGGTGCCGGATCGATGCCGTGGCGGCGGCGGCGACCGCCGGCGGCAACGCCGTGGTGAAGATGAAACCGGGCGCATAGGAGCGAATCGCATCGATCACCGCGCGCGAGCCGGCAACATAGCCGCCGAGCGTGCCGAACGCCTTGGCAAGCGTGCCCTCGATCACGTCGACCCGGTGCGCCAGTCCCTCGCGATCGGTGATGCCGCCGCCGCGCGGCCCGTACATGCCGACGGCATGGACCTCGTCAATATAGGTCATGGCATTGTACCTGTCGGCGAGATCGCAGATCTCCGCGA
>CAYLSN010000104.1:0-7693 GCA_964386015.1 uncultured Rhizobiaceae bacterium | reverse complement strand
CGCCGGCATCGGCCAGCACTTCAACATGGCGGCGATGCTCGAACATGATGCCTTCCAGGACCGCCCGCAACATGTGGCCTTCCGTGTGCCAGCCGGCGAGGCCGAAGAAGCCGCCGCGCCAGTGGGCCCCGAGCCTGCCGCCGTAGAGAAACGGATGAAACAGCGGATCGTCCGGCGCCGGCGGCGTTTCCGCGACAAGCTCGTTCACCAGCGCGAACGCATCGTCATGGCCATGTTCGCCGCGCTCGATCAGCGTGCGGACATACCATTCCAGATTGGCGCCGGAAGTGGCGCTGTTCTCCATGTTGACGAAACGGTCGGGCCCGTGCGCGGCGACCATGAAGACCCTCTGATCGCGGACGGGCCTCGCCGAGAAGACCTGGTTGATCGACCAGCTGCCGGCAACGATCGAGGCCTCTCCCTCCCGGACGACCCCGGAGCCGAGGGCGGAGGCAACAACGTCGAAATAGCCGGCGACAACGGGTGTTCCTTCCGCAAGCCCGGTCGCGTCCGCGGCCGCCTTCGTGACCGCTCCGACCCGGTCTGTCGGCAGATGCAGGGGCGGCAGCAGGCGCTCGTCGCCGGCGAGGCCGTAAAGTGCGAGGAGGTCAGGATCGTAGCGGCATTCCGGCAGGCGCAGCATGCCTGCCCCGGACATGTCCGAAATCTCGGCGATGCGATTGCCCGTCAGCTTCCAGGTCAGCACATCCTTGGCGAAGAGCACGGTGGCGGCGCGGGCATGGAGCTCCGGCCGATGCCGCTTCAGCCAGGCGAGAAGCACGGGAGTCTGCGACGGCCAGGGGCGTTGCAGGCAAATCGCGTGGGCTTCGGCGCCGATCCGTGCGTCCAGTTCCGCGGCAAGGGCGGCCGCGCGGGTGTCCAGCGACTGGATGCCGATGATTGCCTCGCCGTTCCGGTCCAGCAGATAAAGGCCATTGCCATGGCCGGCGGTCCCGATGGCGGCGATGTCGCGCGGATCGATGCCGGTGCGCCGGATGCAGCCGGAAATGGCCGCCTGCGCATTTTCCCAGAGCTCCGGCACCGACCGTTCGACCATGCCGGGGCCTGGCTTGTGGGTCGCCCCGTCGACGCCGTGCCAGGCGAGGGCCCTGCCGGCGAGATCGAACAGCACGGCCTTGACCACCGTATTGCCGGCATCGAGGCCGAGCAGATATGGCCCCCTACCCCGCACGGTTGTAGATGTCCCAGGCTTCCTCGCCGTCCACGCCTTCATGGATGATCGCCATGAGCGCGCGCACGACGGCGCGGGGGTTGGCGTGCTGATAGACATTGCGCCCGTAGACCATCCCCCTGGCGCCCTGCCGCATCAGCACCGCGGAACGGGCCAGCACGGCTTTCAGATCTTCCCTGCCGCCGCCGCGTACCAGCACCGGCACTCGCGCCGCCTCGACGACGCGGTGAAAATCCCGCGGGTCTTCGGTCGGGTCCGCCTTGATGATGTCCGCGCCCATTTCCGACGCGAGGCGCACCAGCGTGACAATCTTCCCGGCATCGCCATCGACCTGGTAGCCGCCGCGGATCTCGTTCGGCAACATGACCAGCGGCTCGATCATCAGCGGCATTCCGTAGCGATGGCAATCGGCGCGCACCCGGCTGATATTCTCCACGCATTGGCGGAACAGGTCCGGCTCGTCCGGCAGCATGAACAGGTTGACCACGACGCAGGCGGCATCCATCTCCAGCGCGCCGATCAGAGGCTCGTGATGGTTCTGCAAGGCGCACCACATGACGCGGTGGCGCACGGAGTTGTACGGATTGCCCATGTCGATGCGCATGACCAGGGCCGGCTTGTCCCTTTCCGGCCGCTGCTGCAGCAGGTCGGCCTGCCCGTACGCCATCTGGATCGCATCCGGCCTCGCCGCGACCAGCGTGTCGATGACACGCGGCATGTCCTCCAGCCCCGCCAGGAAGCTGGGTTCGTTGCAGACGCCGTGGTCGACGGCGACATCGAGACAGCCGCCATTGTTGAACAGCCGGTTCATCCGGGCTTTCGCGCTTATTCGCATAGATTGCTCCCTTCGTGCGAACGAAGCTCGAGCGTCTCCCGCGAGACGCCGTGATACGTTTCGAGATCGGCGAGAAATGTCTCGATCTCGTCCTGCTCGCGCCCGGGCCTCCAGCCGAGTTCCCTCGCCATGATCCCGGCAACATTCCGGACGATACCCATCGACAGATCGCCGCGAATGGCAACCGGCGTGCGGCGCAGCAGCATGTCCTCCAGCCGGACGGCCATTTCGGTGCGGCACAGGAAGGCGATCTCGGCGCCGGTCAGCACGCAGCCTGGCGCGAGCGGCCGGTCATCCTCCCGCCCGAGGCAGAAGGCGAGCACCTCGCCGGCCCGCGTGCCATAGGCCCCGGCAAGCCAGGCCGCCCGCGCCGGAGAGATGCCGAAATCCGCCACCAGGCTTTCCTCCAGCACCCGCGCCGAAGACGGGAACTCCGCGCCGCCGCCGATGGCAAGGTCGAGCGTGCCGCAAAGGCGAGGCCGGCCGAGCTCCTTCAGCACGGCTTCGGCGGTCTGCTCGGCAAAGGCGCGGAAAGTCGTCCATTTCCCCCCGATCATGCAGAACTGGGTCACGGTGCCCTCCAGGCGCCGGATGTAGTGACTGCGGGGAATGCGGCCGGTAAACTGATGGTTGCTCTTCGGCAGCGGACGGATGCCGCTGAAGCTGAACACGATCTGATCGCGGAAGACGGGAATGTCAGGGAAGACTTCCCTCACCGCTTCAAGAATGTAGTCGCGCTCTTCCGGTTCGCAACGGACCCGTTGCGGGAGGTCGACGCGTATGTCGGTCGCGCCGGCGAGGATCTTGCCGAGATAGGGAAACAGGATGCAGACCCGCCCGTCCTCCTTCTCGAAGAAGATCATGTGTCCGCCGAGCGCCTCATGCAGCTCCTTGTTGTCGATGACGAGATGCGAGCCCTTGGTCCCGGCGATGAACCGCTCGCGCGGCGCCGCCTCTCCCTCCAGCTGCGCCCGCGCCTCGTCGAGCCAGGCGCCCGTCGCGTTGACGATCACGGAGGCACGGATGGCAACGGTCTCGCCGGTCATCCTGTCGGTGAGGCTGAATCCTTCCTGGTTCCGGGCAAGCTCGACATGATTGAGCGCCACCGCACGCGGCGCCATTCTCGCGGTGTCGAGGAGGATCTCCATGCCGAGCCGTTCCGGATAGCTGATCCAGGCATCGTGATAGGTGGCGGAAAACCGTAGCCGCGGATTGAGCCGTGGCCAGCGGCGCAGGGTTTCGCCGGCGCCGCGGAACTGGTGCTTCGGCAGGAGCCGGCGCTGGCGGGTATTCCAGTCATAGAGCATGAGCCCGATCTTGATCGGCAACGCACCCCGGCGCGACGGCCGGCTCGAGAGACCGAGGAACCCGGCAGCGCCGTTGAGCAGGCCCGAAAAGACCTCCCGGATCGGAATGGTCGTCGGCAAGGGTCGCACCATGTGCGGCGCGTTGCGCAGCAGGGCATCGCGCTCGCGCAGCGATTCGCGCACCAGGCTGAACTCGCCATTCTCGAGGTAGCGCAGCCCGCCATGGATCATGCGCGACGGCGCCGAGCTGCACCCCGAGCAGAAATCCCGGCTTTCCACCAGCAGCACCCTCACATCCTGCAGGGCCAGTTCGCGAAAGACGCCGATGCCGTTGATGCCGCCGCCGACGACGATGACATCGAAACTGCCATCGGCGCGAACGCGTTCGAGGCCAGCATCCCTGTCCAGATGAGGTGGAGCATTCCGGCCATCCTCCGACTGCATCGCGCTCACACATCAAGACCGGTCAGGTGCGTCATGACGGCAGCGTCGATCAGGGCCAGCTCCCCGTTCGCCAGTCTTATCCGCCCCGCGGCCGCGTTCTCGGCCGCCTGCCGCGGATTGCGGGCGCCGCACAGTGCGAAGGTGATGCCGGGCTGGCATAGCGTCCAGGCGATCACGATCTGCGCCATGGTGGCGCCATGCGCCGCCGCCACCGGCTCGATCTCGGCCATGAAGCGCTTGACCCTTTCCCTGTTCGCCATGGAAAACCGGGGATTGTCACGGCGCTGGTCATCGCCGGCAAATTTCCGGTCCGGTCCGATCCGGCCCGTGAGCAGCCCGAGCGCCAGCGTGGAGTAGGAGAGGACCGAGATGCCGTGCCGGGCACAGATGGGCAGGAGAGTCTCCTCGATCCGGCGCGCGATCATGCTGTATTCTTCCTGGATCGCATCCAGCGCCCCGGTCGCAGCATAGGCGCCGAGCTCCTGCGCGGAGACATTGCTGGCGCCGATCGACCGGATCTTTCCCTGCCGCTTCAGCTCCTCCAGCGCCGCAACTGTCTCCTCGATCGGCGTGGTCGGGTCCTGCCAATGGGTGATGTAATGATCGATATGGTCGGTCCCGAGCCGCCGCAGACTCTGTTCGACCTCGTGGAAGATGGCGTCACGCCCGAGATAGCGGTGCACCGGACGCCCGTCATAATCGAAGAAATGCCTGCCTTTCGTAGTGTGCCAGACCAGCCCGCACTTGGTCGCCAGCACCACCCTGTCGCGCCTGCCGCGGATTGCCTTGCCCACGATCTCCTCGGCCAGCCCCCGACCGTAGGCCGGGGCCGTGTCGATGAGCGTGATGCCCTCATCCAGCGCCGACCGGATCGCATCGATCGCCTCGCGCTCATCCGTGCCGCCCCACATCCAGCCGCCGATCGCCCAGGTGCCGAGGCCGACGGCCGAGGCACGTATGCCGGAGCGCCCGATTTCGCGGACAAGCATTTCATGTTTCGTCGGGGCGTCATGCGACATTGCGTACTGGCTCCAGTGCTTCGAGGACGCTGGTGGCGGTTTCCTCGTCAATGACCAGGGAGTGCAGGAAACGGCCGCGCAGCGCGGCGCGGATCGGCATGACCTTCGCTGGCCCGGCGGCGATACCGATGATGCGGCGGCACTGTGCGATTTCCCCCGGCGTCAGGGCCACCAGGCGCTCATTGAGCGGATGATCCGCGATCGAGCCGTCGGCGCCGACGAGATGGGCGAGATATTCGCCGCAAATGCCCTTGCGGACCAGTTCGTCGCGGTCGAGATCGGGAAGCGGCTGCAGATCGTAGTAGCTCGATCCGGCAGCGAGGATGGAGCCGACGCCGACCAGGGCAATGGCGGCCCGGCGCGCAAGGTCGAATACTTCCCGCACCGGCGCCATCTCCTTGAGAAGGTCGCGCTGGGCCGTGCTTTCGGCGAACAGGGGCGCGTGCAGGAGCATCGCCCTGCCGCCCAGCCTGTCGGCAAGCCGCGAGGCGAGGTGATTGACGTCCGTGTAGAATTTGCCCTGCACGCCGCCGGTGAGCGGCACCACCGTCACGTCGAATCGCCGTTCGGGCTGGAGATTCTCCACCAGCGCACTGACGGACCGCCCGCCGGTGATCGCGATCACGTCTCCGTCCCGCAGGAGCTCCAGCAGCTGATTTCCTGCCGCACGCCCGACTTGCTGCAGGGTGGTCTCCTGGCTGCCGAAGACGGTCGGCGTGACGACCGCATCGGCAAGGCCGCCAATCGTGGTCAGCTTTCTTTCCAGTTCCACCAGGGTCTGGAACGGGCTTTCTATGCTGATCCTCACCATGCCCAGCTTTCGTCCCTGGGCGATGAGCCGGTTCACCTTGGAAGGAGACAGGTTCATCCTCGTTGCGATCTCGGCCTGTTTCATGCCTTCGACGAAATGCAGCATGAGCACCGTATAGATCTGCCGAATCGCCTCGAAGTCTTCTTTGCTTTCCGCCATTTCACACACGCCGCTTGTTGATGTAATGGTCGATCGTCACTGCCGACAGCAGGATCGAGCCGCGAATGATGTCCTGCCAGTAGACGGATACGTCGAGCAGGACCAGGGAGCTGGACACGACCGACAGCAGCACCGTGCCGAGGATGGCGCCGAAAATGGTGCCGGTGCCGCCGGACAGGCTGGCCCCGCCAATGACCGCGGCGGCGATGACATTCAGCTCCATGCCGATGCCGAAGGTCGGCTGCGCCGAACCGAACCGGGCCATGTAGATGATGCCGGCCACGCCGCAGAGCGCGGAGCAGAGCGTCGTTGTCAGGAACACGACCCGCCGGGTGCGGATGCCCGCATAGGCCGCCGCCTTCTCGTTGCTGCCGGTATAGAACACCTTGCGGAACATCGTCGTGCGCCGCAGGAGAAAGTCAAAGATCGCCACGACGACGACGAAGACAATGATGACGACCGGGATCGGCCCGATGGAACCCTGGCCGATGAACTTGAACTCTGCGGGAAGCGAGTAGAGGCCGAGCGGCCTGCCTCCCGTGCCCAGGAGGCACAGGCCGCGGGCGATCACCATCACCGCAAGGGAGACGATGAAGTGATGCAGCCCGACGAAGGTGACGAAGAAGCCCATGGCAGCGCCTATGGCGGTGCAGGCCATGATCGAGAGGATGGAGGCCGTCCATGGATCGACGCCGCTCAGGAAGAGGAGCCCGGCAATGACCATGGCCAGTGCCGTGACCGAGCCGACCGACAGGTCGATGCCGCCGGAGATGAGAAGGATCGTCATGCCGACGACGACAATGCCCTCGACCGCGAAGGCCATCGCCATGGCCCGCATGTTGTTCCAGGTCAGGAAATAGGGGGAGGCAAACGACATGGCGATGAAGAGCGCCAGGATGATCAGGATCAGCCCGGTCTCCCGCATGCGCAGCAGACGCTTCAACGAATTCGCCAGCCCGCCGCCGGCCTGTTGCTTGCCGGCGCTCGCCGTCAGGGTCTCGTCCGCCTTCATGATGCCAGCCGCTGATTTTCGCCCATGGATGCCAGATACATGATGCGGCTCTCCGTCATTTCCTCGCCGGTCACTTCCCCGGCCCACCTGCCTTCCCGGATCACCAGCACGCGGTCGCATACGCCGATGAGCTCCGGCAGCTCGGACGAGATGATGATGATACCGACGCCGCTCAACGCCAGATTGCGCAGGATGCGATGGATCTCGGCCTTGGCGCCGACATCGACGCCGCGGGTCGGCTCATCGAGGAAGATGACCTTCGGATTGACCGAAAGCATCCTGGCGAGCGCCACCTTCTGCTGATTGCCGCCGGACAAGGCGGAGACGGGCTGGCCGACATGGCCGCATTTCAGGTTGAGCCGCGCACCGAGTATCTCGGCCTGTTCGCGTTCCCTGGCTTCGTCGATCACGCCCAGGGGCCCGGCCACCTGCTCCACCCTCAGCGCGGAGACATTGGCGGCGATCGGCAATGTCAGGAAGAGCCCGTCACCCTTCCTGTCTTCGGAAAGATAGACAATGCCCTCGCGGATGCTGTCGGAGTAGTGGCGCAGCTCGAGGCGCCGGCCATGCAGCAGGACCTCACCGGTGACCTCGCCTTCCAGGCGGCAGATGCCCCGCGCGATCTCGCTGCGGCCTGCCCCGATCAGTCCGGCGAAGCCGAGCACCTCGCCCCGGTGCAGCGTGAAGGAAATGTCGCGGAAACGGCTCTTCTCGCTGAAATTGCGGACTTCCAGTATGGGCTCGTCCGAACGTTCGTGCGCGGCGAGCTTGGGCGGATAGTAGTTGTCGATCACCCGGCCGACCATGGCATTCACCACCTGGTCCGGTGTGGTGTCGGCGATGTCCATCGTGGCGATGTAGCGGCCGTCGCGCAGTACGGTGACGCGGTCGCAATTGCTGAAGATCTCGGCCAT
>CAYLSN010000103.1:7586-7841 GCA_964386015.1 uncultured Rhizobiaceae bacterium | reverse complement strand
GGTGCTGATCAGCCTGATCAACGCCAATTCGCCGATGGTCTTCGACGAGACCATGCTCGGGGCGCTCAAGGTCTATGCCCGCGCCAACCAGGCCACCATCGTCACGCCCTTCATCCTGGCCGGGGCGATGAGCCCGGTGACCGTCGCCGGAACCCTGACGCAGATCCTGGCCGAGGTGCTGGCCGGCGCGGCCTTCACCCAGCTCGTGCGTCCGGGCGCGCCGGTCGTGTTCGGCACCTTCGCTTCCTCGATCTC
>CAYLSN010000103.1:0-7576 GCA_964386015.1 uncultured Rhizobiaceae bacterium | reverse complement strand
TCCATGCAGTCGGGCGCGCCGACCTTCGGCACGCCGGAGCCGGCGCTGGTCTCCTATGGCGCGGCGCAGCTCGCCCGTCGCCTCAACCTGCCGTTCCGGACCGGCGGCGCCCTGTGCGCCTCCAAGCTGCCGGACGCACAGGCCGCCTACGAAAGCGCCAACACGATGAATTCGACCATGCTCGCCGGCACCAATTTCGTTTTGCACGCCGCCGGCTGGCTGGAAGGGGGGCTGGTAAGCTCCTACGAGAAGTTCATGATGGATATCGACCAGCTCGGCATGCAGCAGCGATTCGCCGAAGGGGTCGATCTCTCCGAAAACGGACAGGCGATGGACGCAATCCGTGAAGTCGGCCCCGGCAGCCACTATCTCGGCTGCTCGCATACCCAGGCCAACTTCCAGACGGCCTTCTGGCGTTCCCTGATTGCCGACAATAATTCCTACGAGCAATGGCTGGCGGAAGGGCAGAAGGATGCGCGCCAGCGCGCCAACGAGCTGGCGCGCCGTTGGCTCGAAGCCTACGAGGCCCCCGGGCTCGATCCCGGCATCCGCGACGGGCTGGACGATTTCATCCGCAGCCGCAAGGAGTCCATGCCCGACGCCTTCACGTGAAGGAAGCCCGATGACGGCCGGGCTAAAGTGGCCGAAATCATCCAGCGCGAAGTCTGGCGCATCGGACGCGGCAATGCTGACGGCGATCGCTGAGGCGCTGCAAGCGCACGGGCTGATGCTGCGCGGCGGCCTGCACTTGCAGCCGGACGATGCGGCGCCTGAGGGACCGGCCGGGCGGCCGGCGCGCACGGCGATCCTGGTCGGGCATGCCGGGCCGGGCTATTGGCGGCATTTCCGGCAATGGCTCGCCGAACGTGGCGACGCCGCCGATCATCCGCTCGATCGATGGGCAAGGGAGCGCATCGACGCGGTGGCCCGGCAGTGGCGGGCGCGGGCGGTGTATCCATCCGACCGGCCCTGGCTGCCATTCCAGCGCTGGGCAATGCAGGCCGAGGGGCTGAAGCCGTCGCCGCTGGGCATGCTCATGCATCCGGTATACGGCCTGTGGCATGCCTGGCGCGGCGCGCTGCTGTTCGACGAGGTGCTGGCGCTGCCGCCGGTTCCGTCCCTGCCGCATCCCTGCGACCGCTGCCAGGCCCGTCCCTGCCTCTCCGCCTGTCCGGTGGGCGCGCATTCGCCGCAGGGCTTCGCCGCCGGAACATGCCGCGACCATCTCGCATCGGCCGGGTCGCAGGCGTGCCGGACCCAGGGGTGCCTTGCCCGCAATGCCTGTCCGGCGGGCGCCGGGTGGCGCCTTCCCGCCGAGGCGCAGGCCTTTCATCTCGCGGCGTTTGCACGGGGCTAGGCAGATGCCGGCCCCGGCGGAACGGTCACCGCCGGCGCCGCTCCCTGCGTCCGGAGCCGCCGGCATCCGCCGTCTTGTTGCGCAGCGGACCGACACGGGCGACGATTTCCTCGAGCGTCGGCGGCGCGCCGCGGCTGTGCGAATCGAGTGCCTGGCGCATGGCGCGCAGATGATCGAAGGAAGTGCCGCAGCAGCCGCCGACGATCGCCGCGCCGGCATCCGCGGCAAGGCGGGCATATTCGGCCATCAGCTCCGGCGTGCCGGAATAATGGATGTGGGTGCCGCGGAACTCCGGGATCCCGCAATTGCCCTTGACGATCACCGGCGCCCCCTCGGCCGACGCGACCATGTCGAGAAGGGCGGCGAGGATGTCCGGCGCGCCGACGCCGCAATTGGCGCCGACGGCGGAAGGAGCCTGCGGCAGTTCGCGGCCGACCTTGTGGATGTCGGCCGGCAGCAGCCCCATCATGGTGCGGCCGGCAGTGTCGAAGGAGGCCGTATAGGCATAGGGCATGCCGGCGCGGATCGCCCCCTCGGCCGCGGCGCGGATCTCTTCGGGGGCGGACATGGTCTCGATCCATGCGATCTCCGCGCCGCCCGCCTTCAGCCCCTCGATCTGCTCCTGGAAGGCCTCGACGGCCGCCTCATGCGTCAGCGCGCCGAGCGGCACCATCAGTTCACCGGTCGGGCCGACGGAACCGGCGACGATGACCTTGCGCCCGGCGGCGTCGGCGACGCTGCGCGCGATCTCCGCGGCGCGGCGGTTGAGATCGGATACCCGGTCCTGGGCGCCGTGCAGCTTCAGCCGGTGGCGCGTGCCGCCGAAGGAATTGGTCAGGATGATGTCGGCGCCCGCATCGACGAAGCCCTGATGCAGGCTGCGGATCTTGTCCGGCGCGCTTTCGTTCCAGAGTTCCGGCGCTTCGCCCGACTGGAGCCCCATGTTGAACAGATTCGTGCCCGTGGCGCCGTCGGCAAGCAGGATGCCCCGTTCGGCGATGAGCGATTGCAGCGGGTCGGACATGTCGGCATACCGATCATTCGAGGGATGGAGATAAACATATAAAGAAACCATTATGTCACGTCAATCGCGGGCGCCGGCCCACGGTCGGATTTTGCGCCCGATCCCGAAAGGACGCCGGGATAGGCAGACGTGCGACAACTTGCCTGCGGCTTGCAAAACCCGGCGATCGGTAGCCATTGCAAGTAGGAATATTTGTCGGAAATCCAAAACTCCTGTTGATCTTTCCCGCGATTGCGCTAAAAAAGACATATCCGGTCTCAAACGGGTTCGAAGCGGAATTCCGCGAATTTGCCGGAAGTATTTCCGGTTGGCGGAACGGAGCTGGCGGACGGAGGCCGGTGGAGCCGCAGCGAAATTGATGGCGCCTTCGTGCAAAAAACGTGCCATCATAGGCGGAACCGTTCCGAGCCCCCCATTTCCCGGAACGGTTCCGCCGCCTCTCTTCCCCATTTCCGCAAGATGCTGTAGTCAGGCGTTCGCCTGCCGGTAGGGTCCGAACGTCATGGTCAAGCTGAAGCGGCTGGAAAAGGCCTATGATCGCGCCCTGGCGCTGGAGAAGTCCGGCGACAGGGAACAGGCCGCCCGTGCCTGGCGGGAAGTTCTGGCGCTCGATCCCGCCGATCATGGCGGCGCCGCCATCCGGCTGGCGAGCCTGGGAATGGCCGAGCCGCCGCCAAGGGCACCGAGCGCCTATGTCGAGACACTGTTCGACCAGACGGCGCCCATGTTCGACGTGGTGCTGGTCGAGCATCTCGGCTACGGCGTTCCCGAATTGCTGCGCCAGCGGCTGGAAGCCTTGCTCCCCGGCAAGGTGCGGCGCATGCTCGACCTCGGATGCGGCACCGGCCTTGCCGGCGCCGCCCTGCGTCATCTCGCCGTGGAGATCGTCGGCGTCGACCTGTCGGAAAACATGCTCGCCCTCGCGCATGCGCGCGGCGTCTATGACGATCTCTATGTCGGCGAAGCGGTGCAGTTCCTCGAGGAGGAGGACGGCGAGCCGTTCGACCTGATCACCGCCACCGACGTCCTGCCCTATCTCGGCGATGTCGCGCCGCTGCTTGCGGCCGCTGCCGCCGTGACGGCCCCCGGAGGCTGGCTGGCATTCTCGACGGAAAGCCTTGCCGGGGAAGAATCCGGCGGACGCGACTGGAAGGTCGGGCCACATCAGCGCTATGCGCACCGGCTCGATTATCTCGGGCGCGAACTCGCGCGCGCCGGCTTCGAGACGCTGGAAGCGCGGGAGATCGTCGTGCGCCGCGAGCAGGGCATGCCGATCGGCGGCCATCTGGTCCTGGCGCGCCGGAACTGATGCCGGCACGGTGAGCCTTGCCAGCAGGCCCGGGCGCGGATAGTGAGCGGGAATGTCCGTCACCGTTCGCTTCGCCCCGTCGCCGACGGGGCACATCCATATCGGCAACGCCCGCACGGCGCTGTTCAACTGGCTGTTCGCCCGCAAGGCCGGTGGCCGCTTCGTGCTGCGCTACGACGACACCGATGCCGGCCGTTCGAGCGCCGAATTCGCCGAGGCGATCGCCGAGGACCTGCACTGGCTCGGGATCCGGCCCGACCTGACCGTATATCAGTCGCGGCGCACGGAACTGTATGACCGCGCCGCCAGCCGGCTGCGCGAGGCCGGGCTTCTCTATCCATGCTACGAAACCGGCGAGGAGCTGGAGCGCCGGCGGCGGATCCAGCTGTCGCGGCGGCTGCCGCCGGTCTATGGCCGCGACGCCCTGAAGCTGACCGCGGCGGAGCGCGAGGCGCTGGAACGGCAAGGGCGCAGGCCCCACTGGCGCTTCCTCCTGCCGAACTTCACGGACGATCCGTTCCGGCCCGGGCGGACGGAGATTTCGTGGGACGACCTGATCCGCGGTCCGCAGACCGTCGATCTCGCCTCCCTGTCGGATCCCGTGCTGATCCGCGAGGACGGCACCTATCTCTACACGCTGCCCTCCGTCGTCGACGATATCGACCTCGGCATCACCCATATTCTGCGCGGCGACGATCACGTCACCAATACCGGCGCGCAGATTGCGCTGTTTGCGGCGCTCGGCGCCCCGGCGCCTGCCTTCGGCCATCACAACCTCCTGACCGCGACGTCCGGGGAGGGGCTGTCGAAACGCTCGGGGGCGCTGTCGATCCGCGGCCTCAGGGAGGCCGGCTACGAGCCGATGGCGGTCGCGTCGCTGGCCGTGCTGATCGGAACCTCCGAGCCGGTGCGCGCCATTCCCGCATTGCAGGAACTGCAGGAGATCTTCGACCCGGCAATTGTCAGCAAGTCGCCGGCGAAGTTCGATCCGGCCGAGCTCGACGTGCTCAATCGCAGCCTGATGCAGTCCCTGCCGTTCGCGGCGGTCGCAGGCAGGCTGGAAGCCAGCGGCATTTCCGGCCCGGATGCCGAGCCGTTCTGGCTGGCGGTGCGCGAGAACATAGACCGGCTGGAGGAGGCTGCCGCCTGGTGGCGCATTGTCCGCGAAGGCCCGGCGCCGGACGCCGCCGTTGCGGAGGAGGACCGGGAATTCGTCGCCGCGGCGCTCGAACTCCTGCCGGCGGAGCCCTGGGACGGAACGAGCTGGAAGCAATGGACGGAGGCGGTGAAGCGGCGGACAGGACGCGGCGGCAGGTCGCTCTACCTGCCCTTGCGCATCGCGCTGACCGGGCGAGCCAGCGGGCCGGAACTGGCGGCCCTCCTGCCGCTGATGGGCAGGGAGCGCGTCGAGCGCGCCCGGACCATACCCCGGACTACTCCTTGAGCGACCAGCCGCCTTCGCCGAGCACGACGCGCCGATAGAAGCAGGAGCGGCGCCCGGTATGGCAGGCCGCGCCGTCGCCTTCGACATGCACCTTCAGCCAGACGGCGTCCTGGTCGCAATCGGTCCGGACCTCGACGACGCGCAGGAAATTGCCCGAGGTCTCGCCCTTCTTCCACAATTGCCGCCGCGACCGCGACCAGAAATGGGCGATCCCGGTGGCGAGGGTGAGCGACAGCGCCTCGGCATTCATGTGCGCCAGCATGAGCAGGCCGCCATCCTCCGCCGAGGTGACCACGGCGGTGACAAGGCCGCCGGCATCGAATTTCGGCGTGAACGGACCGTCGGCCTCGAGCGCGCGCGCATCGTCGGGCGGGGGAGGAAAACCTGCCATGGCGGCTCGCGTCAGCCGCCGAGGCCGCGCAGCATGGTGATGACCCGCATCTGTTCCGTCGGGTTTTCCTTCAGCTCGCCGGTAAAGGTCGAGGTCAGGGTGGTCGAGCCGCGCTTCTTCACGCCGCGCATGGCCATGCACATGTGCTCCGCCTCGATGATGACGGCGACGCCGCGCGGCTGCAGGGTCTCCTGGATGGCCCCGGCGATCTGGGCGGTCAGCGCCTCCTGCGTCTGCAGGCGCTGGGCGAAGATGTCGACGACCTTGGTGATCTTCGACAGGCCGACGACGCGTCCGGCGGGCAGATAGGCGACATGGGCCCGACCGATGATCGGCACCATGTGGTGCTCGCAATGCGAGTAGAACGGGATGTCGCGCATCATGACCAGCTCGTCATAGCCCGCGACCTCCTCGAAGGTGCGGCCGAGCTCATCCGACGCCGATCTGTCGTATCCGGCGAACAGTTCGCGGAACGCCTTCGTCACCCGTGTCGGGGTGTCGCGCAGTCCCTCGCGGTCCGGATCGTCCCCCAGCCAGCGCAGCAGGGTACGAACCGCTTCCTCCACCTCCGCCTGCGACGGTCGTCCATCCGCAGGCGCGTCGGGCTGGGGAAGTCGTCTGACGATTGCATCCATCCAGGGCATCTCCCGTAGTTTCCCCGTCAATGGAGAAACGAATTGCACGGACCGCCTGCCTCATCCGGAATCCGCGGCACAATGCGCGGGTCTTTGGCGTACAGCAGCAACCGGGCACAGGGCCCGGCAATCTTGCCGGAACCGTTCATCGATCATTATATAGGCATGACAGGGGCCGATTGGAAGTCGTCCGAAAGGCTGCTTTCCGCAAGTTCAGGGCTGGCCATGATCGACGAAGTCTACAACAGGAAAATCCTCGAATATGCCGGCAACATTCCCCGGATCGGCCGGCTGGCGGCGCCGGATGCGACGGCGCGGGCCCATTCGAAACTTTGCGGATCCACGGTCACCGTCGACCTGTGCATGCGCGACGGCGTCGTCGTCGATTTCGCCCATGATGTCAAGGCATGCGCGCTCGGCCAGGCTTCCTCCTCCATCATGGCGCGCAACATCATCGGCGCCACTGCCGGGGAATTGCGGCAGGTGCGCGAGACCATGCTGCGCATGCTGAAGGAAAACGGTCCGCCGCCCGAGGGCCGCTTCGCCGACCTGAAATATCTGGAGCCGGTGCGGGACTACAAGGCCCGCCATGCCTCCACGCTGCTCACTTTCGACGCGGTGGTCGACGCCATCGGCCAGATCGAGCAGAAGCAGGCCCAGGCCATCGCCTGATGACCGGCCGCAACTATGACGGCCCGTGGCGCAGGACGCCCGGCCGCATTGCCGGCCTCGCCCTGGTGCGCCTCTACCAGCTGACGCTGTCCGGCCTCATCGGCGGTCATTGCCGCCATCTGCCCACCTGCTCCGAATATGCCTATGAGGCGATCGCCCGCCACGGGCTGTGGCGGGGGGCCTGGCTGGCGCTGTGGCGGGTCGCGCGCTGCGGGCCGGGCGGAACCCACGGAATCGACGATGTGCCGGCTTCGCAGCAGGGCATTGTCTGGTGGCAGGTCTGGCGCTTCCGGCAGGGCGGCGGATAAACCTTTACACCAGCGGCGGCTTTGGCTATCGGGACCGGCATTGCCGACGCCCGGCACATCGCCACCCGCGCCCGTAGGCGGGACTGGAACAGGAGACCCGATTCATGGCCGAAGCCGTTTCCCTTGTCTTTCCGGATGGTTCGAAGCGGGAGTTTCCCGCCGGCACGACAGGCAGCGAGGTTGCCGAGTCGATTTCGAAGTCGCTCGCCCGGAAGGCGGTGGCGATGGCGATCGACGGCCAGCTGCGCGATCTCGCCGATCCGGTCGTTTCCGGGAAGATCGAGATCGTGACGCGCGACGATCCGCGCGCGCTCGAGCTGATCCGTCACGACGCCGCCCATGTGATGGCCGAGGCCGTCCAGGAGCTTTGGCCCGGCACGCAGGTGACCATCGGCCCGGTGATCGAGAACGGCTTCTATTACGACTTCGCGAAAGC
>CAYLSN010000102.1:7572-7857 GCA_964386015.1 uncultured Rhizobiaceae bacterium | reverse complement strand
GCCCCTTCCATCGCCTCCGCCAGGGTTCGCAGACTTGTATCGACCGCATGGGCGGATTTCCACTGGTTCATGCCGTCTTCGCGGCCGCGATAGATGACGCCCTTGGTGTCGCAGACGATGACGTTTTCCGGCCTGAACCCCATCGCCTTGACCAGCTCGACGCAGGCAATGGCCGCCGCACCGGCACCGTTGCAGACAAGTCGTGAATTCTCGAGCGTGCGCCCGGTAAGGTGCAGCGCGTTGATCAGCCCGGCGAGGGCGATGATCGCCGTGCCGTGCTGGTCG
>CAYLSN010000102.1:233-7562 GCA_964386015.1 uncultured Rhizobiaceae bacterium | reverse complement strand
CCGGAATATCCATGACTTCGCGCAGCCGCTGCTCGATGACGAAGCAGTCCGGAGCCTTGATGTCCTCCAGATTGATGCCGCCGAAGGACGGGCCCAGATAGCGCACGCAATTGATGAAGGCTTCGACATCCGTCGTGTCGATGCAGAGATCGACCGAATCGACATCGGCGAATCGCTTGAACAGGACAGCCTTGCCTTCCATGACCGGCTTCGACGCCAGTGCGCCGAGATGGCCCAGCCCGAGAATGGCCGTCCCGTTGCTGATGACGGCGACCATGTTGCCCTTGGCGGTGTAGTCATAGGCCCGCGACGGGTCTTCCGCGATCGCCCGCACCGCCGCGGCCACTCCCGGAGAATAGGCGAGCGACAGGTCGCGCTGCGTCGCCATCGGCTTGGTCGGCGTGATTTCCAGCTTGCCCGGGCGTCCGGCCGCATGGAATTCCAGCGCATCCTGATCCATCATCGATGCTCTTGCCGCCGGCACCTTGTCCGCGTTACTCATCGTCACCCCTGCCCGGTTTGCGTGTGGATATCATTCATGCAAGCCATACAATTATGTGCCGGGGTGCGCCAAGCATCAAACGCTCGATCAGATACGGACCGAGGCAATTTTGGACAGCAGGACCCCAGACCCGTCCGCCACCGATCCCGCCAGCCGCCTGGCGTCGCCGGAGAGCCTCGCCGCGGCGACGCCGATGATGGAACAGTACATCGAGATCAAGCTGGCCAATCCGGACTGCCTGCTGTTCTACCGCATGGGCGACTTCTATGAACTGTTCTTCGACGATGCGGAAGTCGCCTCGCGCGCGCTCGGAATCACCCTCACCCGGCGTGGAAAGCATCTTGGCGAGGATATTCCCATGTGCGGCGTGCCGGTCCACGCCGCCGACGACTACCTGCAGAAGCTGATCGCCCTCGGACATCGCGTCGCTGTCTGCGAACAGATCGAGGATCCGGCGGAAGCGCGGCGGCGCGGCGCCAGATCGGTGGTGCAGCGCGAGGTCGTGCGCTTGGTGACTCCCGGGACGCTGACGGAGGAAAAGCTGCTGGCGCCGGGCGAATCGAACTACCTCATGGCGCTTGCCCGCACCAGGGCCAGCTCCGGCTTCGGTCTTGCCTGGATCGAGCTTTCGACCGGCGCGTTCCGGGTGATGCAAAGCGGACCGGACCGGCTCGCAGCCGACATCCTGCGGGTGCAGCCCAGCGAGCTCGTCGTGGCCGAACCCGTCTTCCAGGACCCGGAACTGAAGCCGGTCTTCGATCTTGTCGGCAGGATCGTCTCGCCGCAACCGCCGGCCATGTTCGAGAGCGCGACCGCGCCGGAGAGGATCGCACGCTATTTCCGCGTTGCGGCGACGGAGGGGCTGGGGGATTTTTCGCGCGCCGAACTTGCCGCCATCGGCGCCATCATCGCCTATGTCGAGAAAACGCAGAAATCGGCGAGGCCGGAACTGGAACGCCCGGTGCGCGAGGATGCGGCGCGCACGCTCTTCATCGACCCGGCGACACGCGGCAATCTGGAGCTGGTGCGCACCTTGTCGGGAAAGCGCGCCGGCAGCCTGCTCGCCGCCATCGACCGTACCGTCACCGGTGCGGGTGCGCGCCTGCTGGCCGACCGGCTGACGGCTCCGCTGACTGACCCGCAGGAAATTGCGGCGAGACTGGATTCGATCTCCTTCGCGCTGGCCGAACCCTTGCTTTCCCAGGAAATCCGCAGGGAGCTGCAACAGATTCCGGATCTTGCCCGCGCCTTGTCGAGACTGGCGCTCGGCCGTGGCGGGCCGCGCGACCTCGGCGCCATTGCGGCGGCACTTTCCGGCGCGGCATCGATTGCCGGCAGGTTGCGGGCACACGACCTGCCATCGGAACTGCAGCAGGCCCGCCTGGCGCTCGATGCACTGCCGCACGAACTTGCCGGGCACCTGTCACGTGCATTGGCGGCGGATCTGCCCCTGCTCGCCCGCGACGGCGGATTCGTTGCGACCGGCTACGACCCGGAACTCGATTCGCTGCGCGAGCTGCGCGACCAGTCGCGCAGGGTCGTCGCCGAAATGCAGGCGCGACTGGCCGAGGAGACCGGCATCCGGTCCCTCAAGATCCGGCACAACCAGGTGCTGGGCTATTATATCGAAATCGGGTCCAGCCACCAGCACGCGCTTACCGGCACGGATGAGGCGCGGGCGAGGTTCATCCATCGCCAGACCATGGCGAACGCGATGCGCTTCACCACCGTGGAACTCTCCGAGCTCGAATCGAGGATCGCCAATGCCGCCGGCAAGGCGATCGACATCGAGATGGAGATCTTCTCGCGCTTGTGCGCCGAGGTGACGGACGCCGCGGATCGTCTGCGCGCCGGGGCGCAGGCACTCGCCGTGATCGACGTCGCATTTGCCCTGGCGCGGCTGGCGGAAAGCGGCAACTGGTGCAGGCCTGAGGTCGACGCCAGCCTCGACTTCGTCATCGAGGGCGGCAGACATCCAGTCGTCGAACAGGCCCTGCGTCACGATGGCAGGACGGTCTTTGTCGCCAATGACTGCGACCTGTCGCCGGACCAGCCCGGAGGACCGGGATCGATCTGGCTGGTGACGGGTCCGAACATGGGCGGCAAGTCCACCTTCCTGCGCCAGAATGCCCTGATCGCCATACTGGCGCAGATGGGATCCTTCGTACCGGCGTCTCGCGCCAGGATCGGCGTCGTCGACCGGCTGTTCAGCCGGGTCGGCGCCTCGGACGATCTCGCGCGGGGTCGCTCGACCTTCATGGTCGAAATGGTCGAAACCGCCGCAATTCTCAACCAGGCAGGCGAACGCTCGCTGGTGATCCTCGACGAGATCGGCCGCGGCACGGCCACATTCGATGGACTCTCCATTGCCTGGGGCACGGTGGAGTACCTGCACGAGAAGAACCGCTGCCGGACACTTTTCGCCACCCATTTCCACGAGCTGACCGCCCTGGCGGAGCAGCTGCCGCGGCTGCGCAACGTCACCATGCGCGTCAAGGAATGGGACGGCGAGGTCATTTTCCTGCATGAAGTTGCGCCGGGTGCGGCGGATCGCTCCTATGGCGTTCAGGTCGCCCGGCTGGCCGGCCTGCCGCCGGCCGTGGTCGATCGCGCCCGCGACGTGTTGCGCCAGCTCGAGGAAGGCGGCGGCAAGGCCAGCCGGCTTGTCGACGATCTGCCGCTCTTCAGTGCCGCATTGCGCAGCCCGCCGCCGCCGCGCAGGCAGAGCGCAGTGGAACAGGAGCTGGCGAACGTCAACCCCGACGAGATGACGCCGCGAGAGGCGCTGGAGTTCCTGTACCGGCTCAAGCAGCTCGCCTGATTTGCGCCATTTCCGGAAAGCACAAATCCGTCTATACCGCGTGCGGATATCCGCTTCACCCCACTTCCCCGAAGCGGCCAGGGGCCGGACAGGACAATGAACAAGCTGCGGCAGCAATTGACGGACCTTGCCGCCTCGCGCGGCGGGGACGGGGCAGGAGTGAGGCGCGAGGCGCTGGCCATGGTACGGCAGGCGCTGAAGGACGGTCGCAAGGCGGCGGAAGCGCAGCTGCTACAGGATGGAGGCGGCACCGCCTGCGCTGCGAGGCTCTCGCACCTGATGGACGAGATCATCCGCATCCTGCACGATTTCGCAGCCGTACATGTGTACCGCACGACAATCCGCTCGACCGCCGAACGCATGGCCGTCGTCGCGGTCGGTGGCTACGGCCGCGGCACGCTGGCCCCGGGTTCGGACATCGACCTCCTGTTTCTCCTGCCCTACAAGCAGACCCCCTGGGGCGAGCAGGTGGTCGAATTTCTGCTCTACTTCCTCTGGGATCTCGGGCTCAAGGTTGGTCATGCCACCCGGACGGTGGATGAATGCATCCGCATGTCCCGCTCCGACATGACGGTGCGGACCGCCGTGCTGGAAGCGCGTTTCCTGCATGGCGACAGCCATCTCTACGAGGAGCTGCGCGCACGCTTCGATGCCGAAGTGGTGCCGGACTCCGGCGCAAGGTTCATCGAGGCAAAGCTGGCCGAACGGGACGCGCGGCACCTGCGGCAGGGGGAAAGCCGCTATCTGGTCGAGCCGAACGTAAAGGACGGCAAGGGCGGATTGCGCGATCTCCACACGCTGTTCTGGATCGGCAAGTACTATTATCGCGTCCGCACGGTGGAGGAGCTGATCGACAAGGGCGTCTTCACCCGGCAGGAGCTCGCAAGGTTCAGAAAAGCGGAGGACTTTCTCTGGGCGGTGCGATGCCACCTGCATTTCCTGACCGGGAAGCCGGAGGAACGCCTTCACTTCGATGTGCAGCCTGAAATCGCGGCACGCATGAAGTTCAGCGATCATGGCGGCCTGTCCGCGGTCGAGAACTTCATGAAGCATTATTTCCTTACCGCGAAAGAAGTCGGTGACCTGACGCGGATCTTCTGCACCGTACTGGAAGTCGAACAGTCGAAGGGGTCGCCCGGCTACAATCCCGTCCTCGGGCGGTTCTCGCGGCGACGGCGCAAGCTGGCCGGCGCGCCCGGCTTCATCGTCGAGCATCATCGCATCAACGTGGCGAGCGACGACGTTTTCGAAGCCGACCCCGTCAATCTGCTGCGCCTGTTCTGGCTGGCGGACCGGCATGGCCTGGAGCTGCATCCCAATGCGCTGAGGCTGGTGACCCGCTCGCTCGGGCTGGTCAGCCGCACATTGCGCGGCAATCCGGAGGCGAACAGGCTTTTCCTCGATTGCCTGACTTCCTCCCGCAGCCCGGAACTCAATCTGCGCCGCATGAACGAGGCCGGCCTGCTCGGCAGGCTGATCCCGGATTTCAACCACATCGTCGCCATGATGCAGTTCTCCATGTATCACCACTACACGGTGGACGAGCACCTGATGCGCTGCCTCGGCGTGCTTTCGGACATCGAACATGGCCGGGAGAAGGAGGCGCATCCGCTCTGCCACAGGCTGATGCCGGAACTGCGCCATCGCCGTACCGTGCTTTATCTGGCGGTGCTGTTCCACGATATCGGCAAGGGCAGGCCCGAGCCGCACGAGATTGTCGGCGCCCGCATCGCCCGCAAGCGCTGCCCGCATATGGGCCTTGGCAAGGAGGAAACCGAGCTGGTCGCCTGGCTGGTCGAAACCCACCTCGTCATGTCGGTCTTCGCGCAGTCCCGCGACCTGAACGACCGCAAGACGATCGAGGATTTCGCGGCGATCGTCCAGTCGGTCGAGCGGTTGAAGTTGCTGCTGATCCTTACCGTCTGCGACATACGCGGCGTCGGACCGGGCGTCTGGAACGGCTGGAAGGGCCAGCTGCTGCGCAATCTCTATCTCGAGACGGAACTGCTCCTGACCGGCGGATTCGCTGCGACCCGGGCCTCCCAGCGGGTCAGCGAGGCGCAGGCCGAGCTGAAGGAGGCGCTGGCCGGCTGGAGCGAGGTCGAACGCAAGCGGTATGCCGAGCTGCATTACGAGAACTATCATCTCTCGGTCGACCTGCCGGAAAAGGTGCGGCATGCCGGATTCCTGCGCCAGGTCGACCAGGACGGCCGCAAGTTTGCGGTGTCCGTGCGGCCAGACGCTTTCCGCGCCGTGACGGAAATCATCGTCGTCGCTGCCGACCATCCCAGGCTGCTGTCCGTCATCGCCGGCTGCTGCGCCGCCGCCGGCGCCAACATTGTCGATGCGCAGATCTTCACGACGCGGGATGGCCGCGCCTTCGACATCATCCGGCTCAGCAGGGAATTCGGCCAGGATGAGGACGAGATGCGGCGCGGTCTCCGAATCGGCCAGCTCATCGAGGATGTCCTGGTCGGCAAGGCCGATCTGCGCCGGCTGCTGGAAAAGCGCTCGCAGACACGCCGGATATCGCGCGCCTTCAAGGTCGAGACCAAGGCCGAGATCCGCAATACGCTGTCGCACAAGTTCTCGGTGATCGAACTGGAGGGGCGTGACTGGCCGGGGCTCCTGCATGCGGTGACCAGGGCCATGGCCGAATTGTCCCTCGACATCGCCTCGGCGCATATCTCCACCTTCGGCGAAAAGGTGATCGACACGTTCTACGTCACGGATCTGCACGGCCACAAGATCGAGGATCCGGCACGGCAGCGGCAGATACGGGAAAGATTGCTGGCGGCGCTGGAGAACCGGACTGCCAGGGAATTCGCCGCGGGGAGCGCCGGCTCATGAGCCTGATCGGAAAGTTCGTCACGGTCGGCGGGGCGACCATGGCCAGCCGCGTGCTCGGCTTCGTGCGGGAGGCGATGATCGGCGGTCTGCTCGGCGCCGGCCCGGTGGCGGACGCGTTCTTCGCCGCCTTCCGCTTTCCCAACCTGTTCCGCCGCGTATTCGCGGAAGGAGCGTTCAACACGGCGTTCATTCCCCTTTTTGCGCGTGAGCTGGAGGGGGATGGCCCCGAAGCGGCGCGCAGATTTGCCGAATCCGTCCTTTCGGTCCTGGTGTTCAGCCTGATCCTGCTGACCGGGCTTGCTGTCCTGTTCATGCCCGTTCTCGTCGGCACCGTGGTCGCGCCCTCCTTTGCCGACACGCCGGAGAAGTTCGACCTGACCGTGGCCCTGACGCGCATCATGTTCCCCTACCTGTTCAGCATGTCGCTCGTCGCCATGCTCTCGGGGATCCTCAATTCGATACGCCGCTACTTCCTCGCTGCCATCGCGCCCATCCTGCTGAGCGTGGCGATGATCGTCGCGCTGCTCGTTGCCATCGCGCTCGGCGCCGATCAGGTGATGACCGGCCACCTGATCAGCTGGAGCGTCTGCCTGTCCGGCTTTGCGCAGCTTGGCCTTCTCGCCTGGGGGGTGCGCCGCCAGGATTTCCTGCCGCGGCTGCGCATGCCGCGCCTTGACCCCAATGTGCGACGGTTGCTCGTGCTGATGGCTCCGGCCATTGTGACGGGCGGCGTTACCCAGATCAACCTGCTGGTTGGCCAGATCATCGCCTCGGCGCAGGACGGGGCCATTGCGCTTCTGAACTATGCCGACCGCATCAACCAGCTGCCTCTGGGGGTCATCGGCATTGCCGTCGGGGTCGTGCTCCTGCCGGAGCTGTCCCGGGCGCTGAAGGGCGGAAACCTCGACGAGGTCAATCACCTGCAGAATCGCTCGCTCGAGTTCGCGCTCGGCATCACCGTGCCCGCCGCGGTCGGACTGATGGTGATGCCCGGTCCGATCGTCAATCTGCTTTACGAGCGCGGCGCCTTCACCAGCGAGACGACTGCGCTGACTGCGGCGGCGCTTGCGGCCTTCGCCACCGGCCTGCCGGCCTATGTCGCGATCAAGGTGTTTCAGCCGGCCTTCTTCGCGCGCGAGGACATGAAGACGCCAAT
>CAYLSN010000102.1:0-223 GCA_964386015.1 uncultured Rhizobiaceae bacterium | reverse complement strand
GCGGGATCGATCAGGCGCCCGGCGACATCGCGCTCGCAATCGCGCAGATGGCGGTCAATATCGTGCTGAGCCTTGCCCTGTTCCCGGTGCTCGGGCACATTGCGATTGCGCTGGCAACCAGTGCCTCGGCCTGGGTCAATGTCGGCCTGCTCGCCGGCACGCTATGGAAACACGGCAATTTCCGTCCCTCCCGCCAGGCGCTGTGGAATATTGCCAAGATCAT
>CAYLSN010000101.1:0-7879 GCA_964386015.1 uncultured Rhizobiaceae bacterium | reverse complement strand
TCTCGGCATAGAACGGGTTCATGATGTCGTGCACGACGACGCCGACAATGCCGGATCGCGACGTGCGCAGGCTGGCGGCGCGGCGATTGTAGATGTAGCCGATGGCGCGCGCATATGCCTTGATCCGCTCGCGCGTCGAATCTGCCACCAGCGGGCTGTCACGCAGCGCCAGCGAAACGGTCGCCGTCGAGACGCCCAGTGCATCGGCAATGGTCGACAGCTTGATCTTCCGGGTCAGAGGTCCTTTGCGCAAGGGCGTGACAATTCCCGTTTAAATTGTTTAAAGACGTTCATAGGCAGGCTGTCACCGCAAGGCAAGTCCCCGGACAAGGAACATGACCCCCATCGAACCCATTGCCGTGCTGCCGCTCGGCGCGACGGAACAGCACGGGACGCATCTGCCGCCGGATACGGACACCGTCATTGCGGAAGCCGTGGCGCGGCGCGCGGCGGCGCTGTTGCCGGCAGGGATCCGCGTGGAAATCCTGCCTGCGGAGCCGGTCGGATATTCCATCGAACATCTGGACCATCCGGCCACGCGCACCCTCGCCTTCGACGAGGCGGTCCGGCGCTGGATCGCGATCGGGGAACGGCAGAACGATCTCGGCATCCGCAAGTTCGTGATGCTCAACGCTCACGGCGGCAATTCGCCGCTGATGACGATTGTCGCTACCGAGCTGCGCGTGCGCCGGTCGATGCTCGCCGTCGCCACCAGCTGGACGCGGTTCGGCTGGCCGGACGGCCTCGTTCCCGAGGAGGAGCGGGCATTCGGCATTCATGGCGGGCTGATCGAGACATCGGTCATGCTCGCACTGCAGCCGCAGCGGGTCGACATGCGCCGGGCGGGCAAGCTGCATTCGCGCCAGAGCGACTTCGCCCGGCGTTTCCGGTGCCTGCGCGCCTACGGCCCGCATGCCTTCGGATGGAAGATGCGCGATCTCAATCCGGCCGGCGTCACCGGCAACGCCGCCGCCGCGACGGCGGAGATCGGCGAGGCATTGCTCGATCATGCCGCCAGCGGCTTCAGCCGGCTGCTGCTCGATGTGCATGAGTTCGATGCCGGGGAGTTTCACTGAAAACAGTTTCGGCTATTAATGTGCGGACTGAACCTGTCCAGGCCGCCACAGGCGCCGGCCGCCAGATTCCATGGGAGTGTCGCACCGATGCAGGACTGTCCGAGATATCCGCGAGACATGCACGGCCATGGCCGCAATCCGCCGGATCCGCAATGGCCGGACCGGGCGGCGATCGCAGTCCAGTTCGTCATCAACTACGAGGAAGGGGGCGAGAACTGTCTCCTGCACGGCGACAACGCTTCGGAAGCGTTCCTGTCCGAGATCGTCGGCGCGGCGCCCTGGCCTGGCCAGCGTCACTGGAACATGGAGTCCATCTACGAATATGGCGCGCGCGCCGGCTTCTGGCGCCTGCACCGCATTTTCACGCAGGCCGGGATTCCGGTCACGGTCTACGGCGTCGCGACTGCACTTGCCCGTTCGCCCGAGCAGGTGGCGGCCATGCAGGAAGCCGGCTGGGAAATCGCCAGCCACGGGTACAAGTGGATCGACTACAGGGATTTCGAGGCAGAGGAGGAGCGCCGGCACTTGCGCGAGGCGATCCGCATTCACACCGAGGTTACGGGAGAGCGCCCGCTCGGCTTCTATCTCGGCCGCACCAGCATGAACTCGGTCGCCCTTGCCGCCGAGGAAGGCGGCTTCGAATACCTGTCCGACTCCTATGCCGACGACCTCCCCTACTGGCTGGAGACCGGATCCGGGCCGCAGCTGATCGTTCCCTATACGCTCGATGCGAACGACATGCGCTTTGCCACGGCGCAGGGTTTCAATTCCGGCGATCAGTTCTTCACCTATCTCAAGGACAGTTTCGACATGTTGCTCGAGGAAGGACTCCAGGGCCGCCCGGCAATGATGAATATCGGCCTGCACTGCCGCCTTGCCGGCCGGCCGGGTCGCGCCAGGGCGCTGCAGCGTTTCCTTGACTATGTCCGCGGCCATGACCGCGTCTGGATCGCCCGGCGCATCGACATTGCGCGCCACTGGCGACGGGTCCACCCGCACCGCGCCGAGCAGCCGCGGCCCTCGGCAATGTCGCGCGAAGAGTTCGTTTCCAGTTTCGGTGGCGTTTTCGAGCATTCGCCCTGGGTGGCGGAGCGGGCCTTTGCCGTCGAACTCGGCCCGGCGCACGATTCGGCCCTCGGCCTGCACAATGCGCTGGCGCGGGTTTTCCGCAGCGCCGGCGAGGAAGAAAGGCTGGGCGTATTGCGCGCCCATCCGGATCTCGCCGGACGGCTGGCGCAGGCGCGGCAGCTGACGCCTGAATCCGCGGGCGAGCAGGCTGCCGCCGGCCTCGACGCCCTGACCGGCGAGGAGCGCGAACGGTTCCAGCAGCTCAACCGGGCTTATACGGACAAGTTCGGCTTTCCGTTCATCATCGCCGTTCGCGGCCTGGGCAAGGAAGAAATTCTTTCCGCATTCCGGCAGCGGCTCGAGAACGACCGGGCAACCGAGTTCGAGACGGCCTGCCGCGAGGTCGAACGCATCGCGCTGCTGCGCCTGAGGGACCGGCTGCCATGAGTGAAACATCCTATGCTGTGCCTCCCGGCGGGCTGCCGCCCCAGAGGGAACTCCTGTCCGGCCGGGCGGTCTTCACCGAGGCCTATGCGGTCATCCCGCGCGGCGTCATGCGCGACATCGTCACCAGCGCCCTGCCCTTCTGGAGCGGCACCCGCGCCTGGATCCTGGCGCGGCCCCTCTCCGGCTTCGCGGAGACGTTCTCGCAGTACATCATGGAGGTTGCACCGGGCGGAGGCAGCGACCGTCCGGATACCGAGACAGGAGTGCAATCCGCCCTCTTCGTCGTCGATGGCCAGCCGACAATCGAGATCGATGGACAAGCGCACCAGCTGCACCCGGGGAGCTTTGCATACCTGCCGCCGTCGGCGCGCTGGTCCCTGCACAATCGTGGCGCCGGTCCGGCCCGGTTTCACTGGCTGCGCAAGGCCTATGAGGCGGTGGAGGGCCTCGGCGAGCCGGACGCCTTCGTCACCAGCGACCAGGAGATCGAGCCCGATCCCATGCCCGATACGAAGGGATGCTGGGCGACGACGCGTTTCATGGATCCGGCCGACCTGCGCCACGACATGCATGTCACCATCGTCAATTTCGAGCCCGGCGGAGTGATTCCGTTCTGCGAGACCCATGTCATGGAGCACGGGCTCTATGTCCTGGAAGGCAGGGCCGTCTACCGTCTGAACCGCGACTGGGTGGAGGTGGAGGCAGGCGACTTCATGTGGCTGCGCGCCTTCTGCCCGCAGGCTTGCTACGCGGGCGGCCCGGGCAGGTTCCGCTACCTCCTGTACAAGGACGTCAACCGCCATCCCAGAGTGGGAAGGAGATGACGCGCACGATCCTTGCCGAGCCGCTGACGCGGCAGGCATTCGCCCCGTTCGGCGACGTCATCGCCATGGAGGGCGCCGAAAGCTTCGCGATCAATGGCGGCAGGTGCCGGCGCTATCACGATCTGGCGCGGGTGGAAGCCGCCGGGGCGGGGGCGCGCGTGCTCATCAACCTGTTCCGCAGCGAGCCCGTGCCGATGCCGCTGCGCCTTGACATGGTCGAGCGGCATCCGCTGGGCAGCCAGGCCTTCATCCCGCTGGATGACCGCCCGTTCCTCGTGATTGTCTGCGCCGACCTGAACAGCAGGCCGGACACGCCGCGAGCATTCCTGACAGGGCCCGGCCAGGGCGTGAATTTTCACCGCAATATCTGGCATGCACCCCTGGCGCCGCTCGGCAATCGCCAGGATTTCGTGGTGATCGATCGCGGCGGCGAGGGCGTCAATCTCGAGGAGCATCATTTCGCCGAAGCCTTCGAGGTCGTGGTCCCTGACGAACAGGCCCTGCGGGCGGCGAATGCAGGCGGATGAAGGACGGTACATGCGCGCGGCGTTCTGGCTGGCAGCCCTGCTGATCGTGGCCTTCCCGGCCCGGGCCGATCTGATCTTTCCCAACCTCGTCTATCGCGACGGGCCCTATGCCTCGGGCGGCAGCGCGCTCGCGGATGGCTATGCAGACTATTTCACCCTGCTCAACGAGCGGGATGGCGGCATCAATGGCGTACCGATCCAGGTGCCGGAATGCGATACGGGCTTCAATGCGGACCGGGGAGTGGAGTGCTACGAAGGCGTCCGCAGCCTCGCGCCGCATCTGCTCCAGCCCTTCTCCACCAGCATCGCGCTGCGGCTCCTGCCCCGCGCTGCCGCCGACGGCATTCCCTTGCACGGAATGGGCTACGGCCCTTCCTTCATCGATGACGGCGCCGTGTTCCGCTGGGCCTTCAGCCACCCCGCCCATGGCTGGGACGCGCTGACCATCATCGTCCGTCACATGCTGGACCAGGCGGGCGGCAGCCTTGCCGGCAAGCGCGTCGCCATGGTCTACCACAATTCGCCCTACGGGCAGGAAGCAGTTCCGATCCTGCGCGAACTGGCGCGCAAGCACCGGTTCGGGCTGCGGCTGCATGCCATCGATCATCCGGGGCAGGAACAGCGCGCCGCCTGGGCAGGAATTGCCGGCGAAGCTCCCGACTTCGTCGCGCTGTGGGGCTGGGGGATCATGAACAGGGTCGCACTCGAGGAGGCGATCGCGATCGGCTATCCGATGGAACGGATCATCGGCACCTGGTGGTCGGCGACCGAGGCCGACATCCTGGCCGCGGGTGAAGCCGCGCACGGCTACAAGGCGATCCTGTTTCACAAGCCGGGCGGCGACTTTCCGCTTTACGGGGACCTGCGCAAATATGTCTTCGAGAGAGGCAAGGCAGCGGGAACCGGCGCCAATGCCGGCTCGATCCAGTACAATTTCGGTCTGTACGCGGCGGTTCTGGCGGCCGAAGCGGCGCGCTCCGCGATGCGCCAGCACGACACGACCGCCATCACGCCGCGGATGATGCGCGACGGGCTGGAGAAACTCTCGCTCGACCAGGCGCGCATGCGCCGGCTCGGCCTGCCGGGGTTCGGGCCCGACATCGCCATGAGCTGCACCGACCATGGCGGCCCGGGCCTCGCGGCCGTCCATCAATGGGACGCGCGCGCCGGGCGGTGGATACAGACAACCGGAATGATCGAATCTGACAGGGAGCTGCTTGCGCCGCTGATTCGCGAAGAAGCCGCGCGCCATGTGCGCGATGCCGCCGCCGGCCCGGCCGAGTGCGCCCGCTGAGATGGGGGAGCGGCGCCGGGCTGCCGCAAGATTCCGGCGCGGTTCGATGCGACAATCGCGATGTTGCTCTTGTGCCGGATTTTGGCTATGTCGCATGCGGAGAAAGCGGAGTTGACCAATGTCTGACGATACCCAAAGGGGCCAGCTCGAACTGGGCGCGCCGATGGACTACGAGGAACACCAGCGGACCTTCGCGCTCTTCGTCGGCCTGGCGAAATACCTGTCGCTCGGTTCGGCCGCACTGCTCCTTGCCATGGCCTTCGGCTTCTTCACCAGCGCCGGATTCATTTCGGCGACAATCCTGTTCATCCTGATATTCGCCATCGGCTGGTACCTGCTGCGCTGACCCATCCTGGCGGGGCCGCGCCGTGAACGCGGTCGCCTGACGGCTGCAGTGCGAAATTGGAGGCTGATGTGACGCAGACGATCTTTGTGGCCCGCGAATCCGCGGCAGGTGAGAGCCGGGTCGCGGCTTCGCCCGAAACAGTCAAGCGCCTGCTTCGTCTCGGCTTCCGTGTCGTGGTCGAAGCAGGGGCCGGCGCCCTTGCCCGCATCCCCGATTCCGAGTTCCAGGCTGCGGGCGCCGAAATCGGCACCGCGGCGGATGGCGGATCGGCAGACGTCGTGCTGCGTGTCCGCCGGCCCTCGGCCGCCGAGCTCGCAGGACTCCGCAAGGGCGCCGTCGTGCTTGCCATGATGGATCCGTACGGCAACGAGGTCGAGATCGCGGCCATGGCGAGGGCCGGAATTTCCGCCTTTGCCATGGAGCTGATGCCGCGGATAACCCGCGCCCAGTCAATGGACGTTCTTTCCAGCCAGGCCAATCTCGCCGGCTATCGCGCGGTGATCGAGGCGGCGGCGATCTATGACCGCGCCTTTCCCATGATGATGACAGCGGCAGGCACCGTCCCTGCCGCCAAGGTGTTCGTGATGGGCGCCGGCGTTGCCGGGCTGCAGGCGATCGCCACGGCCCGCCGGCTTGGTGCGATCGTCACCGCCACTGACGTACGCGCCGCCGCAGGAGAGCAGGTGCAGTCGCTCGGCGCCAAGTTCATCATGACGGATGCCCTGAAGGACGCTTCCGGAGAGGGCGGTTATGCGCGCGAGCTGACGGAAGCCGAAAGGCAGGCGCAGGCTGAGCTGGTGGCCTCCCATATCGCGACGCAGGATATCGTCATCACCACCGCGCTCATCCCCGGGCGGCCGGCTCCAAGGCTGGTTACCGCCGAGATGGTGCGGTCCATGCGTCCGGGATCGGTCATTGTCGACCTGGCGGTGGAGCGCGGCGGCAATGTCGAAGGAGTGCTGCCCGGCGAAGTCGCCGAGGTCGGCCAGGTGCGCATCGTCGGGCATGTCAATCTGGCCGGTCGCCTCGCGGCCTCGGCCTCGCTGCTCTATGCACGCAACCTCTATGCCTTCCTTGAAACGATGATCGACAAGGAAACGAAGAAACTGTCGGTCAATCCCGCGGATGAGCTGGTTGCAGCGACATTGCTCACGCATGAGGGCGCGGTCGTGCACCCCTCCTTCCGGGACAAGGTCGGCGACGCCGCAGTGACGGCGCAGGGCAAGGGAGACGGATCGAATGGCTGAGGACAGGATCGGCCAGGCACTGGACCGGCTGGAGGAAGCGGTTCAGGCCGTGCGCGGCGCGGTCGGGAGCGAAGGCGTTGCGGACGCGGCCGGAACGGCGGCGCATTTCGTTACCGGAATCGACCCGTTCATCTTCCGGTTCGCCATTTTCGTCCTGGCGATCTTCGTCGGCTATTACGTCGTCTGGTCCGTGACTCCGGCATTGCATACGCCGCTGATGTCCGTGACCAATGCGATTTCGTCGGTGATCGTGGTCGGTGCCCTGCTCGCGGTCGGCCTGTCGGCCAGCGGGCTCGCTGCCGGCTTCGGGTTCGTGGCGCTGGTGCTCGCTAGCATCAACATTTTCGGCGGGTTCCTCGTCACCCAGCGCATGCTGGCCATGTACAAGAAAAAAGAGAAGTGAGGGCCGACCCATGGGCGTGAACTTGGCGGCCTTTCTCTACCTGGTCTCCGGCGTACTCTTCATCCTCGCGCTGCGCGGGCTGTCGCATCCGACCACGAGCCGCCAGGGCAATCTGTTCGGCATGGCCGGCATGGCCATCGCCATTCTCACCACGCTCGCCCTGGCGCGGCCTTCTGCCGGCGGCCTCGGTCTGATCGTGCTCGGCCTCGCGCTGGGCGGTTCCATCGGCGCTGTCATTGCGCGACGGATCGCGATGACGGCAATGCCGCAGCTCGTAGCGGCGTTTCACTCGCTGGTCGGCCTCGCCGCCGTCCTGGTTGCCGCCGCGGCGCTCTACGCCCCGGAAAGTTTCGGTATCGGTGTTGCCGGCGAGATTCACGCCCAGGCGCTGATCGAGATGTCGATCGGGGTCGCCATCGGTGCGATCACCTTCACCGGCTCGGTCATCGCCTTCCTGAAACTGGACGGACGCATGTCGGGCAAGCCGATCCTGCTGCCGGCGCGTCATGCGGTCAATCTCGGCCTTGCCGTCCTTCTCATCGCGCTGATCGTCGCGCTGGTGGCGACGGAGAGCCATTTCGTGTTCTGGCTCATCGTACTCGTCTCGCTGGCGCTCGGGGTGCTGATCATCATTCCGATCGGCGGCG
>CAYLSN010000100.1:1676-7924 GCA_964386015.1 uncultured Rhizobiaceae bacterium | reverse complement strand
TACCTGCAGCAGCAATACGGCGCCGAGCGGATGGTGGCGGTCGCGGCCGGGGCGGTGGACCACGACCGGTTCGTGCGCGAGGTCGAGCAGCGCCTGGCGGGATTCCGGTCAAAGGCGACGGCGGCGCCGCTGCAATATGCCAGCTATGTCGGCGGCGACTATCGCGAGCTGCGCGACCTGATGGATGCGCAGATCGTCATCGGCTTCGAGGGGCGCGCCTATCATGTGCGCGACTTCTACGCCTCGCAGATCCTGTCCATGCTGCTCGGCGGCGGCATGTCGTCGCGCCTGTTCCAGGAGGTGCGGGAGAAACGCGGCCTGTGCTACTCGATCTACGCCTTCCACTGGGGGTTTTCCGACACCGGAATCTTCGGCGTGCACGCGGCCACCGGCCCCGGCGACATTGCCGGCCTGACGCCGGTCATCCTCGATGAGCTGAAACATACGGCCGATCGCATCGACCAGGAGGAGCTGGAGCGCGCCAGGGCGCAATACCGGGCCGGCCTGCTGATGTCCGGCGAGAGCGCCACCAGCCGGGCGTCGCAGATCGCCAAGCAGCTGCTGCTGTTCGGCCGTCCGATCACGACCGAGGAACTGCTCGACCGCCTCGCCAACATCACGGTCGCCCGCCTGACCGACCTCGCCGGCCGCATGTTCACCGGCAAGCCGACGGTCGCCGCGGTCGGTCCCGTCGGCACCCTCCAGTCCTACGAGGCCATCTGCGAACGCCTGTCCAGGCACCTTCCCGGCTTCGGCAGGATCGCTGTCTGACGGCTTCGGCCATGGCCGGCTGGTTCACGCGGGAGGTCCGGATCGAGGGACGCAATGTCTGTCTGCGGCCGCCGCGCCTGTCAGATCATGCCGAGTGGGCGCAGCTGCGCCTGGAAAGCCGAAATTTCCTCGAACCGTGGGAGCCGCGCTGGACCGAGGACGAGCTGAGCCGGTCGGCATGGCGGCGCAGGCTGCGCCAGATCCGCAGGGAACATCGCGCCGGCCGGGCGCAGAGCTTCCTCGTCATCGAGAAGGCCACCGGCCGGATCGCCGGCGGAATCGCCCTGATGAACATCCGCCGCGGCGTCGCCCAGAGCGCCGAAATCGGCTACTGGATGGGCGAACGGTTCGCCGGCAAGGGATACATGGTGGAAAGCCTTGCCTTGCTGCGCGACTATTGTTTTAGTTCGCTGAATCTGCAGCGAATCGAAGCCGCGTGCGTTCCGGAGAACCATCGTTCTGCCCATGTGCTTGAAAAAGCCGGATTTGCGCGGGAAGGGTTGATGCGGTCCTATCTCTGCATCAATGGCAAGTGGCGGGATCATCTGCTGTATGCCCTGATCGCGAGCGATTGCGGGGAGACAGGAAAACCGGGGCGCAGGGATTGACACGAGCGAGACACCTCTTCCGCATTGCCGGCGCAATCCTGGTATTCCTGGCGATGCTGCCGGCTGCCGGCGCCTTCGAGCCCATCAGGATCTCCAAGGGCGACGTGGCGCTCGACCTGACCGATGCGGTCGAGGTCTTCACCGATCAGGGCAGCAGCTTCCAGGTGAATACGGCGCCGCAGCCGGACGGGATCGTGCGCCGGATCGAGGTCGACGCCCAGGACGAGAACGCGACCGGCGTCTGGGCCGTGTTCGCCCTCGCCAACGCCACGAGCGAGCAGATCGACCGGCTCATCGTGGCGCCGCATTTCCGGCTGCCCGGCTCCGGCCTGCTCTATCCGGATCTCGGCTCGCCGCGCATCACGGCGATCACCCCCAGCGAGGGCTTCGCCCTCGACCGGGTGCCGAGCGAGGATTCGGACATCTTCCAGGTGACGCTCAATCCGGGCACGGTGGTGACCTTCGTCATGGAACTGGCGTCGCCACGCCTGCCGAAGGTGTATCTCTGGGACACGGAATCCTACAAGGACACCGTCAATTCCTACACGCTCTACCGCGGGATCGTCATCGGCATTGCCGGCCTGCTCGCCTTGTTCCTGACCATCCTGTTCGTCATCAAGGGCACGTCCATGTTCCCGGCGACGGCGGCGCTCGCCTGGGCGGCGCTGGCGTTCATCTCGATCGATTTCGGCTTTCTCAACCGCATCATCGAGATCACGCCGGGCAACATCCAGATGTGGCGCGCCGCGACGGAAGTCAGCCTCGCCGCCACCTTCGTCATCTTCCTGTTCACCTATCTCAATCTCAATCGCTGGCACGACCATTTCAGCTATGGCGCACTGATCTGGATCACGGCGCTCGGGCTTCTCGCCGCGGTCGCGATCATCGATCCGCCGCTTTCGGCCGGCATTGCCCGCATCTCCTTCCTGCTGACGGCGATCGCCGGCGCCGGCCTGATCGTCGTCCTCGGCAGCCGCGGCTACGACCGGGCCATCATGCTGGTGCCCGGATGGCTGATGCTGGCGGTCTGGCTGACCGGCGCCTGGATGACCGTCACCGGCATGCTCGACAATGACATCGTGCAGCCGGCGCTGAGCGGCGGGCTCATCCTCATCACGCTTCTGATCGGCTTCACCGTGATGCAGCACGCCTTCTCCGGCGGCGGCGTCCAGCAGGGGCTGTTCAGCGATGTCGAGCGCCAGGCGCTCGCCGTTACCGGCTCCGGCGACCTGGTCTGGGACTGGGACGTGCTGCGCGACCGGGTCGTCACGCGGCCGGATCTCTCGCACGCCATCGGCCTTGCGGCGAACGCGCTGCACGGTCCGGCGCGCAACTGGCTGCCGGTGCTGCACCCGGAGGATCGCGACCTGTTCCGCAGCACGCTCGACACGATCGTGGAGCAGCGGCGCGGCCGCATCGCCCAGGCCCTGCGCCTGCGCGCCGCGGACGGCCAGTACCACTGGTATCTGCTGCGCGCCCGCCCGGTGATCGGCTCGGACGGAGAGATCATCCGCTGTGTCGGCACGCTGATCGACGTCACCGAGCAGAAGAACTCCGAAGAGCGGCTGATGCACGATGCCGTGCACGACAACCTGACCGGGCTGCCCAACCGGCAGCTCTTTCTCGACCGGCTCGAATCGGTCCTGGCCATTGCCGGCGCCGAGGAAAGGCTGAGGCCGACGGTGTTCGCCATCGACATCGACCGCTTCAAGCTGGTCAATGACGAGTTCGGCATGTCGGCGGGAGACACGATCCTGCTGACCATCGCCCGGCGCATGCATCGCCTGCTGCAGCCCCACGACACGCTGTCGCGGATTTCCGGTGACCAGTTCGGGCTCATCCTCCTGTCGGAGAGCGAAGCGCCGGAAATCGCGAAATTCGCCGAATCGCTGCGCAGGGCGATCAGCGCGCCCATCGCCTTCGGCAAGAGCGAACTCATGCTGACCAGCTCGATCGGACTGATCACCGCCACTTCGGAAAGAAGCACCGCGGTGGAAATGCTGAAGGATGCAGAACTGGCCATGCACCAGGCGAAGCGGCAGGGCGGCGACCGGATCGAGCCGTTCCGGCCCGCCTTCCGCGCGCTCAGCGCCAATCGGCTGCAGCTGGAGGCGGATCTGCGGCGCGCCATCGAGCGTTCGGAATTCGGCCTGTCCTATCAGCCGATCGTGCGCCTGGAAGACCGTTCGATCGCCGGATTCGAGGCGCTGATCCACTGGGACCATCCCCGCCGCGGCGTGATTCCGCCGAGCGAGTTCATCCCCTCGGCCGAAACGACCGGCCTGATCCTCGCCCTGGCGCAATTCGCGATGCAGAAGGCGACGGCCGACCTGCAGGACTGGCAGAATTCGGTGGGCGGCGTGCCGTTGTCCGTATCCGTCAATCTCTCCAGCGAGCAGGTCATCCGCCAGGACCTGATCACCGAGATCAAGACGGTCCTTTCCCATTCCGGGCTGAAACCGCGCTGGTTCCGCCTGGAGCTTGCCGAATCGCTGGTGATGCGCAATCCGGAACAGTCGGCGCACGTGCTGCAGCGCCTCAGGCAGCTGGGAATCGGCCTGTCGCTGGATGGTTTCGGGACGGGATTCTCGTCCCTGTCCTATCTTACCCGCTTTCCGTTCGACACCATCAAGCTCGATCGCGGCTTCATCGAGGATCGCAGCCCGAAGAAGTACGTATTGCTGAAGTCGATCGTCAACATGGCCCACGATCTCGGCCTGTCGGTCGTCTGCGAGGGCGTGGCAACCGAGGAAGACGTGGAGATCCTGCGCGAAATGGGCTGCGAATATGCACAGAGCACCATGCTCGGAGCACCCCTGAACAGCGACGAGGTCCTGCGCCTGCTGCAGGAAAGCTTCGTGGTTCCCTAGCGAGGCCGGATGCGGCCACGCCCGTGCCGCCGAACTTCCGGCCGTGCGCTGGAAACTGCAGAACCTCAGGAGGCTGCCGTCCGGGAACCCTGACAAGCACAGGGCTCAAACGCAAGCTCGAACGCCTCTTCTAGGCGTGGCCGGCTTCCGAGCTGAGATGCGTCGGGTCGATGCCGAGTCCGGCGAGCACCCGCTCATAGGCGCGGTCGAGATCGCGGTCGAAAAGGATCTCGGGATCGGCGTCCACCGTCAGCCAGCCATTCTCGGCGATCTCCGATTCGAGCTGGCCGGGCCCCCAGCCGGAATAGCCCAGCGCCATGAATGCCTGGCGCGGCCCGCCATCCTCGCTGATCGCCCGCAGGATGTCGACCGTCGCCGTCAGCAGGATGTGGTTGTCGATCAGGACCGACGATTCGGTCACGTAGTCGTCGCTGTGCACGACGAAGCCGCGCGACTGCTCCACCGGCCCGCCGCTGCGCACCAGAAGCTGCCGGGCGCGCTCCGGCAGCTGGATGATTTCGGATTCCTCGATCACGCCGAGCTGGACCAGGAGTTCGGGAAAGCGGATCGGCCGCAGCCGGTTGATCACCAGGCCCATTGCGCCGTCGGGGCCGTGCGAACAGATATAGATCACGGTACGGCTGAAACGCTCGTCAGCCATGCCGGGCATGGCCACGAGAAACTGCCCGTCCAGGGACTCCCTTCCGTCGATGATCCGTCTGTTGCCGCCAATGATCATGCTATCAAGATAAGCGCTTTGCCCTGCCTTGAACAGACCATGTTGACCGGAGAATGTCGGCAGAGTCCGACCAGGAGGAAAGAAGCAATGCTGGCTTTGCTGTTGCCCTGTCTCGTCTTGATTGCCACTCCGGCGCTGGCGGCAAGCAGCGAGTGGCATCCGGTCGAGGGCGGAGCGATCCGGATCGTCACCGCGGAGGCGCCCGAAGGCGGCATGCTGCGCGGCGCGCTGGAGATCCGTCTCGAACCGGGCTGGAAAACCTACTGGGTGGATCCGGGCGAATTCGGCGTGCCGCCCCAGATCGAGCTTGCCGGACGGCCGGAGCCGGCGCGGATCCGCTTTCCGGCGCCCGTCAGGATCGATGACGGCTATTCGGCCTGGGCCGGATATGACCGCTCGACCAGGCTGGCGCTGGAACTGCCGCCTGTCGCGCCGCATGGCATCCGGGCCAGCGTCTTCCTCGGCATCTGCAAGTCGATCTGCATTCCGGTGCAGGCGGATCTGGCGGTGGCGAGCCAGCCGCTGAGCAATCCGGAGGAAGCAAGGATCGTCGACGAGGCATTTGCCAGCCTGCCGCGCCAGGCCGGCAGCGAATTCGGCATTGTCCGCCTGCATCGGGACGGTGACCGGTTGCTGGCGCAGCTGTCCCTGCCGCGGCCCGGCGCCGATGCGGAGCTGTTTCTCGTCGAGGGGGGCGGCTGGAGGTTCGGCCTGCCGTCGCGACTGCCGGGCGACATGCTGGCCATTCCCGTGCGCGCCCGCCCGGCCGGCTCCGCCCCGATTGCCTATACGCTGGTCAGCGGCGACGCGGCGGTGGAGGGAAGGATCGCGGTTTCCGGCGAAGAAGAATAGCCGCTAGGCCGGATCGCTCTGGGTCTGCTTGCGCCTGAACGGCTCCATGGCCTTTCGCGCCAGCAGGTCGGCGCGCTCGTTCTCCGGATGGCCGGCATGGCCGCGGATCCAGTGCCATTCCACCGAATGGCGGGCGCGGGCCGCATCGAGCTGCTGCCATAGATCGGCATTCTTCACCGGCTTGCGCGCCGCCGTTTTCCAGCCATTGCGCTTCCAGGCCTCGATCCAGCCGGAAATGCCGTCACGCAGATAGGTGCTGTCTGTGTGCAGGCGGACCTTGCAGGGCTCCTTCAGCGCATTCAGGGCGGAGATGGCGGCGGTCAGTTCCATGCGGTTGTTGGTGGTCAGCGCCTCGCCGCCGGACAGCTCCCGTTCGTGGCTGCCATGGCGCAGGATCGCGCCCCAGCC
>CAYLSN010000100.1:0-1666 GCA_964386015.1 uncultured Rhizobiaceae bacterium | reverse complement strand
GCACGCGCCGTCCGTATAGATGTCGACCAGCTTCATGCGATGCCGTACTCGCCCGAAGCACGGATGCGGCGGTGAAAGCGGAGACGGCGGATGAAGCCGTCCGGATGCCTCTTGCCGCCGAGCTCGCCATCCGGCCCGTTGAACCAGTCATGCAGGCGCGTCAGCAGGAAACGCAGCGCGGCGCGGCGCGCCAGTACCGGCAGTGCATCCGCCTCCTGTTCCTCCAGGCGGCGCACCGATTGATAGCCGGCCAGGAGGGCGGTGCCCTTGGTCAGGTTGAAGGAAAAGTCGCGCTCGAAGCACCAGGCGTTGAGGCAAATGGCGATATCGTAGGCGAACAGATCGTTGCAGGCGAAATAGAAATCGATCAGGCCCGACAGGCGGTCGCCGAGGAAAAAGACATTGTCCGGGAACAGGTCGCCATGGACGATGCCCGCCGGACAGCCAGCCGGCCCGGCCCCGAGCAGATATTCGAACTCGCCATCGATCTCGTCGGCAAGGCCGGCCTCGATCTCGCCGGCGCGGTGGCGGACCTTTTCCCACAATTCCCGGCAGCCGGCGAGGTCGAGCGCATTGCGGCGCGACATCGGGAAATCCTCGCCCGCCAGGTGGAGCTGCGCCAGCGCCCGGCCGACTTCACGGCAATGCTGCACGGTCGGGCGGCGCATCCACATGCCTTCGAGAAAGGTGATGATCGCCGCCGGCCGACCCGCGAGCTGGCCTACCACCCCGCCATCCCTGCGATGCACGGGAAGCGGACAGGGCAGGCCCTTGCCGGCCAGATGCTCCATCAGGCCGAGGAAGAAGGGCAGGTCGCTGCCGGCGACCCGCCTCTCATAGAGGGTGAGAATATAGGCACCCGATTCGGCGTGGATCAGGAAGTTCGAATTCTCCGTCCCTTCCGCGATGCCCTTGTAGGACAGCAGCCCGCCAATGTCGTAATCCGCGAGAAACTGCGCCAGCTCGATCTCGTTGATGTCGGTATAGACGGCCATCAGGAATTCCCGTTCAGGAATGCCATGTCGCGCTTGTCGAGCTGGACGTCGCGCAGCGTGCGCATGACCGGGAACTCCTCGTTCTCCTCGGCGGTAAAGGCCACTTCGACGGTGACCTCGAAGCGCTGGCGAAAGGCCTCGATGATCTCGTCGACAAGAATGTCCGGCGCCGATGCACCGGCGGAGAGGCCGATCACCGACGCTCCTTCCAGTTGCGTCCAGTCGATCTCGCCGGCATTCTGCACCAGCTCCGCCCGGCGCGCGCCGCTCCGCTCGGCAACCTCGACCAGGCGGCGCGAATTCGACGAATTGGGGGCGCCGACGATCAGGAAGCAGTCGACACCCGGTGCTGCATGCTTGACCGCCGCCTGGCGATTGGTCGTCGCATAGCAGATGGATTCCGCCGCCGGCGCGTGCAGATTCTCGAAACGCTGGCGCAGGACCCGGATGATTCCCGCAGTGTCGTCGACGGAGAGCGTCGTCTGGGTGACGAAACCGAGCTCGACGCCCGGCTGCGGCGTGAAGGCCGCCGCGTCCGCCTCGGATTCGATCAGGGTGACGGCCCCTTCCGGCAGCTGGCCCATGGTGCCGATCACCTCCGGATGGCCGGCATGGCCGATCAGCAGGATGTGCCGGCCGAGCCGGTGATGCCGCATGGCCTGCTTGTGCAC
>CAYLSN010000099.1:0-8067 GCA_964386015.1 uncultured Rhizobiaceae bacterium | reverse complement strand
ATCACCGCCGGCGCCCTTTGCCCGTACGCCTGGACAACGACGCCGAACCCGTCCCAGCCGGCGAGTTCCGGCCTGGCAAGCACGGCTTCGACGATGTCGAGCGACAGGTCGAGCCGGTCGGCCTCTTCGGCGTCGACATTGAGGCCCATTCCTGCGTCGCGGGCCGCGATGCAGAGCTCGGCGAGCCGGTCGGCAAGTTGCGGCAGCATCAGCGCACGCTGCGACTGTTCGTAGCGGGGGTGCAGTGCCGACAGCTTCACCGAAATGCCGGGATTGGCGCGAATGTCGTCGGTCCGGGCACTGTCCTTCAGCGCCGCGATCGCCTGCCGGTAGGCATCGAAATAACGCTCGGCATCGGCGTGGGTGCGCGCCGCCTCGCCGAGCATGTCATACGAATACAGATAGCCCTTTGCCGTCATCGCCGCGCCCCGCTTCAGCGCCTCGGCAATGGTGCGGCCGAGGACGAATTGCTCGCCCATCTCGCGCATGGCCGAGGCGACGGCGGCGCGGATCACCGGCTCGCCCATTTTGCGCACCATGGTGCGCAGGATGCGCTCGATGCGGCCGTCTCCGTCTTCCAGCACGCGCCCGGTCAGCATCAGCGCCCAGGTCGACGCATTGACGAAGACGGAGGAGGAGCGGCCCGCATGCGCCGCCCAGTCGTGCGGCGCGATCTTGTCGGCAATCAGCTCGTCCATGGTGTCGGCATCCGGCACGCGCAGCAGCGCCTCGGCGAGACACATCAGGGCGACGCCCTCCGCCGTCGACAGGCCGTAGCGAGCCAGGAAGGATTCCATCAGCTTCGGCTCGGAGGAGGCGCGCACTGCCCGTACCCATTCCGCCGCCCTGCGCGAGATCCTTTCCCTCGCTTCCCGGCCAGTGTCGGCGGCGCGGATCAGCTGCGGCAGCACTTCCGCTTCCGGCGCCAGGGTCAGCGCCCGGATGCGGGCCCGGATCTCTTGCAGATTCGCCATGTTCGTCTCCTGACCAGTACCGGCCGGAGTCTATCATGTCTTCACCGGTAGGCATGGACCATAAGCAGTGACATTCCAGTCCGTCTGCACTATCGTGGCGCCAGAAAACCGTTCATTCATCAGCACAATGCCATGAACACGGAACAACTGGACCGTATCGACCTTCGCATCCTCGCCGCGCTCGAGGCCGATGCGCGGCTATCCATGGCGGCGCTGGCCGAGCAGGTCGGCCTGACCAAGACGCCGGTCATCGCGCGGGTCCGCCGCCTCGAGGCGGAAGGCTTTATCCGCGGCTACAGCGCGATCATCGACCGCGAGCGCCTGGGCGAGGGCCATATCGCCTTTGTCCAGGTCACGCTCAGCGACACGCGATCCGCTGCGTTGCAGGCATTCAACCAGGCCGTCCAGTCGATCCGCGAGATCGAGCAGTGCCACATGATTGCCGGCGGCTTCGACTATCTCCTGAAGGTGCGCACCAAGGACATGGGCGCCTACCGCCGAATTCTCGGCGAGAAGATCTCGGCGCTGCCGCATGTGTCGCAGACGTCGACCTTCGCGGTCATGGAAACCGTCAAGTAAGGGAACCCGCCCGGGGAGGGAGAACGGGCGGGCCGGCCGGTCATTGCTCTTCGCGCTCCTTGGTGACTTCCGCCTTCAGGGCGGCGGCCTCCGGCGTCAGCGTGCCGTCGGAAGCGGAAACGACGAAGGGCGACTTGCCTTCGCCCGCCACCGGCTTGCGCCGCCGGATCCGGAACAGGGTGAAGGCGATCAGCAGCATATGCGCGCCGAGAGCGGTGAGGAACAGCCCCGACGGGCCGATCCGCGACATGACGTAGCCGGAGAAAAGCGGCCCGAAGATCGAGCCGGTTCCGAAAAGCAGCAGCAGGCCGCCGCTGGTGCGTACATAGTCGCCCGGCTCGGCATGGTCGTTGGCATGGGCGATGATCACCGGGTAGAGCGAGTAGATCGCCGCGCCGAACAGGGCGCCGGTGGCGATGGCGAAGACCGGATTGGCGGAATCGACGACGATGAAGACCAGCTCGGCGGCGACCGCCACGGTCGCGCCGCCGATCAGCACGAAGCGGCGGTCGACGCGATCGGAGAGGATGCCCGTGGGAATCTGCGCCAGGGCTCCGCAGATGATGGGCACGCTCATGAAGATGGAGATGGCCGTGATGTCGAGCCCTCTCTGCTGGCCGAAGACGGCCCCGAGCGTGTTGAAGCTGCTGTTGGCGATGCCGACCAGGAAGACCGCGACCACGGCGACCGGCGAGTTCCGCCAGAGAAGTCCGATGTCGAGCCGGGAGCGGGTCAGCGGCTTCGGCGTCGCCGAGGAGGAAATGGCGGTCGGAATCAGAGCCAGATTGTAGAAGATCGCGGCGAGCACGAAGAAGAAGAAGCCGGACGGCGAACCGAGCGAAAGCGCCAGCTGGCCGGCGGTCAACGAACCGAGATTGACCATTGTGTAGACGCCGTAGACCTTGCCGCGCGAGCCCGGATTGGTCTTTTCGCTGATCCAGCTCTCGATGATCATGGCTGCGCCGGCGAAGGCGAAGCCGGCCAGGGCGCGCAGCGAGATCCACGCCCAGGGATGGACCAGAAGCGAGGAAAGCAGCACGGAGAGTGACGCGGCGGTCGCCATCACGCCGAAAGGGCGGATATGACCGACCCGGGCGACCATGCGGGGCACCGAGATGCAGCCGAGGACATAGCCGATGGCCCAGCCCGTGCCGATCAGGCCGAGGCTGAGATCGGAGAAGCCCTCCAGCGATCCTCGCACGGGAAGGATGAGGCCGTGAATGCCGCCGGCGATGAACAGGAATGCCGCGCCCAGCAGCAGGGAGGTCAGGGGTATCAGCTGACTCATCGATCGTCGCCTATGCTCCGCACCAGGGTGAGCGCCCGGCAGGGGAATCGTTCCGGAGCGCGGCACATGCATGAAGGAAGATCATGCCCGCATCATGATCATGGCCGCAAGCCGGGAGCCGGGCCTTTCACAGGCAAACGGATGCGGTCCGGGCGCCGGACTACCGTGAACCTGCCGGCAGCAGCAGCCGGGTGCGCGCGACATAGAGAGCGATGGCGGCAGCGTTGGAGACGTTGAGCGAGCGGATCGCTCCCGGCATGTCGAGACGAGCCAGTACGCCGACCGTGGCCCGGGTCTTCTCGCGCAGACCCTTGCCCTCGGCGCCGAGCACCAGCGCGATCCTTCCGGCGGCCGGAACTTCCTCGAGGGCGATGCCTGCCTGCGAATCGAGGCCCACGGTCGAAAAGCCTCCTGCCTCGAGCTCGCGCAGGGCTTCAGCGAGATTTCGCACCTCGATGAGGTCGATATGTTCGAGTGCGCCGGATGCCGACTTGGCAAGTACGCCGCTTTCGCGCGGGGAATGCCGCGAGGTGGTGATGAGCGCCCCGGCGCCGAAGGCCACCGCAGAACGCAGGATCGCGCCGACATTGTGCGGGTCCGTCACCTGGTCGAGCACGATGACGAGCGGCGTGTCGCCCAGTGCCGCGAGCGGGCGTGTCGGCAGCGCGTCCGCTTCCGCCAGCGCGCCCTGGTGTACGGCATCGGCGCCGGCGAGCCGGTCGAGCTCCCTCGGCTCGACGAGTTCGGCGGGAAAGGGCAGGGCGGCGAGGTCGGTGATGCCGAGACGCTGCGCCGCATTGCGGCTGACCTTCAGCCAGTGCACGCGCCGGCGCGGATTGGCAAGCGCCGCAGCGACCGTGTGGATGCCATAGAGGTGCACCCGGCCTTCAGCAGGCAGGCCGGGCTCCGGCCGGGCAGGCCCGGAGCGGCTGGCCCGGCGCAGGCGTGCATAATGGCTGTCCTTCGGCGTGCGGGAATCGTGTGATTTCGACATTCTCTCCTTATACGCCGGCCGGCGGCCGACGCCAGCGCGGATCGCGCCGGGGGGACTTGCATTTTTCCGCGCAGATCCCAGATGGTGGCCAGGGCCGTTCATATTGAAACGGAAGCAGTTCGATGGCGCCGATTCCGCCAGCGCCAGGCGACGCCATTTCGATATGGAAGGCTCCTGGTGCGGTCGGGCCGGGATTTGTCCGGCATGGTCACGGATCATGTTGACAGGACGGAACCGTGACGCCATAAGGCCATTCGCGAAGCCGGCGGCGGGCATTTCCGCCAAGGGATTCGCACTGCACCAGACCGCCGGGTTTCGACACGGAGGGGTGGGAGAGTGGTTAAATCCATCAGACTGTAAATCTGACCGCTTATGCGTACGCTGGTTCGAATCCAGCCCCCTCCACCATCCGACCCGGCCGGTTCGCGGGTATAGCTCAATGGTAGAGCAGCAGCCTTCCAAGCTGAATATGCGGGTTCGATTCCCGCTACCCGCTCCAGACTGATTTCCACCGATCGAACAGTAGCGCGGCAAGGGTGATTTCGCCCGCAGTGCCGGCGCCGGCGCGGGCGAATCGCGATGCGGCCGTGGGGTGGAATTTCTGTCAACCCGCGTGATCGCGGAATGTCCTGACACCCGGGAGGGGGGTAAGTCTGCGGATGGCGGCCCGAACTGGCGGGCGCTCCGATATTCCGAGATTCCGAGCGGGCGGGTACCCGAGATGAAGGTGCAATACTCCATGATGGAAGCAGGCCTGACCTGGCTGAATCCATCCATTTCCCGGCATTTCCTGCGCCTGGAGCCCGACATGCATTGCGCGCGCCGCAAGCTGCCGGAAGAGAGTCTGGACGGTCAGTACTGGGTGCTGGTGCAGGCCTTCTGCCTTGCATGCAACATGAACCGGCGCGATGGGGAATGTGCGCGGCGGATGCTGCAGTCCCTGTCCCGCAGCGAGCTGGCGGACCGGTTTCCTGCGATCGTCCGGGCGCTGTCCCGCTGGTGCCAGCGCGACCTTGCCGGATCGCGCCGGCAGTTCAGGAGCCATCTCCGGGAGTATCCCACGGACGTGGTGGCAGTCTTCATGCTGCACATGTTCGATTTCCTGCACGGCAATCGCGACCTCTATCCGGACTATCTCCTTGCCGACGAAAGATGCGAGGATCCCGACTTCGGTCATTTCTACAGCGGCATTCTTGCCTTTTCGCTGTGCGAGCAGGGAGATGCCGAGCTCGCCAGGGCAGCTCTTCCCATTGCCCGGAAGGCGTGCGAGCGTGGGGAGCCGGGCATCTATTCCGTTCACGCGCTCGTCCATTGCTGGCATGGCGCGGGAGAGCACGGCAGCATCGTCGACTTCCTTACCGGCTGCATCGGCATGTGGCGGGACAATCCCGGCATGAACATGCATGTCGGCTGGCATCTTGCCGTTTCCCTGCTGGCGATGGGACGCATGGACGAGGCCATTCGCGCCTACCGCGATTGTCGCGCCCTGATGGCCGGAGACGATGCGGAGCAGGATCTCGACGCCGTAAATTTCTGCGTCCGGCTGTTCCTCGATCACGGTCTGACGGCCGAGCTGACGGCCCATTGCCGCGAACTTGCGCGCAACTGGGCGCCGTCCATCTACAATTCATGGTCAGGCTTCAACGACATCCATGCCGCGTTCGCCTTCCTGATGGCGGGGGAGGAATCCCTGCTGCGCAAATTGCTGCACCGGTACCGTTCGCTCCCGGGAGACGTGCCGCACAGCCACGTCAGCCAGCTCGTCATCCAGGCGATCGCGGATTTCATGCGCGAGGACCATGCATCCTGCCTCGACCGGCTCGAGACCGCGAGGCCGGAATGGTTCCGGATCGGGGGAAGCGTCGCGCAGCGGGAGATCCTGCCGCTGCTTGCCCGGGCCGCGGCAGAACGGCTGGATGCGCCGGCACGGAGGGAGAGGCGGGATGCAATTGCAACATGAGGACGAACGGGGCTGGCAGCACGAACTGGCGGCATTGCCAACCGATGGCCGGTACTGGGAGACGCTGTGGAACTGCGCGCTGCGCATGGCCATCGCGGAGAACGGGAGCGCGCGGATTTCCCCGGAAATCCAGGCAATTGCCATCAGGGTTCCGCAATCGATCCGCCTGCGCCTGCGGGACTGCGGACAGGTCCGGGCGCTGGTCACCGCCGGCGGCATCCGGTTCACCCTGGATCCGGCGCGGACGGAATTTGTCTGTGAAGGCGACCAGCTCGATCTCTCCGGCGCAGTCGCAGTGCAGCTGGATCCCGTGCGCGACTCCGGCCCGGCCTCCTGCATCCTGGTGACGGAGAATGGCGAGGTGGTGGCGGATGACGGCGTGGTTGCGGATGCGCCTGCCGATCCTCCCTATTACTGGGGATATGACCGGCGCTATCGGCTTACCTATGCGGAAGGCGGTACGGTCTGGGAGACGCTGGAGCCAAACGAGGTGGTTACCCGCCTCGTGCCGGCCCTGATCCGCGATCGGCAGGCGCAGGCGATCATCGACCTCGGTTGCGGAGAGGGACGCGATTGCCGCTGGCTGGCGCAGCAGGGCTATCGGGCTACCGGCGTCGACGTTTCTCCTGCCGCGCTCGATCGCGCCCGCCAGCTCTGCCGCCATCTGCCGTCACCGCCGGCATTTCTCGAAAGGGACGTGATCCGCCTGCACGGCATTGCGCCGGAATCCTTCGATCTTGCCCTGAACATGGGCTGCCTGCACATGCTCGACGTCGACGCCGACCGCATGGCGCATCTGCGCCGGGTGTACGAGATTCTCAAGCCGGGCGGCGTGCTTCTGCTCGATCATTGCCGCGTGGACTGGCTGAAGGGTTTCTGGTCGGTGGAGGATTACGACGCGGTGCGCCACGCAGTACCGGGAGACTGCATTCCGCGCAGGATACGGACCGCGGACGGGCGGATCCGCTCGGTGCAGATGCCGGTGCTGCGGCACAAGGTCCAGGGACCGGCGGCGCTGGTCGGCGAACTTGCCGCGGCCGGATTTGTCGGGACCGAAGTGGCGGAGGAAAGCGGGGAGGCGTTCGGCAATTCCGTGGTAGTCATCTGCCGGAAACCCGGACCATGATGCACGCGTTTCTTTTCACCGTGCTGTGCCTCAGCTGGGGTTCGACCTGGATCGCCATCAAGGTCGGGGTCGATCTCGTGCCGCCATTCTTCCTTGCAGGGACAAGGTTCCTCGCCGCCGGTATCCTCATCCTCGCCGCGGTAAGGATCGTCTCCGGACGTGAGGCGCTGCGGGTGGATCGCGCCGACATCCCGTCGCTGCTGTGGATGTCGGCAATGGTCGTTTCCATCTGCTTTGCCCTGATCTTCTGGGGCGAACGCTTCGTCACCGCCAGCGTCGCCGCAATCGTGGTGCAGGGAATGATCCCGATCCTGCTGCCGCTCTTTGCCTTCCTGCTGCATTCGGAGCCGCTGGGCCGCAATCGTCTCGCGTCGATCCTGCTGGGCATTGCCGGACTGGGCTGCATTTTCTATCCCGGGCTGGCAGCGTGGATCGACAATGCCGCCGGACTGGATGCGTCTGCCCTGCAGCTTCCGGGGCTGCTGGCCATTCTGGTCGGTACGCTGGCCTATTGTTATGGATCCGTCTGGGGGCGCCCGCTGCTCTCCCGCAGTTCCGCCGTTGCCATTGCCGGCTGGCACAACCTGATCGGCGGCGTGCTGATCCTGCTGATGACGCTCGTCCTCGAACTGCCTGTGAGGCCGGCCGGCGATTTCGCTGCGATTCTCCTGCCCGAGGCGCTGCTGGCCTGGCTGTGGCTCGTGGTGGTGGGCTCCGCCATCGGCTTCGTGCTCTATGTGGTCCTGCTCAAGGCCTGGGGCCCCGCCAGGGTTTCGCCCTATGCCTTCGTCACGCCGGTGGTAACCCTCGTGCTGGATCATCTGCTTTTCGGGCGCACCATCGGCGGCATGCAGATGGCCGGGACGATGGTGATCCTGCTCGGTGTCTGCGTCGGCATGGTCAGGCCACGCCAGCTGCGCGCACCGGCATGACGCACGAGCCTGGGCCGGCATGCCGCGGATCCGGCGAGGCGCCGCCGTAGAGGGTAGGCCGGCGGGGCGCCTTGCCCCCTTGCGCGAACGGAATGAACCCATTATGTCGCGAGGACTTTGAACAGGGTCGCGCCGCGCCCCGGACCTGGAACGGACGAGCAACAGGAAGCTGCACATGGCGAAGGGAAAGTTTGAGCGCACGAAGCCGCATGTG
>CAYLSN010000098.1:0-8122 GCA_964386015.1 uncultured Rhizobiaceae bacterium | reverse complement strand
CACGCGCAACGAGTGCCTGATGCGCCTGCGCCGCACGCTCGACGAGATCGTGATCGATGGCGTCAAGACCACCTTGCCGCTGTTCAGGGAACTGATTGACAATTCGGACATTGCAGGCGGAGACTACGACATCCATTGGCTCGAGGGTTTTCTCGCAGGCAAGGGCTGAAGGCAGGCGGACTGCTTCCATGATCAACCGCCAGGATCGCGATCCCGGTTACACCATCCCGACGGAGATCCTGCTGCGTGCCTATGCCGAGGGCATTTTTCCCATGGCCGAGGATGCGAGCGACCCGGAAGTATTCTGGGTCCGGCCCGAGCGCCGCGGCATCATTCCCCTCGACGGCTTCCATGTTCCGCGCAGCCTGCGCCGCGCCATGCGCCGCCAGCCATTCGAGATTCGCCGCGACTGCGACTTTGCCGGCGTGATCGAAGGCTGCGCCTCGGCGCGGCGCAAGGAAGGCGCAACCTGGATCAACGATCCGATCCGGCGTGCATATGCCAGGCTGTTCGAACTCGGCTATTGCCATACGGTCGAGGCCTGGCAGGACGGCCGGCTGGTCGGCGGCCTCTACGGCGTCAGCCTTGGCCGCGCCTTTTTCGGCGAGAGCATGTTCTCCCATGTCACCGATGCGTCGAAGATCTGCCTGGTGCATCTCGTCGACCACCTGTCGGAACGGGGCTTCACCCTGCTCGACACCCAGTTCGTCAACGACCATCTGTTGCGTTTCGGGGCGATCGAGGTTCCGCGCCAGCGCTACGAGGCCATGCTGAACGAGGCGCTGCAGGGATCGGCCGAGTTCTGAGGCCGGCGGCGCCAGCCCCCGCCCTCATCCCGCCTTCCGGGCTCATGGCGAAGGCCTGCCCCGCCAGACTGGCACCGGCGCCGGTCGCGATACTCCCCGCGGTCAGGCCTGAAGCGGCTTCTCCCACAGCATCAGGCTCTGGCCGATGCCCTGTTTCAGGGCGTTCTGATAGCATTCGAAGCCCCATGCGATATCGAACACGGCCATGCCGCAGGCGACGAAGATCAGCCGCTCCTCCGGGCTGCGCCGGCCGGGCTTCCTGCCGTTGACGACATCGCCGAGTCCGGTCGAGTCGCGAAGCGCCGGCAGCTTGCCGGCATCGATCAGCCGGAAGAACGGGCCGCCGATGACGCTGGAATAATAGGCCTCCTTGTCGCCCGAAGCGATGGCATCCTCGACATAGGCTTCCTGCAGGGGCGTGTGGTCGTAGACGATGGTCGCGCTGGTGAGGAAGCTCTCGTCGGTATTGAACGGTCCCGAAATCAGGATGGTCGCGCCGGGCTTGATCCATTCATCCCTGAAGTGGAGCGGCTTCAGGCGCGAGGCCGCGACGGTGACCACATCGGCGCCGCGGAAGCCTTCTTCCGCCTGGTCGGTGCCCGTCGCCTCGATCCCGTATTCCTGCTGCACCCAGCCGGCAAAGGCATTTGCCTTGTCGAGGAACAGGTCGAAACACACCACCTTCCGCACCGCCGGCAGCTGCGTCATGATCGAGGTGAAGCAGGCCTTGTTGATCGGCCCGCAGCCGACGACGGACAGCACCTGCGAGTCCTTGTTGGCAAGGCGCTTCGCCGCAACCCCGGGCACGCCGCCCGTGCGCGCCGCGCTCAAGAGATTGGCCGACATCAGCGCCAGCGGCGCGCCGGTATCCTTGTCGTTCAGCATCATGGTCAGGATCGAGCGCGGCAGCCCCTTTTCCGTATTGGCGTGATTGGAGCCGTACCATTTGTTGCCGCAGACATCGAACCTGCCGCCGAGATAGCCGGGCATTGCGGCGAAGCGACGGTCCGGCCCGGCCACCGGCATGTTCGGGAACCGTGTCTCCTTCGGGAAGACGATGTTCATCCCATGGCTGTTGCGGTTCGGCCCGCCCATGAGATAGTCGCCTTCCCCCAGCAGGCTGAACGTCTCCTCGCAGACTTCGACGCAGCGTCCTGCGTCCAGTACTCCCGCCGCGATCATGTCGGGCTCGGAGAGATAGATGAAGTCGATCCTCGGATACATGTGGCAACCTCTTTCGCCTTGAATTGCAGCCATTGGCCCCAATGCGTCAGAACCGGAGCAAGGGCCGGATATCGTACATGCGGCAGCCGGGACTGGCGGCGTTGGCGCGCATGAGGAAGTTCAGTTTCTCGATGCGTTCGCCGGACCGCGGCGCTCCGTTCTTCTGGAACGGCACCTGCAGACCGACGGAGAAATCCATCACCACATCGTCGACCACGCCGCCCGAACGGCCCGACGGCACGGAGATCATGCCGTGCTCGCGGGCGAAGTCGTGCGCTTCCATGGCTTCGGTGATGGTGCCGACCTGGTTCGGCTTCAGGATGAAGCCGTCGACGGCGCGCGTCTCGAATGCCCGGCGGAGCAGCGCCGCATTGCTGACCGTCAGGTCGTCGCCGAGAATGAGGGTGCGTGGCAGCTCCCGCACCGCCTTGCTGAAACCGTCCCAGTCATTCTCGTCGAGCAGGTCCTCGATGAAGACGAGCGGAAACCGTTCGGTCAGAGCGCGGGCATAGTCGATCAGCTCGTCACTGCCGACCTGCCTTCCCTTCAGCAGGTAGCGGCCGCTATTCCTGTCGTACATTTCGCTGGAGGCGCAATCGAGTGCCAGCGCGATGCGGCCGCCATGGCCGCAGGCGTCGATCGCCTCCAGCATCAGCGACAGGATCTCGGCCGGATCCTCCGACGGGGCCGCATAGCCATAGGAGCTGGCAACCTGCGGCGGGACGCCGAAACGGCGTTCGAGCAGTTCCGGCAGGCGCTGGAAGACATCGATTGCCATCTCGATCGCGAAATCGACGCTGTCGGTGCCGTAGGGGACGATCAGGAATTCGTTGAAGGCCTGCGTCAGCGAACCGTAGCGTCCGCCATTGATCACGTTGAAGCAGGGCACGGGCACGGTCCGCGGCGGCCCGCCGGCAATGTGCCGGTAGAGAGGCATGCGCAACGAATCGGCGGCGGCGCGGAAGGCGGCGATGGACACGGCATAGATCGTGTTGCCGCCGAGGCTGCGCTTGTCCGCAGTCCCGTCCAGCTCGATCATGCGCCGGTCGATGGCGCCCTGGTCGAACACGTCCATGCCGGTCAGCGCCGGCCCGATGATCTCCTCGGCATTGCGTACCGCCTTGTGCACGGTCAGGCCGCGATAGCTCTGCGGATTGCCATCGCGCAGCACGAATGCCTCGTGCGACCCCACCGAGGTTCCGGTCGCCGCGGCGCCGCGCCCGACCGCGCCGCTGCGGGTGCGGATCTCGACCTCGATGGTGGGCCGGCACTTGCAGTCGATGATCTGCTGCGCGCGCAGCGAAACGATCTCGTCGGCCATCAGCCCTGCCCTCCTTCCGGGACGTACAGGATGTTGAGGTCGCACAGATTCGTGCCGGTATTGCCGGTGAAGATGGTGGAGCCGATTGCGGCCAGCGCCTCGTGGCAGCTGTGCTCGCGCAGCGCCTGGTGCAGGCTGATGCCCTTGTCGGCGGCCGCCTTCAGGCTGGTTGAATCGGTGATGCCGCCCGCGACCCTGGTCGTGCCGTCCGTGCCTTCGGTGTCGATCGAAAGCAGGCAGGCGCCGCGCGTCTTCGCCGCGGTGATGGCGAAGCTGGCGGTCATTTCCTGGCCCGGCCCGCCATGTCCGCGGATCATGCTGCTGTCCGGGATCTGCGTCGTCACCTCGCCGGAACTGAGCAGCACGCAGGGCGGCTGCACCGGATTGCCATAGGTCTGGATCTCGCGCGCGATCGCGGCGAGGAAAGTGCCGGCATCCCGGCTTTCTCCCTCGAGGAAGGAAGTGAGAACGAGTGCGGGAATGCCCATCTCCTCGCAGATCTCCTTTGCGTAGATGCAGGAATCCGGCAAGGTGTTGAGCAGGAAATAGGTATTGTCCGGAAACTCCTTCGGCGTCTCCTTGTCCGGGCCGGCATTCATCAGGTAGTCGACGATGGACCGGGGCAGCCTGTCGGCGAGGCCGTAATTGACGATGGTGGCGCGGGCATCGTCGAGCGTCGTCGCGTCCGGTCCGATCGGCGTGCTCCTGTAGGCGGCGTAGGGCACGGCAATGTCGCCGGTCGCCGGCGTGCCGACGGCGTCCGAGATCCCGAAGCCGATCAGCTCGGCGCCGACATCGCGGATGCGCTTGGCGAGCATGCCGCCATTCAGCGCCGAGACATGACGGCGCACCGCATTGATCTCGTAGATTCCCGCGCCCGATTTCAGCAGCACGTCGGTGGCGTCGATCTCGTCCTGCAGGCTGATACCCTCCACCGGGCAGGACATCAGCGCCGAGCTGCCGCCGCTGATCACGCCGATGAAGAGATCGTCCGGACCGGCCTGGTCGACCATCTCGATGATGCGGCGCGAGGCGCGCAGTCCCTCCTCGTTCGGCAGCGGGTGGCCGCCGACATGGACTTCCGTCCGGTTGAAGCGGTCCGTATCCTCACGCACCTTGACGATGGCGATGCCGCGCGTCAGCCGGTCGCCGAGCACGTGGTCGACTGCCATCGCCATGTGGTTGCAGGCCTTGCCGGCGCCGACGAGATAGACATTGCGCTTCTTCGACAGGTCCCAGGAGCGGATGCCGATATGCAGAATGTCGCCCTCCAGCCGCATGATCGAGCGAATGCGGCGGTAGCTGTCGAGACGCTCCAGCGTGCGGTCGGCGATCTCGAGCACGATCCGGCGCGAAGCGACGTCCCCCTGCGCGAGCAAGTCTTCTGCATTGCGGATTTTCTTCATCGGTGTTTCCTGCTGGCGATTCAGTGCGGACCGGGCCGGCGCGACGCCGGCCGGCCAATGCGGGTGCAAGCGCTCATGCTCGCGCCTTCGGCCGGTCCTTCAGGGGTTCCCTGCCGACATAGGGCGTGCAGCGTTCGATGCCGATGCGCACCGTTTCCTCGCCGGGCCGTTGCCACCAGTCGAGCTCGGAGAAGAGTTCGAGTTCGAAAACACCCTTGTAGCCGATATCGTCCAGCCAGCCGCGGATGCGGGCAATGTCGATCACTCCGTCGCCGACCATGCCGCGGTCGCGCAGGTTGCGCGTCGGCACCAGCCAGTCGCAATAATGAAAGGTGAGGATCCGCTCCGGGCCGGCCCGGCGCAATTCGCTTTCGAAGGCCGGATCCCACCAGCAATGGTAGACATCCGGCACCAGCCCGGCGACGTCCTCGCCCAGCTCGTCGCACAGGTCATTGGCATGGGAAATCAGGTTCAGCACCGAGCGGTCCCCGGCATACATGGGATGCAGGGGCTCGAGGCCGAGCTTCACGCCGACCGAACGGGCATGCGGCGCCAGCATGTGCAGCGCGTCGCGCACCCGCAGGCGCTGGCCGGCAATGTCCTTCGAACCGGGCACCACTCCGCCGACCACCATCACCACGCAGGGCGCGCCGATTGCCGCCGCCATGTCGAGGATGCGCCGGTTCTCCTCGATGGCGGCCTGAAAATCGGCCTCGGCGGCGACGTTGAACCAGGCGCTCGTGCACAGCGAGGCCACCCACAGGCCGGCATCGCGCAAATGCCTCGCCGTCCGCTCCGTCCCGTAATCGGCGACATAATTGCGCCAGCAGGCAATGCCGCCCACTCCCTGCGCGGCATATCCCTCGATTGCTTCGGGCATCGACCATGAATATGTGGTGATCTGGTTGATCGCGAATCGCGAAAGATCCGCCATTTCCGGCTCCGGTCGTTTTTTTGTCGACAGTTAGTATGCGGCGCAGCAAGTGCTTGTCAATGGACGCTCCCGGCGCGGCGGCCGGGGCAGGCTTCAGCGTTCCCAGACGTCCTGCCATTCCGGGGTGCGCTCCAGGACCTTGCGGGCAAAGGGGCACAGGGCGATGATCGAGCGGCCCTCTGCCCGGGCGTCGGCGACGGCACGGCCGACCAGGAGCTTGCCGATGGACTTGCCGCGCATGGCGTCGGGCACCGCGGTGTGGTCGATGATGATGCGGCGCTGGCCCAGCCGCGAATAGGTCATTTCGGCCTCGGCGCCATCGCGGCGCAATACATAGCGGCCCCGCGTCTCGCCTTCTTCCCGCTCGATCTCATCCGTCACCATGCTCTCCTTCCGGCTGGCAGCCCTGCAAATCTGGACGCCGGCCCCCTATATTGGTACCACCCGCCCGGCCCATCTCAACGTCACGGATCCTGAATTGTCCAGCCTCGCCACGCCCTACTACCTGATCGACAAAGAGAAGCTGCTTCGCAATCTCGAGATCATCGACCGCGTTCGCCGTCAGTCGGGAGCCAAAGCCCTGCTGGCGCTGAAATGTTTCGCGACCTGGTCGGTCTTCGACCTGATGCGCGACTACATGGACGGCACCACTTCCTCGTCGCTGTTCGAAGTGCGGCTCGGGCGCCGGCATTTCGGCGGCGAGACGCATGCCTATTCCGTCGCCTGGTCCGACACGGAGATCGACGAGGTCGTCGGGCATGCCGACAAGATCATCTTCAACTCGGTCTCCCAGTTCGAGCGCTTCGCCGGCAAGGCGGGCGCCATTCCCCGCGGCCTGCGCCTCAATCCCGGGGTCAGCGTCTCGGGCTTCGACCTTGCCGACCCGGCCCGCCCGTTCAGCCGGCTCGGCGAATGGGATCCGGCACGTGTCGAGCCATTGCTGGACCGCATCGATGGCTTCATGGTGCATAATCAATGCGAAAACAGGGACTTCGACCTGTTCGACAAGGTTCTGGCCGAGACCGAGCGGAGGTTCGGCCATCTGTTTGCAGAGGTGAGCTGGGTGAGCCTTGGCGGCGGCATCCATTTCACCGGTGAAGACTATCCGCTCGACGCATTCTGCGCCCGCCTGAAGCAATTTGCCGAGCGCCACGGCGTGCAGGTCTATCTGGAACCGGGAGAGGCCGCGGTCACCAACAGCACCAGCCTGGAGGTAACCGTGCTCGACCGTCTTTCCAACCGGAAGGAACTGCTGATCGTCGACAGCTCGGTCGAGGCGCACATGCTGGATCTGCTCATCTATCGCGAGTCGGCGAAGATGCAGCCCGACGAGGGACCCTGGCGTTACCTCGTCTGCGGAAAATCCTGCCTCGCCGGCGACATCTTCGGCGAGTTCTCCTTCCCCGCGGAAGTGCGCATCGGCGACCGGCTTTCGATCCAGGATGCGGCGGGCTATACCATGGTCAAGAAGAACTGGTTCAATGGCGTGCAGATGCCGTCCATTGCCATTCGCGAACTCGACGGAACCGTCCGGCTGGTGCGCCGGTTCACCTTCGAAGATTACGAGAGCAGTCTTTCCTGACTGCTGGGTCCCATCAGACTACAGGAGACAGACCGACGAAATGAACAAGAATGTCCTCATCATCGGTGCCGGCGGCGTGGCTCAGGTCGTGGCGCACAAATGCGCCCAGAACAATGATGTGCTCGGCGACATTCACCTGGCATCGCGCACCTTGTCCAAGTGCGAGGCGATTCGGGATTCCGTGCTCGAGAAGAAGAGCATGAAGCAGCCGGGCAAATTCGAGGTGCATCAGCTCGACGCCCTGGACATCGAGGCGACCAAGGCGCTGATCCGGCGGACGCAGAGTTCGATCGTGATCAATGTCGGTTCCGCCTTCCTCAACATGTCCGTGTTGCAGGCGTGCATCGAGACGGGGGCTGCCTATATCGATACTGCTATCCATGAGGATCCGCTCAAGATCTGCGAGACGCCGCCATGGTACGGCAATTACGAGTGGAAGCGCGCCGAAGCCTGCGAGAAGGCGGGGGTTACCGCCATTCTCGGCGCCGGGTTCGATCCGGGCGTCGTCAATGCCTATGCGGCGGTCGCCGCCGGCGAATATTTCGACCGCATCGATTCCATCGACATCATCGACGTCAATGCCGGCGATCACGGCAAGTATTTTGCCACCCACTTCGATCCGGAGATCAATTTCCGCGAGTTCACCGGCACGGTGTGGAGCTGGCAGAACCGTCAGTGGACGTCGAACCGGATGTTCGAGATCCGGCGGGAATGGGAGCTGCCGGTGGTCGGCCAGCGCACGACCTACATGACCGGCCATGACGAGATCCATTCGCTGTCGAAGAATCTCGACGTGCCGCATATCCGTTTCTGGATGGGCTTTTCGGACCACTACATCAATGTCTTCAC
>CAYLSN010000097.1:0-8250 GCA_964386015.1 uncultured Rhizobiaceae bacterium | reverse complement strand
TGTTGGACCATAGCCCTTCGGCGATGGCCAGCGCCGCATCCTCCGACAGCAGCGAGTAACGGTGGAAGAAGTTGGCCGGATTGCGGAAGGCGGTGCTGCGCAGCCGCATGAACCGGTCGACATACCAGCGCCGGATCAGCTCGGGATCGGCGTCCATATAGATCGAGAAATCGAAGAACTCGGACACGACAGGAACAGCGAGGCCGTCCTGCGGCAGGTCGCGCGTCTGCAGGACGTTGATTCCCTCGAAGATCAGGATGTCGGGCCGGTCGATGCAGACGAACTCGCCGGGGATGACGTCATAGTCGAGGTGGGAATAGACCGGTGCCGCGACATTGCGCTGGCCGGACTTGATGTTCGACAGAAAGGACAGCAGCTTGCGCTGGTCGTAGCTCTCCGGGAACCCCTTGCGTTCCATGAGGCCGCGGCGGCGCAGCTCGTCATTGGGATAGAGAAAGCCGTCCGTGGTCACCAGATCCACCTTCGGGCTGGAAGGCCAGCGCCGCAGCAGCTCCTTCAGGATGCGGGCGGAAGTCGACTTGCCGACGGCGACCGGCCCGGCAATGCCGATGATGAACGGCGTCTTGGCGGTGTCGTTGAGGTTCAGGAATTCCTGGCGCTGGCGGAACAGGAGCTGGCTCGCCTCGACATGCGCGGAAAGGAGCCGCGACAGCGACAGATAGATGCGCCGGACCTCCTCCAGATCCACCGGGTCGTTCAGCGAGCGCAGGCGCTTCACCTCGTCCTCGGTCAGGGTGAGCGGCGTATCGGCCCGGAATGCAGCCCATTCCTCGGCCGTGAAAATGCGGTACGGCGAAAACTCACCCTGTTCCCGCGAAAGCTGATTCATCGCCGGCATTTCCACCTCTCCGAACGGCTGCAAGGCATTCATTGGCCGCGCGACCTCTTCTCGGCAAGCCCCGAACGGGCGGTGCGCCGGTCGAGTTCGGCCAGCACCTCGGAAAGCGGAACGCCCGCAATGTTCATCACCACGAGCCAATGATAGAGGAGGTCCGCGCTCTCGGCGATGATTTCATCGCGCTTGCCGGCCAGCGCCGCGACCATGGTTTCAACCGCTTCCTCGCCGAGCTTTCGCGCCGCCGCGGGCATGCCGCCGGCGACCAGCCGCGCTGTCCAGGAATCCGGGTCGCCGGACCGGGCCCGGCGGGAAACGATGTCTTCCAGTTCCTCGAGTGTGAACCTGCTCACCTGCAGCCCCTCATGCCAGCCGCACCGCTATGCCGGCTCTGGCCAGATGGGCCTTCGCCTCGGCAATCGAATGGGTGCCGAAATGAAAGATCGACGCGGCCAGCACCGCCGAAGCATGCCCGTCGCGAATGCCTTCAACCAGATGTTCCAGCGTGCCGACGCCGCCGGAGGCGATGACGGGCACACGCACCGCATCGGCCACGGCGCGCGTCAGCTCCAGATCGTAGCCTTCCTTCGTGCCGTCACGATCCATCGATGTCAGCAGGATTTCGCCCGCGCCCAGTGCCGCGACCCGTTCGGCGAATTCGACCGCATCGATCCCGGTCGGCTGCCTGCCGCCATGCGTGAAGATCTCCCAGCGCGCGACCTCGCCTGCGCCGCTGACACGCCTTGCATCGATGGCGACGACAATGCACTGGTTGCCGAACTTGTCCGCCGCCTCGGCCACGAATTCCGGGTTGCGGACGGCGGCAGTATTGATCGAAACCTTGTCCGCTCCCGCCAGCAGCAGCTTGCGGATGCCGTCCACCGAACGCACGCCGCCGCCGACAGTCACCGGCATGAAGCACTGCTCGGCCGTGCGCGCCACAATATCGAAGATCGTCTCGCGGTTCTCGTGCGAGGCGGTAATATCGAGAAAGCAGAGCTCGTCCGCTCCGGCGGCATCGTAGGCGGCCGCGGCCTCCACCGGATCGCCGGCGTCGACCAGATTCACGAAGTTGACGCCCTTGACGACACGGCCGTCCTTGACGTCGAGGCAGGGAATGATGCGGACCTTCAGGCTCATGGCGCGCCGTTTCCCGTCAGCTCGACCTTGAGGGTTCCGTTCAGGACGGCGAGCGCCTGCGCCGGATCGAGTCGCCCGTCATAAAGGGCCCGGCCGGCGATCGCCCCGGCGATCCGGGCCGCGTCCGGCATGGTCAGCCGCACCACATCGGCAAGCGATGCCAGTCCGCCGGAAGCGATGACCGGAATGGGAGTCGCTTCGGCAAGCTCGATGGTCGACGGCCAGTTGATGCCGGCGAGGACGCCGTCGCGGTCGATGTCGGTATAGATGATCGCCGCCACTCCGGCATCCTCGAACCGCCGGGCCAGTTCGATGGCGGAGAGGCTGGAGGTCTCCGCCCAGCCTTCGACCGCGACCCTGCCGCCGCGGGCGTCGATGCCTACGGCGATCCGGCCGGGGAAATGGCGGCAGGCCTGGCGGACAAGTTCCGGGTCGCGCACCGCAGCCGTGCCGAGAATGACCCGCGCCAGGCCCCTGGCAAGCCATGCCTCGATCTGATCCATGCCGCGGATGCCGCCGCCGAGCTGGACAGGAATGCGGGTGGCGGCGAGGATCGCCTCGATCGCCTCGCCATTGCGCGAGGCGCCGGCAAAAGCGCCGTCGAGATCGACCACATGCAGCCAGGTAAAGCCCTGCCGCTCGAACTCCGCCGCCTGGGCCGCCGGATCCTCGTTGTAGATTTTCGCCGTCTCCATGTCGCCGTGGCGGAGCCGCACGCACCTGCCCTGCTTCAGGTCGATGGCTGGAAAGAGGATCGCGGTCATCTCAGGGGTTCCACTGCAGGAAATTGGCGATCAGGGCGAGTCCCAGCTTCTGGCTCTTTTCCGGATGAAACTGGGTGCCCGCCAGATTGTCCCTGGCCACCGCCGCGGTGACGGGGCCGCCATAGTCGCAGACCGCCACCACATCGGCCGGATCGCGCGCCGCCAGCTGATAGGAATGCACGAAATAGGCATGCAGCCCGTCCGGGCCGGTGGCAATGCCGTCGAACAGCGGATGATCCCGGAGCAGCGAGATCGTGTTCCAGCCGATCTGGGGAATCTTGAGGGCCGGATCGGATGGGGTCAGTTCGACCACGTCTCCCTCGATCCAGCCAAGCCCCTCGGTCACCCTCTTCTCCAGGCCGCGGCTTGCCATGAGTTGCATGCCGACGCAGATGCCAAGGAAGGGACGGCCGCGCTGCTGCACGGCCTCGTTCAGTGCCTCGATCATGCCGTCGATCGCGCCGAGTCCCGCGCGGCAGTCGGCGAAGGCGCCGACTCCGGGCAGTACGATCCGATCCGCCGCGCGCACCGAACCGGCATCGCGCACCAGGCCGACGGAAGCCGCGATGCCGCGCTCGTGCGCCGCCCGTTCGAACGCCTTCAGTGCCGAACGCAGATTGCCGGACCCGTAATCGATGATGGCGACCTTCATCCGCCGGTCCCAGGATAGTCGAGCATCCCCAGCATGTCGCCCCGTGCCGGGGCAGCGGACACCGGCGCCCGCGGTGCTGCGGCGCCAGGAGAGCCAGGTTCGAGGCCGGAAAGATAGCGAAGCTCGGCCTCGCCCTGGCTGGCGGCATCGACGATCGCGGCTTCGTGCCAGCCGCGCCGGCGCAGGGCGGTGAGGCGCAGCGCATTTCCCTCCAGCGCGATCAGCAGCGACAGGAGGAACCCGAGCGCCACGGCCAGCCCCTCCATGCCCGGCACCGCCGCCAGCGCGGCGAGCGCGAACGAGGCCGCCAGCACCGCCAGCGCCTCGATCCAGAGCCGATGCCACAGCAGCCAGATCACCGGGGCGACCAGCGCCAGCCAGGCAAGTCGGTCGGGCACGATGACAGTCCTCTCGCCGGGCCTGGCGAGCGGTGGCTCCATCGCCACGTAACTGGCCATGTTCAGCCTCCCAACCTTCCCTTGGTCGAAGGAATTGCATCCGCCGTGCGCGGATCCGTCTCCACCGCCATGCGCAGTGCGCGGGCCACTGCCTTGAAACAGCTCTCCGCAATGTGATGCCCGTTGGCGCCGTGCAGGTTGATCACGTGCAGGGTGATGCCTGCGTGCTGGCTGAGTGCCTGGAAGAACTCCCTGCAGAGCTCCGCGTCGAAGGCGCCGATCTTCGGATTCGGGAATTCGACCTTCCAGACGAGAAAGGGCCGGCCGGACACGTCCAGAGCCGCCTTGGTCAGCGCCTCGTCCATGGCGAGATCGATCGAGGCATAGCGGCGGATGCCGCGCCTGTCGCCGAGCGCCCTGGCGATCGCCTGTCCGAGCACGATGCCCGTATCCTCGACGGTGTGATGATCGTCGATATGCAGGTCGCCCGTCGCCCGGATGCTCATGTCGATCAGCGAGTGGCGGCATAGCTGCTCGAGCATGTGGTCGAAGAAGCCAATACCGGTGGAGATCGCGGAGGTGCCGGACCCGTCCAGGTCCACCTCGGCGACGATCTCGGTTTCGCCAGTCCTGCGTTCAACCCTGGCGCGGCGCTGCCCTGCTGCAATCATCGCCCGTCATCCCGCGTGGAGTTACCTCTGCGAGCTGGGTTCTAGAACCGTTCCGGCCGAAAGGGAAGCACCTAGATTCCCCCGCCAGCTCCGGCGTGCCGCATCGTGAGCCCCGTCGCGGGATTTCCGGCGCAAGTGACCGGGGCTGTACCTTATGCGACAGCAGGGGGCGCGGTCTGCCGCTATGGGATCGGGGAGCAAACACGATTCAGGGGCATATCATGTTAACGACGTTCAGTTCCTTCTTCCTTCGCCACCGCCAGATCCCGCAGGATCTCGAAGCAGGCCCGAAGGATCGCGTACAGACCATGCTGCACAAGGGGCAGTCCGACCGAACCGCCATCAGGCAGGTTCTCGACGAGGTCGCTGGCTGCAAGGACACCACAAGGGTGCGGACGCAGAGTTCCTCGCCGTCGGCGCCGAAATATCCGGTGGAACTGGAAAATCTCTATGCTGTCGCCAGGAAGTTCCCGAGCGAGCTCGCGCGGGAGGCGCGCGACTGGATCGGCAAGCGGGGGCCGCATCAGCCGATTCCGCGCGAGATTGCGTTCTTCCTGAAGCAGTATGAGGAAGGAAGCTCCGATTTCACCGCAACCGGCATTCGCGCCATGCTGAGCCTGGTCGACAGCAAGGACCGGCAACTCGCCTCGAACCAGTTGGTGAACAGGCTGGCAGATCAGATCAGGGCGGTACCCCCTGAGGAGAGGGACGACGGGCTTCCCGGAGCCGCCAGAACCCTGTTGCAGCTTTGTGAGAGTACGGACGAGATGCTTTGTCTTCAGGCGCGCAGGAAGGTCAACGATCTGCTCACCAGGCAGGACAACTGGAGCAATGACGGGCTCAGAAGATACATGATCGAATGGGCCGGGAAACTTGTCGACCCGCTCACTTCGTTCGCGAAGCAGAACACATATGATCGGGACTCCAGCTATGTCGGCGCCGTTGCCAAACTTGCCCCGAGCGGTAACAAATTACCGGAGATTTCGAGAATCCGGCAACGGGACACCCACTCGCAGGAGTCTTCGGGAAAGAGGATCCGGATAAGCGGACCCGGTGTCGGCAATTCTCCGGTCGTCAACACAAGCTCGTCTGGCCAGCGAACTGCTCCCGTCGAACAGAAAACCGTGCAGAAGCCAACGATCCCGGACGGACATGAGATCTCTGACCTGGCAAGACGTGCCTTCGACCCCGACGAGTCCGTCCGCAATGAAGCCACCCGGTCCCTTGTCCAGATGTACACGCGCCACTTCGGGAAGATCGGCAGGCAGCTGAGCCTCGAATTCGCCAAGACCCGGCAGGAGCCGCATCCGATCCTCGCCACCATGGTGGTCATCGATCAGTTGCAGCACAGGGACAACGATGACGTTCGCAGATCCGCTCGCAAGATCGCGACGGAATGGGCGCAGAAGCGAGGCGTCTATTCGCAAGGCGCCCCCATCTATTCATTGCATCGACTCTTGGAAAACAATGAGATAAATACGCTCAGGAGCAATGACTACAGTGGGAAAGTTTTTTTCGGAGGCGCTCGCTCAAGTCACAAATTCGACATGGAAGATCTACAGAAGAAACTGAACGAATTTTCCAAACATCGCTGCCCTTATTATGTAGAGAGCATCCACACTGGCTCCCACTACGTAACACTGCTTGTCTCTCGCAATCCCGATAACAACAAGCTCCGGTACACCCTATTCGACAGCTTCGCGAAACACATGGACCGGGAGGGCAAACTCCATACAGACAAAGGCACAAGAGAGTTCATGAACAAGCTCGACAGGTTCAAGGACGGCAATGAAGCCCCTCTCTTCGAGCAGACATCGAGCGTGGATCCCGTCAGCGGTTCCGACAACCTTGTCCTGACTCGCCTTCAGAACCAGTCCTTCCTGGACCCCTACGTCGAGCAGAAGAGATTTCCGCAACCTCTCGAGGGTCGTGAACACATGGCAAATTCCTGCGGGACCTTCGGAATCATGCTTGCTGAGGCAATTCTGAGCGATGTAGTCGGAGCGCCGGACAACGGCGGAGATCCGAAAAAGATCGTAAAGGATTATGTCAAGATGTTCGGCTTGTTTACCGATGAGACCAGAGCGATCATGAATCTCTCCACTCGCATGATGCTTATGTACCGTATGTTCGATACGCCCACTGAGTATGACTCTCTTCTGACGAATTAGGACAATGCTTCCCCCGCATCTTCGCTGACGACGAGGATGCGGGGGGCCTCCTTCCCGACGACGTGCGCCGTCTGACCCGGCGCGTCCGGCGGAAGCGACGGTTGGAAATTGACATTCCCCTGCATACATAGTCTTCGCAACGGGCACCCTTCCAGCAGGAGTACCTCATGTCCGAAGACAGGCAGATGCACGCGACGACGATCGTGATGGTCCGCAAGGGCGGCAAGGTCGTGATCGCGGGCGACGGCCAGGTTTCCGCCGGCCAGACCATCATGAAAAGCAATGTGCGCAAGGTGCGGCGCATCGGCAAGGACAGTTCGGTGCTTGCCGGGTTCGCCGGCGCCACGGCGGATGCGTTCACCCTGCTCGAACGCCTGGAGGGCAAGCTGGAACAATATCCCGGCCAGCTCACGCGCGCCTGCGTGGAACTAGCCAAGGACTGGCGCATGGACCGGTACTTGCGGCGCCTGGAGGCGATGATGCTGGTGGCGGACAAGGATGTCAGCCTTGCCCTTACCGGCACAGGCGACGTGCTCGAACCGGAACATGGCGTGATGGCGATCGGCTCCGGCGGCAATTTCGCCCTGGCCGCGGCGAGAGCACTGTATGACAGCGATCTCGATGCGGAAGCGATCGCCCGCCGGGCAATGCAGATCGCGGCGGAGATCTGCGTCTACACCAACGACAATATCGTTCTCGAATCGATCGATGCCAGCTGACCGCGAACGCATCGGATTCGAGCCCGTCACCGCCGGCCATTACGCCCTGCTGGCGCACTGGCTGGAACAGCCCCATATGCGCCAATGGTGGGGCGATCCGGAAGAGGAACTGGCGCAAATCCGCGACATGGTCGAAGGCCGCGACCGAACGCGGCCGTTCCTGATCCTGTTCGACGCCGCGCCGGTGGGCTATATCCAGTACTGGCACATCGGCGACTGGCAGCTGCCGGCGTGGCTCGAGAGCCATCCCTGGCTGGCGGAGCTGCCGGCAGATGCCATCGGCGTCGACCTTTCCATCGGCGACCCCGCGCTCCTGTCCCGGGGGATCGGATCGGCCGCACTGCACCTCTTCGCGACCCGGCTGCGGGAGAAGGGACACAAGACAATCATCATCGACCCCGACCCGGCCAATCTGCGCGCGGTCCGTGCCTACGAGAAGGCCGGCTTCCGCGTGATCGAATCCCTCCGGGGCCATGCCGAACTGCTGATGCGTTTCGAACCCAATCAGGAAGAGAAGCTTTCATGACGACCTTTACCCCGCGCGAGACCGTTTCGGAGCTTGACCGCTACATTGTCGGCCAGAAGGAGGCGAAGCGCGCCGTCGCCATTGCGCTGCGCAATCGCTGGCGCCGGCAGCAGCTCGAAGGGCAGATGCGCGAGGAGGTCATGCCCAAGAACATCCTGATGATCGGCCCGACCGGTGTCGGCAAGACGGAGATTGCGCGGCGTCTGGCGCGCCTCGCCAACGCCCCCTTCCTGAAAGTCGAGGCGACAAAATTTACCGAAGTCGGCTATGTCGGCCGCGATGTCGAGTCGATCATTCGCGACCTGATGGAAATGTCCATCAAGATGCTGCGCCAGCAGGCCATCGAGCGCTAC
>CAYLSN010000096.1:0-8488 GCA_964386015.1 uncultured Rhizobiaceae bacterium | reverse complement strand
CTCCGGCACCACATAGCCCTGCGTGCGCTTCTGGAGCGTGTCGTCGCCGATCTGGAAGGCGGCGTTCAGCGCCTCCTCCAGGTCGCCTTCCTCGAGCAGGCCGCGCCGCTCGGTGTGATGCGCCCATAATCCGGCATAGCAGTCGGCCTGCAGCTCGACGCGGATGGACATGGCATTGGCTTCGGCCTCGCTCATGCGGCTGCGCAGCCGGTTGAATTCCGGCAGCACGCCGGTCAGGTTCTGCACATGGTGGCCGACTTCGTGCGCAATGACATAGGCGCGGGCGAAATCGCCGGCGGCATCGAACTGGCGCTCCAGCGTGTCGAAGAACTCCAGGTCGATATAGACCTTGCGGTCTCCCGGGCAATAGAACGGTCCGGCCGCCACCGAGGCGAAGCCGCAGGCGGAATTGACGCCGCCGTCGAACAGCGTCAGGCCAGGTTCCTCATAGGTCGCGCCGCCGCCTTCGAAGAGCGCGTGCCAGACATCCTCGGTTTCGGCGAGCACCACCGCGACGAACTGGCGGCCCTCATCGCTGCCGGTGCCCTGCGGCTGCGTGCCGACCTGCTGCGGCGCCGGACCGCCCTCGATGAACTGCAGCGGGTCGATGCCGATTGCCCGCAGCACGAAGAAGCCGATCACCAGGATGACGATGGTCGACAGCGACATGCCGCGGCCGCCGCCGCCGCCCATGGGAATGCGGATCGGCATTCCCCTGCCGCCTCCGGGCGAGATTCTTCCCCTTCCGCGCAGATCCTGGACATTGCTGCTTTCGCGGCGGCCTCTCCAACGCATCTCTGTCTCCTGCCAGCTCCGGTTTCATCCAAGGCGGCCGCGCCGCATGGCGCCAACGCATGGAAGACGATTCGGCTCCCGCCTATCTTGCCATGAATACAGGCAGCGACGGCTCGTCGAGAAAGGATTGGGTGACGCCCCCGAATATGCGCTCGCGCAGGCGCGAATGCCCGTAGGCACCCATTACCAGAAGATCGGCGGCGCAGTCGACCGCATGCTGGCGCAGCACTTCCGCCATCGAGCGCCCGGATCGGGGCAGGCGATCGACATGCACCTTCGCGCCGTGACGGGCGAGATAGGCGGCAAGATCGGCGCCCGGTTCGGCGCCATGTGCCGCCTCGCCCTCGACCGGGTCGACCAGCGCCACCACTGTCTCTTCCGCCTGCACGATCAGCTCCAGCGCCTCGCGCACCGCCCGCGACGCCTCGAAGCCCGCATCCCAGGCGACCATGATCCGGCGCGGCGCCAGTGTCGGTTCGAATCCCTGCGGCAGGATCAGCAATGGCCGGGTCGAGGAAAAGAGGGCGCCTTCCACCACCTTCTCCCGAAGGGTTGCGGTCGCCGCCGGCCCGACAAAGGTCAGATCCGCGTAGCGCCCGCGCCGGCCGATGATCTCGTCGGTACGGGCGATCTCGCAATATTCGCTGGCAATATCGTGGGCGAGTTCGCGGCCGGCAAGCAGGGCCCGCACCTCCGCCGTCCGCTCCTCCAGAAGCCGTTCATCCTCCTGGCGCTCCTGGAACCACGCATCCGAGACCATGGCGGCGAATTCGCCGACCGGCGGCGGCGCCGCCATCTGCACGACCAGCACCGAAAGGTGCAGCCCGTGCCGCTCGCAAAGTCCGGCCGCGTGCAGAAGGTCGCTGTCATCGTGCCGGGGACCGGTTACGGTGACGATCGTCTTGAAAGGCATCTGTCCCTCCCCTCGCTCCTCTGGAATTGATCCGCGATCATTGCCTGTCCGTCCGGACACACTTGACCTCATGAAGCTCCCTGCCAACTATGTCGCAGCGCAAACAAAGGACAAGAAGCAAAATGAAGTTTCTCTGGTTCGCGCCGTTCCTTGTCTCGCTGGCGGCGGCCGAGGCGCAGGAACTGGAATATGGCGAGGCGGAATTCTTCCTGTCCTGCGCCGAGTGTCACGGCTCCTATGGCCGTGGCGATGGCACGCTGGCGCAAAGGCTCGGCATCGAGGCGTCCGACCTCACTGCCCTGCAGGCGCAGAATGACGGCGAGTTCCCCTACTGGCGCGTCTATTCCTTCATCGACGGCCGCCATTCGCGCGGCGACAGGCCCATGCCGAATTTCGGGACGATCTTCGGCGAACGCGATCTCGAGCAATATGGCGAGGAGGTCGGCGAGGCCCTGACCGAACGACGCATTCACGCGCTGACCGAATATATCCGGACCTTGCAGCAATAGATTCACCGGCGGATGCGGTAGACGGCTCGCACGATGCCCGGTTCCGCCGGGTCGTGCGCCAGTTCGAAGCCGAAGGACCGGCACATGGACAGCATGCGCTCATTGTCTGCCAGGACAACGCCCTCGACGCGTTCGAAGCCCTCGGCGGTGGCATAGTCGATGATGTGACGCAGCAACACCCAGCCAAGTCCCCTGCCCTGCAGGTCGGTGCGCACCAGCAGCGCATATTCCCCGGCGACGCGATCCGGATCCGCCGACAGGCGGCCGACTGCCGCCAGTTCGCCGTCGCGGATGGCGGCAAAGGCGATGTCGCGGTCGTAATCGAGCTGCGTCAGCCGTTTCAGCATCTCGTCCGGGAAATGCCGCCGCGGCGCCAGGAAGCGGAAACGGATGTCCGTAACCGATATTCGCGCCAGGAACGGCGGATAGAGTGCAATATCCGACGGCCGCACCGGGCGGATGAGATACTCCTCGCCCTCGACGCGGTGCACCCGCGTCCAGCCGGCCGGATAGGGCCGGATGACCAGATCGGGATTGGGGCCCCGTTCGCCGGCGCGCGAAGGTTCGATCTCGATGCGGGCATCGAGCGCGATGACGCCGTCCTTGTCGGCCAGCAGCGGGTTGATGTCGACGGAATGCACGCAGGGAAAGTCGACCACCAGCTGCGACAAGCCGTTCAGCGCCATCGACAATGCCGCCCTGTCCACCGGGTGGTGGTCGCGGAATCCGGCGAGCAGACGTCCGATCCGGGTGCGGCGCATCATGCCGTCGACCAGGACATCGTCGAGCGGCGGCAGTGCCACGGCAGTATCGTTCAGCACCTCCACTGCGACGCCGCCCGCGCCGAACAGGATGACCGGGCCGAAGACCGGATCCTGGTTCATGCCGATGATCAGCTCCTGCGCCTGCCGGCGCGACACCATGGGCTGCACGGCAAATCCGTCAGCCGTGGCGTCGGGCCGGGCGCGGCGCAGGCGCTCCACAATGGTGCGCGCCGCATCCCGCGCCTCCTCGCCGCTGCCGATTCCCAGCATGACTCCGCCGACATCGCTCTTGTGCGTCACCGCTTTCGCCAGCAGCTTCACCGCGACCTGGGCATGCTGCGCGAGCAGGCGGCGTGCCGCCGCCTCCGCTTCCTCCGGCGTGCGGGCGATCAATGTTTCCGGCACGGCAATGCCGTAGGCCGCGATCACGTCCTTGGCCTCCGGCTCCGTCAGCATGCGCCGCCCCTCGGCCGCCACCTTCGCGAAAACTGCCGCGACCTTGTCCGGATCGCTCGGCGCATCCTCGCTGCGGCTCGAAGGCACGCGCGTCAGCGCCAGCTGCGCCTTCGACCAGTTCCACAGATGCGAGGCGGCGTCGGCGGCCTTGGCCGGTGTCTCGAAACTGGGAATGCCGGCCTTCTGCAGGATCTCGCGCCCGTGCCGGGCCACATGTTCGCCGAGCCAGCAGGCGAGCACGGGCTTGCCGGCGACGCGTCCGTCCCTGGCAAGGCCGGCGACGCTGCGCGCCGCCTCGACCGGCGATGCCAGTCCCGTCGGGCAGTTCATCACGATCAGCGCATCGACGCCCGGATCCGCCGCCACTGCCTCGACGGCTGCGACGAAGCGCTGCGACGGCGCATCGCCGATGATGTCGACCGGATTGGTCCTCGACCAGGTGGGCGGCAGCACCGCATCCAGCCGGGAGATCGTCTCCGCCGAGAGCTCGGCGAGCTCGCCGCCCCGGTCCATCAGCCGGTCCACCGCCAGCACGCCGGCGCCGCCGCCATTGGTGACGATGGCAAGCCTTGCCCGCCCGAGCGGCCGGAAATGCGCCGTGATCTCGGCGGCATCGAAGAGTTCGGAGAGTGTCGCCACCCTCAGGATTCCGGCACGCCGCAGGGCTGCCTCGACCACCCGGTCGACACCGGCGAGCGCGCCCGTATGGGTCAGGGCCGCCGCCGCCGCCCGGGCATGGCGCCCCGCCTTGATGGCGATGACCGGCTTGATGCGGGAAGCGGCGCGTGCGGCGGACAGGAACTTGCGCGGCTCGGTGATGGATTCGAGATACAGGATGATCGACCTTGTCTTCCAGTCGCCGGCGAGCAGGTCGAGCCAGTCGCCTACATCCACATCTGCCATGTCGCCGAGCGAGACGATGTGGGAAAAGCCGACGCGGTTTTCCTCGGCCCAGTCGATCAGCGAGGTGGCGATGGCGCCCGATTGCGAAAGCAGGGCAATATTGCCCTCGCGCGGCGCCATATGGGCAAAGCTTGCATTGAGCCTTGCCCCCGGAATCATCAGTCCGAGCGTATTCGGCCCGATGATGCGGAACAGATGCGGCCTCGCCGCGTCCAGCATCGCCTGCCGCAGGCCGTTCTCCCGCGTCAGCCCGGCGCTGATGACCACCGCGGCGCGGCAGCCCTTCTCGGCAAGCTGCGTGACGATTCCCGGCACGGTCGGCGCCGGCGTGACGATGACGGCAAGATCGGGCGCCTCCGGCAGGGAGGAGATGTCGCGATGGCAGGGCAACTCGCCGATGCGGTCATGTTTCGGATTGACGGCCCAGACCGGGCCGGCAAAGCCGCCGCCGACAATATTGTCGAGCACTACCCGGCCCACCGCGCCTTGCCTCGGCGTTGCCCCGACCACGGCGACGGAGCGTGGACTGGCAGCAAATTCGAGGTTCCGGATCGTCAAGTCGCACCTCCTGCCGGCATGGCGCGGCGAATCAGTAGCCGCTCAGGCGCGGCAGCCAGGTGGATAATTGCGGCACGAAGGTGAGCGCCAGCAATACGGCAAGCAGCGCAATCAGGAAAAGCGGCAGTTCCCGCACCAACTCGCTGACGCGCATGCGCATTACCGACGAGACGACGAAAAGCAGCGCGCCGACCGGCGGCGTCACCAGGCCGATGGTCAGGTTGACGATGACGACGATGGCAAAGTGGATCGGATCGATGCCGAGCGTGTGCGCGATCGGGCTCAGGATCGGGACGAGGATCAGCACGCCCGGCAGCGGATCCATGAACAGGCCGAAGACGATCAGCAGGACATTGACGGCGAGCAGGAAAACGATCGGCGACAGGTTCAGCTCGACGATTGCGGCGGCGAGAGTCTGCGGAATGCCCTCGACGACGATGACCCAGGCAAAGGCGCGGGCTGCGCTGAGGATGAGCAGGATGGCTACCGTGGTCAGCGCCGCGCGGGTGAGGATTGCCGGCAGGTCGGCGAGGCGCAGCGAGCGATAGATGAACATGCCGCAGGCGAGGGCGTAGAACACCGCCACCACCGAGGCCTCGGTGGGGGTGAACATGCCGCTGCGGATGCCGCCGATGATGATGACGATCAGCATCAGCGCCGGCACCGCATGTACGGTGGTGCGCACCATCTCCGCCACTGGCGGCCGCGGCTCGCCGGCGCGATAGCCCCGCCGGCGGCTGACCTGCCAGTTGACCGCGGCCATGGCCAGCGAGATCAGGATCCCCGGCACGATCCCGGCCATGAACAGCGCCCCCACCGATACGCGATGGTCCTGCATGGCATAGAGAATCATGATGATCGAGGGCGGGATGATCGGGCCGACGACCGCGGTGCAGACGGTCAGCGCCCCGGCATAGGGCCGGTCATAGCCGCCTTTTTCCATCATCCGCATCATGATCGCCCCTGGACCCGCGGCGTCCGCCAGCGCCGAGCCGGAAATGCCGGCGAACATGGTCGCCGACAGGACGCTGGCATAGCCGAGGCCGCCGCGCAGATGTCCGACGAATTGCGATGCGAAGCGCAACAGGACATGGGTCATGGCGCCGCCGGTCATCAGTTCGGCCGCGAGAATGAAGAACGGAACCGCCATCAGCGGAAAACTGTCGAGCCCGGCGAACATTTCCTTGATGACGACGAGCAGCGGGTAATTGCTGGCGAGGGTGATCGCCGCCGCCACGGCGATGGCGAGCGAAAAGGCGACCGGCACGCCCAGCGCCAGCAGAAGGAAGAATGCCGCGAACAGGATCGGCGTCATCCGGCCTCTTCCCCGGCATCCAGCCGTTCGAACCGGTTTTCCGCCAGATATGCGCGGACGACCAGAGCGAGGTGGATCGCGGTCAGCACGAACCCGATCGGCATGGCCGCGTAGATGTAGCTGAACGGGATCCGCGTTGCCGGCGTCAGCTGGAAGCGGGCGCGCATCATGTAGTCATATCCCTTCAGGACCATCAGGGCGAGAAAGGCCGCCAGCAGGAGGACGACCAGCGCCCGCGCCAGGCGCTGCAGCAATGGCGGCAGGATTTCCTGCAGATTGGTGATGGCGACGTGCAGACCGTAGCGCAAGGCCAGGCCGGTACCGAGGAACGTCATCCAGATCATCAGGTAGCGTGCGACTTCCTCCGACCAGGTGATGGAGAAATGGGTCAGATAGCGCAGCGTGACATTGGCGAAGACGATGACGGACATGGCGGCCAGCAGCACCGCCAATATCCATTTGTTGGCTTCGACGAACCAGGTTTCGAAGCGTCTCACGCCAGCTGCCCGGGACCGGCTATTGCGCCGCGATGATGCTGTCGATCAGCTCCTTGCCATAGGTGGCGTAATAGGTCTCATAGGCACTGGCGAGCGCCTCCTGGAAGGCTGCCTTCTGTTCCGCGCTCAGTTCGCCGACCTCCATGCCTTCTTCCCGCAATTTCTGCACGCCCGAGGCCTCGACATTGTCGACGAAGGCGCGCATTTCGGCCACCGCTTCCCTGGCGGCCTCCTGGAACAGCTCCTGGTCCTCCGGCGACATTTCCTCCCACAGCTGCTTCGACACGAGCAGGATCGCCGGCGAATAGACGTGGCCGGACAGGGTCAGGTATTTCTGCACTTCCGACAGCTTGGCCGAGGTAATGACCGATAGCGGGTTTTCCTGCCCGTCGATCGTCCCCTGCTGCAGGGCGCCGATGACCTCGGGCCAGGCCATGGGGGTCGGCGCCGCGCCAAGCGTCTCGAAGGCGCGGATATGGACCGGATTCTCCATGGTGCGCAGTTTCAGGCCGGCCACGTCGTCGGGCGCGGCGATCTGGTTGCGATTATTGGTGATGTGCCGGAAACCCTGCTCGCCCCAGGCCAGGGCGACGAGGCCGACATCGTCGAACTTCTCCAGGATCTGCTGCCCGATCGGCCCGTCGAGCACCGAGCGCGCATGGGCAAGATCGCGGAACAGGAACGGAATGTCGAAGACGCCCGCCTCGGGAACGAAGTTGGACAGCGTACCGGAGGAAACGATGATGGCTTCGATCGTGCCGAGCTGCACGCCCTCGACCATTTCGCGCTCGCCGCCCAGTCCGGACGAGGGAAAATGCCGGAAGACGAAATGCCCGTCCGCCTGCGACTCGACCACTTCCTGCCACTTGGCCGCGGCGACGCCATAATGCGAATCGGGCGCCGGCGCCAGCGCGTAGCCGATCTTCACTTCCGTCTGTGCCAGCGCCGGTCCGCTCGCGGCAAGAAGCACGACTGCCGCGCAGAGGCGGCGGCTCATCCAGTTCATCATTGCAGGACCTCCCCTTGTCTCTCCTGACAAAACCTACACCAGCATTTGCCGCGCTGCCAAGCGCGCGATGGTCAAGCGCGTGGAGGGCGCCATGCCCCTCAGTGCCCTTTCCTGATGGAGGTCCTCGCCACAAGGGCGAGAATGACGCAATGGGGAAAGCATCCCCAACGCTCGTCATCCCCGGGCCTGTCCCCCCAATACTCGTCATCCCCGGGCTTGTCCCGGGGACCTCCCGACAATTAGCAGCGATGGAAGTGGAGCGCGCCATTCTGCCCAGCGCCCTTTCCTGCATGGGGTCCGCGCCACCGCAACGTCCGTCATCAAATCCAACGCTCGTTATACCTGGGCTTGTCCCCCCAATACTCGTCATCCCCGGGCTTGTCCCGGGGACCTCCCTTCCCACCCTCCGTCATCCTCGGGCCTGTCCCGGGGATCCCGTGACAATTGGCCACCATGTGCGTGGAGGGCGCCATTTCTCGCGGTGCCCCTCTCTGATGGAGGTCCTCCTTTCCCTCGCCGTCATCCCCGGGCCTGTCCCGGGGATCCCATGACAACTAGCAGCGATGGAAATGGAGCGCGCCATTCTGCCCAGCGCCCTTTCCTGCATGGGGTCCTCGGGACAAGCCCGAGGATGACGGCCTTGGAGTTGGCCACGAGGGTTAGCCACAATGTGCGTGGAGGGCGCCATACCCCTCAGTGCCCTTTCCTGCACGAGGTCCTCGGGACAAGCCCGAGGATGACGGCCTTGGAGTTGGCCACGAGGGTTAGC
>CAYLSN010000095.1:2077-8506 GCA_964386015.1 uncultured Rhizobiaceae bacterium | reverse complement strand
CCGCGGCGCCCGCCATGTCGCCCTTCATGTCCTCCATGCCGTTGGCAGGCTTGATCGAAATGCCGCCCGTATCGAAGACGACACCCTTGCCGACGAAGGCAACGGGCTTCTCCTTCGCCTTGCCGCCCAGCCATTGCATGACGACGAGGCGGGGCGGACGCGCCGACCCCTGCGCCACGCCGAGCAGCGCGCCCATGCCGATCCGCCCCATGTCGCGCTCGGTCAGGATCTCGACGCGGACGCCGAGATTGCCGAGTTCCCGCGCCCTGTTGGCAAATTCCGCCGGTCCGAGCACATTGGCCGGCTCGTTCACCAGGTCGCGGGCCAGGCAGACGCCCGCGGCCACGGCCTGCGCGTCCTCGAAATTCCGGCGGGCCGTGGTCGCGGCCGAGGCGACGAGCGTGTAGCGCACCTGGTCGCGCGGCTGATCGTCCTTCCTGGTCTTGTACCGGTCGAAGCGGTAGCTGCGCAGCAGGATGCCCTGCGCCACGGCAGCAACGTCCTCCGGCTTCGCCTTGCCTTCGTCGAGGTCGAGCCAGACGGTCACCCGCCGGACGGATTTCGCCGCCGCGGCGATGCGCCCCCCGAGCTGCACCCAGAATTGCGGATTGCGATCCGCCTCCTTGCCGATGCCGAGGACGGCAATGCGGTCGGCGGGCGATCCGGCGGGAGCGACGATGTCGAGCGCGGACCTGGCGTCGCCCCTGAACTCCGCCACTTTCGCCGCCCTTGCCACCACGTTCTCCGGATCGGCAGAGGCGGCTCCGGCAGATTGCCTGCCCTCCTCGTCACGGAGAATTACCGCCAGACCGCCGGCTTGCCGGGTCGATCGCGAAAAACTGATCTCGGGGGATATGGACATGGTCACTCCAGCACTGAACAGGTTGCAGAAACCAACCGGGAAATCGTCTCGGGAAGCGGGAATCGCTCCAAATTGGGCCGAATCGTTGAAATCGCCCCACCAATGAAGCATTAACCCAATTTGTTGGCCCTTTCTTAGCCAATACGGATTTCCATTGCCAATACGGATTTCTCATGAAATCGGGAAAATTGCGGGCCTGAGGCCGGCCGCGAAGCCAGGTGGCAGAGTTTGAAGCTGATCGAGATCCATATCCTGCGCAGGACGCTGGCCATGACCCTGGCCTCGCTCTGCCTGGTCACGATGATCGTCCTGACCACCCAGGCGCTGCTCTACATCAACATACTGACGCAGTCCGGCCAGTCATTGCTGACCTTCCTGAAGCTGGCGCTGACCCTGGTGCCGGGCATGATCCTGATCGTCCTGCCCTTCGCCCTGCTGCTCGGCGCCTCTGCGACGCTGAACCGCATGAACAGCGATTCGGAGCTCGCCGTGCTCGAAGCCGCGGGAGCAGGCAAGGCGGTGCTGCTGCGCCCGATTCTCGTCATCGCCGCCGGCGCCACCATCGCCAGCCTCATCCTCGCCCTCGCCGTCGAGCCATGGGCGAACGGCATCCGCCGCGACCTGCGCGTTGCCGCCAGCGCCGACCTGATCGGCATGGCCATCCAGTCGGGCAGCTTCCGCCAGGTCGACGAGAACCTGTACATCCAGATCGCCGAGCAGCATGGCGGCGGCACGCTCGGCGGCATCTTCATCGCCGACCGGCGCGACCCGGCGCTGGAGCTGATCTACTATGCCCGCACGGGCCGCGTCAGCAAGGTCGACGGGCGCGACGTCATCATCATGAATGGCGGCGAAATCCACCGCCGCACCATGGAGACGGGCGACGTCTCGATCATTTCCTTCGTCTCCTACGCCGTCGACATGTCGCTGTTCGGCGCCCAGACCGGCGTCGCCCGCTACACGCCCAACGAGTGGCCGACGGCCGAGCTGTTCCGTCCGGATCCCGGCAATGAATATGCGCGCGAACGGCCGGACGACATCCGGGCCGAAATGCACGATCGCCTGTCCGTCTGGCTCTATCCACCCGCCTTCGCGCTGATCGCCGTGGTCTTCGCCGGATCGGCGCGCGCCAATCGCGAGGAGCGGGCCTGGAACCTGCTTGCCGTCTGCGGCTCGGCCTTCCTGCTGCGCGGCGCCGGTTTCCTCGCCGGCGCCAATGCCGGCGGCAGCGCCGTTGCCGCCCTTGCCTGCTATGCCCTGCCGCTCGGGGCCTGCGCCCTGCTCGCCTGGCTGCTCATCCGCGGACGCACCCTCGCCGCGCCGCGCACCCTCATCGAGAAGTCCGGCGCCGTGCTCGACTGGCTCGCGGGGCAGCGGCGGCATCTTGCAGGCCTGATCGGCCGTCCGGAAAGGCCGACCTGACATGGGCCCGACGCTGTTCCGCCACTTCTTCCGCCGCTACCTCACCCTGACCCTGCAGATCTTCGCGGCGATCGGGGTGCTGATCTACATCGTCAATCTCGCCGAGCTGAACCGGCAGCTCTCCGGCGTCAGCAGCGTCTCCTTCGCCGACACGGCGAGAATCGCCCTGCTGCGCATGCCGCAGATCCTGCAGGTGACGATCCCCTTCATCATCCTCATCTCCGCCATGACGGCGCTGACCAGCTTCAACCGGCGTTACGAGCTGGTCGTGGCGCGCTCGGTCGGCATCTCCGCCTGGCAGTTCCTCGCCCCGCTCTGCCTCGCCAGCCTGCTGATCGGCGTCGCGGCGGTGGCCGTTCTCAATCCGCTGTCGGCCTGGGCCTATTCGCGGGCGGAACTGCTGGAGGGCGCGCTGCGCGGGCGCACCGTCTCCGCCTCGACGCTGGCCAAGATGCCGTGGCTGCGCCAGCAGACGGCGGAAGGGGCGGCGATCATCGGCGCGCTCAATTCAGCCGAGCAGGGCCGCATCCTGTTCAATGTCACCGTGTTCCGCTTCGACGAGGACGGCACGATGCGCGACCGGCTCGACGCGGCGCGCGCCGAGCTGGCCGAGGGCGCCTGGGAACTCACCGACGTCACCGTCTACCGCGCCGGCAGCGAGCGCCGCAGGGTCGGGCAGATGCGCATACCCTCCGGGCTGCGGCTCGAATTCATCGAGGAGCAGCTCGCCAGACCCGAATCGATTCCGTTTTTCGAGCTGCCGCGAAAGATCGCCGCGGCACGATCCTTCGGACTGAACGCCAACGGCTTCCGCATGCAGCTGCATTCGCAACTGGCGTCGCCGCTGCTCCTGGTGGCGATGACGCTGGTCGCCGCCACCGTCTCCCTGCGATTTGCGCGTTTCGGCCAGCCGGCAACCATGATTCTTGGTGGAATAATGGCCGGGTTTCTGCTTTATGTTCTGACGTCGCTTGCCAGGGCATTCGGCAGCACCGGCCTGGTTCCGCCCCCGGTTGCTGCATGGATTCCGGTTGCGATCGCGATGTTTTACGGGGTAACATTCCTGCTGTACAAGGAGGACGGTTAGTGGCGGGCATTGGCAGGGCCAGAGCGGGCTTGCTCGGCGCAACAGCGCTCGGCGTGTGCCTTGTCATGGGCGCATTGCAGCCGCACCTGTCCCAGGCCCAGGGCCTGCCGCGCGAACTGCTCGACCAGATCCCCGATGACGCGAACATGCTCCTGGAAGCCGATTCGCTCGTCTATGACCGCGACCAGAACCGGGTTTCCGCGGTCGGCGGCGTCCGGATCGACTATGGCGGCCACAGGCTGGTCGCGGACCGCGTCACCTACGATCGCGGCACAAGGCGGCTGATCGCCAGCGGCAATGTCGAGATCGTCGAGCGCTCCGGCGCCATCGTCCGCGCCGCCGAGATCGACATCACCGACGATTTCGGCGCCGGTTTCGTGCGGGCGCTCGAGGTCGAGACGGTCGACCGCACCTGGTTCACCGCCGAGAGCGCCGAGCGCGAGAGCGGCAACATCACCACCTTCACCAACGGCACCTATACCGCCTGCGAGGCGTGCGCTGACGATCCGGACAAGCCGCGACCCTGGCGGATCCGCGCCCGCAAGATCATCTGGAACGGCGAGGAGCGGACCATCCGCTTCGAGCAGGCGCAGTTCGAAATGTTCGGCCTGCCGCTGTTCACCATGCCCTATTTCATCATTCCGGATCACACGGTGAAGCGAAAGTCCGGCTTCCTGCTGCCGCGGGTGCGGCACACGCGCAAGCTGGGCGGCGCGCTCACCGTCCCGTACTATCTCGCCCTGTCGCCGAGCTACGACCTGACGGTGCAGGGCACCGCCTATACGCGCCAGGGGCTGCTCGGTGAGGCCGAGTGGCGGCAGAAGTTCGACAATGGCGAATATTCCGTGAAATTCGCCGGCATCTATCAGTCCTCGCCGGATGCGTTCGAGCCGGGCACGGTCGATGCGATGAAGCGCAGCCGGCTCATGGTCGGCACCAGGGGCGAGTTCAGGCTCAATCCGCGCTGGGTCTTCGGCTGGAACGTGCTGGCGCAGACCGACAAGAATTTCTCGCGCACCTACGGCATCGAGGGATTCGATTCCTATGTCCATCGTTCCGAGGTTTACCTGACCGGGCTGAACGACCGGAACTATTTCGACATGCGCTTCATGCGCTTCAACGTGCAGGAAGAGATTCCCGACACGAATCCGGCTTCGGTCGACGACACGCAGCCCTGGGTGCTGCCTTCGCTCGACTATTCGCGCATTCATTCCGGGCCGGTGCTCGGCGGCGAACTGCGTTTCGACGTCAATCTGCGCGCCATCCACCGCGAGAGCGATCATCTCACCGCCCTTGCCGTGCCCGGCCAGGGCGGCACCAGCGCGCGGCTGACCGCGGAGGCGGAATGGAAGCGCGTCTTCACGACGCGCCACGGGCTCGTCATCACCCCGTCGCTGCATGTGCGCGGCGACGCGATCCACAACGATCCCGACCCGGCCTCGATCGCGCATATCAACGCGATCGCCGGGTTCTTCGGCATGCCGTCGGATATCCGCACCGAATTTCCCCGGGCCATGGCGACGGCCGGGCTGGAAGTGCGCTATCCCTGGCTGATCACCGCCGGAAACTCGACCCATGTGATCGAGCCGGTGGCGCAGATCTTCGTGCGGCCGGACGAGCCGTTCGCCGGGCGCTTCGGCGTGCCGAACGAGGATGCGCAGAGCTTCGTCTTCGACGCGTCCAATCTGTTCGAGCGCGACAAATGGTCCGGCTATGACCGGATCGAGGGCGGAACGCGGGCGAATCTGGGCATCCGTTATTCCGGCACCTTTGCCAGCGGCTGGACGGCGGATGCACTGGTCGGGCAATCCTATCACATTGCCGGGCTCAACTCCTTCGCCACGCCCGATCTCGTCCATGCCGGGGCCGAATCGGGCCTGGAGACGGATGTGTCGGACTTCGTCGCCATGGTCGGCGTCTCCAGCCCCGACGGCGCCATTTCGGCCTCGGTCGGCGGCCGCTTCGACGAGGAGACGCTGGAGGTGCGGCGTGCCGAGATCCGCACTGCCTATTCGGGCGAGACGGTCGACGCGGCAGTGCGCTTCACCAATATTGAGGCGCAGCCGCTCTACGGCATGCCCTTCGACCGGCGCGAGCTGGCGGTGTCGGGCACGATGCGCCTGACCGACAACTGGAAGGTCTTCGGCGGCGGCACCTATGATTTCGCCTCGGAGAAGCTGGTGCGCAGCTCGATCGGCTTCGGCTATGAGGATGACTGCTTCTCCTATATCCTTGCCTATAGCGAGGAGAGATCGATCCTTGGCACCGAGCCGACGGAGCGGAGCGTCGGCTTCCGCATCTCGCTGCGGACGCTGGGCGATATCGGCTCGGACCCGGCGAAGAGGCAGTTTTGACACAAGCCGCATTCGCCGCCGGGGGAGCATCGAGGCTGCGCGCAAGGATTTCCGCCTTGCTTTCGCCCCAACGGCAAGGCACACCGGGGCATTGACGTGCCGGAGCATGCGAAAGGAAGAATCGCCATGATGAGCATTGGCGCCCGCCTGACAGCGCTTTACATGATCGCGCTGATTGCCGCGCTGTTTGCAGTGCCGGCGGCCGAGGCGTCCGAAATCCGCTACGTCGTCAATGGCGTGCCGATCACCAGCTACGACATCGACCGGCGCGCCGCCTTCGTCCGCCTGCAGCGCAAGCCGGGCAATGCGCAGCAGGTCGCGCGCCAGGAAATGATCGACCAGACCCTTCGCGCCGTCGAGATGCGCCGTCTGGGAATCAACGTTCCGGACCGGGCGGTGGAGGATGCATTCGCCAATTTCGCCCGCTCGAACCGCATGTCGACGCAACAGCTCGAACAGGTGCTGGCGCAGGCAGGGGTGACGGCGAGACATTTCAAGGAATTCATCCGCGTGCAGATCGGCTGGGGCCAGGCGCTCCAGGCGCGCTATCGCGCCACGGGACGGTTGAGCGAGACCGATGTCGTGCAGCGCATGCTGCAGCAGGGCGGCCAGAAGCCGGTCGCGACCGAATACATGCTGCAGCAGGTGATCTTTGTCGTTCCCCAGGCGGAACGGGGCAAGAAGCTGGCGGCGCGCAAGCGCGA
>CAYLSN010000095.1:0-2067 GCA_964386015.1 uncultured Rhizobiaceae bacterium | reverse complement strand
GAGGCCGAGGCGCTGCACAACCGCTTCCAGGACTGCGGGTCGACGCGCGAATTCGCCCGCGGTCTCCTCGACGTGACGGTGCGCGATCTTGGCCGCGTCCTCGAGCCGCAATTGCCGCCGGACTGGGAAAAGCTCATCAAGGAGACCAAGTCCGGCCAGGCGACCCGCGTGCGCGAAACCGACCGCGGCGTCGAATTCATCGGCATCTGCAGTACGCGCGAGGTCTCGGACGATCGCGTCGCTCAACTCGTGTTCCAGAGCGAGCAGACCGGCGACAAGGCGGCGGAGAAGGTCAACGAGGAATATATGGCCGAGCTGAAGCAGAAGGCGCGCATCATCGAGCGCTGAGCATGCGCCTGCCTCTTGCCATGAGCTGCGGCGATCCGGGCGGCATCGGCATCGAGATCGCCCTCGCGGCCTGGCTGCGCCGCGACGAGGAAGGGCTGGCGCCCTTCTATCTCCTGGCGGATCCCGCACTCGTGCATGCGCGCATCCGTTCGCTCGGGCTGGACATTCCCGTTGCCGAGACCGACCCTGCCGGGGCCTCGGAGCAGTTCGCCGGCGCATTTCCGGTGGTGGCGCTGCGCAACAGGCTTGCCGACACGCCGGGCCGTCCGGTGCCGGACAATGCCGCCGGCATCATCGAATCGATCGACCGCGCCGTGGCCGATTGCCAGGCCGGTCGTGCCGCCGCGGTAGTCACGCTGCCCATCGCCAAGATCGCGCTGCATGAAGCCGGTTTCGCCCATCCCGGGCACACCGAATATCTGGCGCACCTTGCCGGGCGCCACACCGGGCGGCCGGTCTTCCCGGTCATGATGCTGGCCGGACCGCTGCTGCGCACCGTACCGGTCACGGTGCATGTCGCGCTGGCGGAAGTGCCGCGCCTGCTGTCGGCGGAAAGGATCGTGCGCACCGGGACCATTGTCGCCCGCGACCTTCGCGACCGTTTCGGCATTGCCCGGCCGCGCCTCGCAATTGCCGGCCTCAACCCGCATGCGGGCGAAAAGGGCGCGTTCGGCGACGAGGAACAGACGATCATCGCCCCGGCGATCGAGGAGCTCCGCGCCGGCGGCATCGACGTTCTCGGCCCGCTTCCGGCCGACACCATGTTCCATGAGACGGCGCGCCAGCGCTATGACGTCGCGCTGTGCATGTATCACGACCAGGCGCTGATCCCGGTGAAGACGCTGGATTTCGCCCGCACGGTCAATGTGACGCTCGGCCTGCCCTTCCTGCGCACCTCGCCCGATCACGGCACTGCCTTCGACCTTGCCGGCACGGGCGCAGCCGATCCCTCCAGCCTGATCGCGGCCATCCGGCTCGCCGCCCGCACCGCGCCGCGGGAAACCGGATGAGCGGCGACGGCTTGCCGCCGCTGCGCGAGGTGATCGCGCGCCACGGAATTGCCGCGCGCAAGTCGCTGGGACAGAATTTTCTGCTGGATCTCAATCTCACCGCCCGGATCGCCCGCGCCGCCGGCGACCTCGCCGGCGTGACCGTGCTGGAGATCGGCCCCGGACCGGGCGGACTGACCCGGGCGCTGCTCTCCGCCGGCGCCGCGAAGCTTGTCGCCATCGAGCAGGATTCGCGCTGCATCGCCGCGCTCGCGGAAGTGGCAGCGCGATGGCCCGGCCAGCTGCGGCTGATCGAGGGCGACGCGCTCGCCTGCGACTTCGCCGGACTGATGGCGGGCGAAGCAAAGGTCCGGATCGTCGCCAACCTGCCCTACAATATCGGCACCGAACTGCTGGTGCGCTGGCTGGCGGCGCCCGAGTGGCCGCCCTTCTGGGAATCGGCGACGCTGATGTTCCAGCGCGAGGTCGCCGAGCGTATCGTCGCCGCGCCGGGCAGTTCCTCCTACGGGCGTCTCGCGGTCCTGGCCGGATGGCGCGCCGAATCGCGCATCCTCTTCGACCTGCCGCCGCAGGCCTTCACGCCCCCGCCCAAGGTGACTTCCTCGGTGGTGCAGCTCCGGCCGCGCCGTGACCCCCTGCCCTGCTCGCTGACACGGCTGGAGGCAGTGACCCGCGCGGCATTCGGCCAGCGGCGGAAAATGCTGCGCCA
>CAYLSN010000094.1:0-8524 GCA_964386015.1 uncultured Rhizobiaceae bacterium | reverse complement strand
CCCGGTTCATCCGACCGGCAGGGGCGGCGAATACACCTATCACGGGCCGGGCCAGCGCGTGGCCTATGTCATGCTCGACCTGAAGCGGCGGCGGCAGGATGTGCGCGCATTCGTTGCGGCGCTGGAAGAGTGGATCATCTCGGCGCTCGCCGCCTTCAACGTGCGCGGCGAGCGGCGCGAAGGCCGGGTCGGCGTCTGGGTGGTGCGGCCGGAAAAGCCGCCGCTTGCGGACGGAAGCCCCGCCGAAGACAAGATCGCCGCGATCGGGATCCGGTTGCGCCGCTGGGTGAGCTTTCACGGAATTGCCATCAATGTGGAGCCTGATCTATCTCACTACGCTGGAATCGTTCCGTGCGGGATCAGCGGCTACGGGGTCACCAGCCTCGTCGATCTCGGCCTGCCGGTGGAGATGGCCGATCTCGATCTTGCATTGATCCGGTCCTTCAGGGACATTTTCGGGCCGGTGGAGGAGGCCGGCACACGATGAAGGCAAGTATTTTCCTCAAGACTTCGGGCAGGCTCGCCGTGGCAGCCTGCCTGGTGAGCGTGGCGACAATGGCATTCGCCCAGGAAGCGACGGACCTGATCGCGCCGGAGCCCCAGATCGGCCTGCGCCCGACAGAGTCCGCGCCGCCGGCGCACGCCCGCAGCCACATGATCGCCGCCGCCCATCCGCTGGCTGCCGCCGCCGGACTGAAGATCCTCGAGGCGGGGGGCAGCGCCGCCGACGCGCTGGTGGCGGTGCAGGCGACGCTCGGGCTGGTCGAGCCGCTATCCTCCGGCCTCGGCGGCGGCGGCTTCCTGGTCTGGCATGACGGCGAGACCGGCGAGATCCTTCCCATTGACGGGCGCGAGACCGCCCCGGCGGCGGCGAAGCCGGAGCTGTTCCTCGACGAGAGCGGCAAGCCGCTCGAATTCTTCGACGCGGTGGTCGGCGGTCGCTCCGTCGGCGTGCCCGGCATCGTGCGGCTCCTGCAGGTGATTCATGAGCGTTCCGGCCGGCTGCCGTGGGAAAGGCTGTTCGACGACGCCATCGAACTTGCCGAGAACGGCTTCGAGGTTTCGCCGCGCCTTGCCGGCATGATCGAGGCCTATCGCGACCGTCTGCTGGCGGAGACCGGCACACGGATGTATTTCTTCGATGCGTCAGGCCAGCCTCATCCGGCCGGTCAGGTGCTTCGCAATCATGACTATGCCGAGACCCTGCGGTCCCTGGCCCAGGGAGGTCCGGACGAATTCTACACGGGCGCGGCGGCGGACGCCATTTTCGACGCGGTCACCCTGCATGCCGCCAATCCGGGGCAGCTCACCACGTCGGATCTCGCCTCCTACAGGGCGGTGTTGCGCGAGGCGGTGTGCGTCCCCTATCGCGAGCATGAAGTGTGCGGGATGGGGCCGCCCTCTTCCGGCGCCATCGCCATCGGCCAGATCCTCGGCATGGTCGAGCCGTTCGATCTCGCCGCGCTCGGGCCCGACGATCCGGTATCGTGGCGCATCATCGGCGATGCCACCCGCCTCGCTTTTGCCGATCGCGGCAAGTTTGTCGCCGACCCGGACTTCGTCCGCATGCCCAAGGGCCTGCTTCAGCGCCAGTACCTGGCGGCGCGATCGCAGTTGTTGCGCAGGGATACGGCGCTGGCGCCGGAGGAGGTCGCCGCCGGCGACCCGCCCTGGGACCGGGCGGAGCTTCGGCTGGAAGGCATCAGCTTCGAAAGGGATTCGACGTCGCATTTCGTCGTTGTCGACCGCATGGGCAATGTCGCCTCGCTGACCACTTCGATCGAGAACGCCTTCGGCTCGATGCAGATGGCCGCCGGCTTCCTGCTCAACAACCAGCTCACCGACTTCTCCTTCCTGCCGCGCGAGCAGGGAGAACTCGTCGCCAACCGGGTCGAGCCGGGCAAGCGGCCCCGTTCCTCCATGTCGCCGACCATCATCCGCAGGGACGGCAAGCCGGTCTATGCCCTCGGCTCCCCCGGCGGCTCCAACATCATTCCCTATGTCGCCAGGACCATCATCGCCCTGATCGACTGGCAGATGGACCCGCAGCAGGCGGTGTCCCTCCCGCACCTGACCAACCGGTTCGGACGCTACGATCTGGAAAAGGGCACGGCAGCGGAGGAGCTGGCCGACGATCTGGCGGCGCTGGGATACGAGGTCGCGCCGGTGGAGCTGAATTCCGGCCTGCATGTGGTGTCGATCAGCGCGGACGGCCTCACGGGCGGTGCCGATCCGCGCCGCGAGGGAGTTGCGATCGGAGATTGATGCCCCCTGCATCGGAATGGCAGGCCGCGCTACGCTGGCGCGGACCTCCTGCTCGGGATCATGCATTCTGTTTGAGCATGATCTTTTCCAAAAAGTGGGAGCCACTTTTTTGGGATCATGCATTCCTGTTTGAGCATGATCTTTTCCAAAAAGTGGGAGCCACTTTTTTGGGATCATGCTCTAAACAACGTCGAGCACGATCTTGCCGATATGATTGCCTTCCTCCATGCGCTCATGCGCACGCCAGGCATCCTTGAGCGGGAAGATCATGTCCATCACCGGCGCAATGCGCCGGTCGGCGAGCAGCGGCCACACCTGTTCCTCAAGCTCCCTCGCAATGCTCGCCTTCACCTCCACCGGCTGGGGCCGCAGCGTCGAGCCGGTATGCACCAGCCGCTTCAGCATCAGCCGCGTGAAGTTCACCTCCGCCTTGGCGCCGCCGAGAAAGGCGATCTGCAGGATGCGGCCGTCCGCGGCGGCCGCCTCGTAGTTGCGTTCGATATAGCTGCCTCCGACCATGTCGAGAATCACATTGGCGCCGGCGCCGCCGGTCGCCTCCCGCGTGGCGGCGACGAAATCCTCCTCGCGATAATTGACGACGCGATCCGCCCCGAGCCTTGCGCAAGCCTCGCACTTCTCCGGCGAGCCGGCAGTGGTGACGACCGTCGCGCCGAAAGCCTTGGCAAGCTGGATTGCGGTCGTGCCGATCCCGGAGGAGCCGCCATGGACGAGCAGGGTCTCGCCGGCCTTCAGCCCGCCGCGCTGGAAGACATTGTGCCAGACGGTGAAGAAGGTCTCCGGCAGGGCCGCGCCTTCGGTGAAGGTGAAGCCATGCGGCAGGGGCAGGACATTGCTGCCATGCACAGTGACATATTCGGCATATCCCCCGCCCGGCGTCAGCGCCACGACCCGGTCGCCGATTCGCCAGCGCGGCGTTTGCGGGCCGATGGCGGCCACTTCGCCAGAGACTTCGAGGCCAGGCAGGTCGGAGGCTCCCGGCGGCGGCGGGTAGGCGCCCATACGCTGCAGCACGTCGGGCCGGTTGATCCCGGCGGCGCGCACGCGAATGAGGATTTCGCCTGGACCAGCCTCGGGGATCGGCCGCATTTCAGGTTTTAGCGCCAGCGGGCCGCCCGGCTTCGAGATCGCCACCGCCGTCATCCAGTTGCTCTGGTTCATCGTCGCTCCACGTTTCGTCAACTCGATTCGCCCCGGCCAGGACTCGACCGCCTGTTGGTCCGAAGTCCGGCGCAATGTAGGATGGATCGTGCGCAAGGCAAAGGATGACAGCAGGAATGCACACGAGCGATGACGATGCCGCCCCGCGGCCTGTTTCACACCAGATCGGCCAGGATCTCGCCCTTCTGTCCGTGGACGAGATCGACGCGAGGATCGCAGCGCTTCGGGCGGAAATCGAACGGCTCGAAGCGGAGCGCCGACGCAAGGACAGCAGCAAGTCGGCTGCTGAAGCGCTCTTCCGGAAATAGGCGCCGGACCCTGGGTCCGGCACTGCAGCGTCAGTGGAGCTGACGCGTCTGTAATTGCATGATTTCGTCCTTGATCTGCAGTTTCTGCCGCTTCATCTCGGCGATCTTGAGATCATCCGCGGAAGGATGTTTCAATTCCTCATGAATTTGGCGCTCAAGCTCTCCGTGTTTTTTCTGAAGCTGCTCGATTCTGCTCTGCGACATCTTCGGCCCCCTTCGCCTTAGTCGACTGGGTAACGTTCGCCCGTCCGCCCGTGCGTGACGCTACAATGACATTCTGCCACCAGAATTGTTCCATGTCGAATTGGCTGGAGCCGATTTCCGGGGTATATTTCACGCAGGAACCGACGCGGAGAGGCAAACCGAGGCAGCTGCGCCGGGCATTGATATTTTGTGTGTCAAAGATGCCATGAACCCCGAATTGTCGGAACAGGACCAGGCCGAACTTCGACTCGAGTTCGCACGGCTGAAGCAGGAACACGCCGATCTGGACGCGGCCATCAATGCAATGATCGCCACCGGATGCGACCCGCTTCAGATCCAGCGGCTGAAGAAAAAGAAACTGCAGCTCAAGGACCGGTTGCAGGCGACGGAGGATCGCATTATTCCCGACATCATCGCGTGATTCCCGGAGGGACTGCCCGGAATGGGTTCGGTCGATGTCGCCATCATCATGGGCAGCCAGTCCGACTGGTCGACCATGATCCATGCCGCGGAGACGCTGGAGGCTCTCGGCATTTCCCATGAGGCGCGGATCGTTTCCGCCCATCGCACCCCCGAGCGGCTGTATGAATTCGCCCGCGGCGCCCGCGCCGCCGGATACAAGGTCATCATTGCCGGGGCCGGCGGAGCGGCGCATCTGCCCGGGATGACCGCGGCGCTGACGCCATTGCCTGTGCTGGGCGTCCCGATCGAGTCGAAGGCGCTGTCCGGCCAGGACTCGCTTCTCTCCATCGTGCAGATGCCGGCGGGTGTCCCGGTCGGGACGCTTGCCATCGGCCGGTCCGGCGCCGTCAACGCCGCCCTCATGGCAGCCTCCATACTCGCGCTTTCCGACGCCACGGTCGCGCAAAGGCTGGACTCCTGGCGTGCGAGCCAGACCGAGAAGGTCGCCCTGTATCCGGAAAGGGCGCAATGACGGCCCTGCCCCCGAATGCGACCATCGGCATTCTCGGCGGCGGCCAGCTCGGGCGCATGCTGGCGATGGCGGCGGCGCGCCTTTCCTACCGGACAATCGTTCTGGAACCGGGCGCCGACTGTCCGGCCGCGCAGGTCTCCAACCGCCAGATCGTCGCGGCCTATGACGATCCGTCGGCGCTCGCCGAGTTCGCCCGCTGCTGCGACGTTGTCACCTACGAATTCGAGAATGTGCCGGTCGAGGCAGCGAGACGGCTTGCGGCGGAAGTTCCGGTCCTGCCTGGGCCCCGGGCGCTCGAAGTGGCGCAGGACCGGCTTGTCGAGAAGCAGCACCTCAACCGCATCGGCATTCCAACCGCCGGATTCCGGCAGGTCGATCATGACCAGGGTCTTGCGGAAGCGCTCGCCGCCTTTTCCGGCAGCGGCGTCCTGAAGACCCGGCGGCTGGGATATGACGGCAAGGGGCAGCGGCGGTTCGAGGGAGTCGACGCCGAGGCCGCCGCCGGCGCTCATGCGGCGCTGGGCTCGGTGCCGTTGATCCTGGAGGAGTTCGTCCGCTTCGAATGCGAGTTCTCGATCGTGGCCGTCCGCGGCAGCAGCGGCGAGGTGCGAACCTACGACCCGTCCCTCAACCTGCACCGGAACGGCATACTGTCGGTCTCCACGGTTCCCGCCGGGATCCCGCGCGAATCGGAAGCGATGGCGCGCGAACACATCGTCCGCCTCGCCAATTCGCTCGACTATGTCGGCGTGCTCTGCGTCGAATTCTTCCTGCTCGCCGACGGCAGGGTCCTGGCCAATGAAATGGCGCCGCGTGTGCATAATTCCGGCCACTGGACCGAAGCGGCCTGCGCTGCCTCGCAATTCGAGCAGCACATCCGGGCCATTGCCGGGCTGCCGCTCGCCAGCACGTCGCGCCACAGCGATTGCGAGATGCACAACCTCATCGGCGACGAAATCCAGGAGGCCCCGCAGATCGCAACGCTTCCCGATACCGTCCTGCATCTCTACGGCAAGGCCGAATCCCGGCCGGGCAGGAAAATGGGCCACTACACGAAGCTTGTCACGCGCCGGCCGTAGCCCGCGCCCGTTCATGCCGCCCTACGGCCATACTACCCGCCGGTCCGCTTCCCGGCAGGTCTCGGTCGACCCGACCCCGCATACCGCCGGCGGGCTGCGTCACTCCATCACGATCTTGACCTTCTCACCGGCCGAGAGAGTGGCGCCGACGGGCAACGCATTGAGCAGGCGGAACAGTTCCAGCTTGCGATCCGTGCCCTGCATGCGGGCGGCGAGGCTGCCGACCGTATCGCCCGGACGCACCTGGACGATGCGGATGCGCAAGGGCCGGACGTCGCGCCGCTCCGCTTCGGTGAGACGGCGGAAGCTGCCGGTGACGCCGCGCGCGATCGGCACAAGCCGGGAGTTGCTGAGCGGCGCCGCCGTCAGCAGGCGATAGACATGATTGCCGGACTGGATCACGGTCACGTCGAACCGCCAGCCATCCGCCCTCGCCTCGGCGCGCGCGGCCTTCATGCCGTTGATCTCCAGCGTCTCGACCGTGGTTTCGTCGAGACCGACCACCCAGCCGCTGCGCAGATAGTCCACCGGCGTATCCTGTCCGGACAGGATGACGGCATCGAACCGGACCGCCACATCTCCGGGTCCGGCCGCCGTCACCGCCGTCGAGGAATTGTCGATCAGGAAACCGGGTGGAACGTCGAACCTGATGCCGAGCTGCGGATGGATGAAGGTCGATCCGCGCACGATCCCCTCGCTCGGGGGATCGCCGAACATCATGCCGTCAATGCCCGCCAGGAAAGCGTCGCGGTCGCGCTTGCCGCCTGCGGCGGAGACATAGTTCCGGGCATGGGATTCGGCCAGCTCGATCCGTCGCGGCGCCGCCGGATGCGATGCCAGGAAATCGAGTGCGGCATTGCCGCCATTGCCGGCGCCGGCGCTGCGAAATTCGGAATAGGCCGCCATGGACTTGAGGAAGCGCGAGGCGGCATAGGGGTCGAAGCCGGCATTGGCAAGCTCGCGGATACTGATCGCATCCGCCTCCAGCTCCTGCTGCCGCGAGAACTGCGCCAGCCGCAACTTGCCGCGCACCAGTTCACGGCGTACCGCCAGATCATTGCCGAGGATTTCGGCGACGACCTTGGTCGCCAGCTCCTCCTCGGCCTCCTTGCGCTGGCGCTCGATGCCGTGATTGGCGGTCACGTGCCCCATCTCATGCGCGATCACCGCCGCCAGCTCCGCCGAATCATTGGCAAGCGCAAGCAGTCCGCGGGTCACGTAGAGATAGCCGCCAGGAAGGGCGAAGGCATTGATATTGGCCGAATCGAGAATGGTGATCCGGTAGCTCTGGTCCGTGTTCGGGTAGCCCAGCGACAGATCTCCGACCACCCGCGCGACCATCCGCTCCAGCTTCGGGTCCGAATACTCGCCGCCATAGGTCGCCAGGATGCGGGGATGCTGCGCCGCCGCAATCGCCACCAGCCGGTCGTTGCGGGCGACGTGATCGACGGTGACCGGATCCCGCGACGGCTGGAAGGCCTGCTCGTTCACCGACGGCGTCGCCAGCTGACAGGCCGGCAGGAACAGGGCGAGCGCGACCGCTCCGCGGCGGAGGGACCGTTGTCGCGTCATCGGGTTGGCGGCTGCGGGCCTTGTCTCGGTTGTGTTCGGCATCTGGAATCTTCTGTCGATCGTGTGCCTTCCTGTTACCACGACCGAGGCTTAATTTGGGTATAAATGTGGAGCAGCACAATAATCGCCCGGTGTTGTTTTTATGTGCCGCCTGTATCCCCCGTCCGGGTCGCGGTGGTGGCGGGGCCGGCTGCGGGCATGCGCCTGGCGATGCGGCGGCCTTCCAGCACGAACACTTCATCGGCAAGTCTCTCGGCGTCATCCGGATGATGGCTGACCAGCAGAATCGTCATGCCGAGCCTGGCATGCAGCTCGCGCACCAGCCCCTGCATCTCGTGGCGCAGCGCCTCGTCGAGCGACGCGAACGGCTCATCCATCAGCAGCACCGGACGGTCGCGCACCAGCGCCCGGGCCAGGGCGACACGCTGGCGTTCGCCACCCGACAGTTCGCGCGGCAGACGGCGCTCCTTGCCTGCCAGGCCCGTGGCGGCCAGTGCTTCCGCGACCCGGCGCCGGTCGTCGGCCCCCAGCCGCAGCGAGGGAGACAGGCCGAGCCCGACATTGGCCGCGATGTCGAGATGGCCGAACAGATTATTGTCCTGGAACACCATGGTTACCGGCCTCGCCTGCGGCGGCAGCAGGGTCACGTTGCTGCCCCCGATCAGGATCCGTCCGGATTGCGGCGTCTCGAACCCGGCGGCCAGATGCAGCAGCGTCGACTTGCCGGAGCCGCTGGCGCCCATGATGGCGACAACCTTTCCGGACCCGACCGCGAAGTCGAAATGGAATTCCTCGTCTCCCGCGTAGGAGAACCGCACATCGTCGAATCTGACCTCGGCGCCGCTCATGCCGCTTCACTCCTGCGCGAGGCGACCCACATGAGCAGGAGCGCGAGCACGGCCAGGATCAGCGCCAGTCCCGCCGCATCCGCGGTCCGGTAGCTGGCCAGCCGCATCAGCAGCAGATAGGGCAAGGTCTGCACC
>CAYLSN010000093.1:0-8561 GCA_964386015.1 uncultured Rhizobiaceae bacterium | reverse complement strand
GCTGTTCCAGCATGGCGCACTGTGTTCCGCCATGACGGTGCTGGAGAACATCCAGGTGCCGATGCGCGAATATCTGGATCTTCCCGCAAGGCTCATGGACGAGCTGGCCATGCTCAAGATCGAGCTCGTCGGTCTGGCTCCCGATTCCGCCCGCAAGTTTCCGTCGGAACTGTCGGGCGGCATGATCAAGCGTGCCGCGCTGGCGCGCGCCCTGGCGCTGGATCCGGAGCTGGTATTCCTCGACGAGCCGACTTCGGGCCTCGATCCGATCGGCGCCGCCGAATTCGACGAGCTGGTGGTGAAACTGCGCGACACGATGGGACTGACGGTCTACATGGTGACGCATGATCTCGACAGCCTGTTCACGGCGTGCGACCGCATCGCCGTTCTGGGAAGGAAACGCGTCCTGATTACGGGAACGGTAAGGGAATTGCTGGAGTTCGACGACCCCTGGGTCCAGGAATATTTCCGCGGCAAGCGCGCGCGGCGGATCGACCTGTCCGCTATCGGCGTCTGAGCGCGAGGACGGAATCGAGATGGAAACCAGAGCAAATTACGTCCTTGTCGGCATCTTCACGCTGGTCGCGATCCTGGCGGGCTTCGGGTTCGTCTACTGGACGGCACGTGTCGGGGAGTCGTCGCAAAGCGTCCTGCTGCGCGTCCGCATTCCGGGCTCCGCCGCCGGCCTCGGGCGTGGCAGCGCCGTGCTCTTCAACGGCGTCAAGGTCGGCGATGTCCGCCGGGTCTATATCGACGTCTCCAATCCGGACGTGGCCATCGCGGACACGCATGTCGATCCCCTCACGCCGATCACGCGCTCGACCCGGGCGTCCATCGGCATTGTCGGCCTGACAGGAACGGCAAATATCGAAATCATCGGCGGCAATCCGAACGAAGAAAGCATCTTCCGCCTGGCCGAGCAGAACGACACCATACCGGAGATTGTCGCGGAGCCGTCCGTGGTGACGAATATTCTCGAATCGGCGACGACCTTCCTGCAGCGGGCGGATATCATCCTGGAGGAACTGCAGGGCTTCGTTCAGGATGCGCGCCAGCCGCTGGCGCAGACCATGCGCAATGTCGAGCAGTTCACCACCGCGCTCGCGGGCAATGCCGACCAGATCGACAATTTCCTCCGCAGCGCCGGCAGGCTGGCGGAGACCCTGGACGGGGTTTCCGGACAGCTGGGGGCGACCTTGGATGCCGCCCGCAAGCTGATCGAGGCGGTCGACGGGGAGCGGGTCGACGAGATCATCGCCAGCGTCGAGCGCTTCACGGAAAAGGTGGACCGCTCCGCCGACCATCTTGGCGAGATCATGGGCAATATCGAGGAGGTCTCGAAGAATCTCGCGGATCTGTCGGGACGCGCCGGCTCGACGGTGGAGCGGGTGGACGACATCCTCGCCGGCATAGATCCCGAGCTGGTCCGCACCACCCTTGCCAATATCGGCGAAGCGAGCGAGACGGCGCGAGCGGTTGCGGCCGATGTCGGGCGCGTGACGTCGAAGTTCGGCGCCAGGGCCGACGAGATCGACACGATCATCAGCAATGTCAACGAAATGTCCGACCGGCTGAACAAGGCGTCGGCCCGGATCGACCAGGTCCTCGCCAGCCTCGACGGGTTTCTCGGCTCTCCGGACAGCCAGGGGCTGATGAGCGAGGCCCGGTCGACGCTGGAATCGTTCCGCAAGGTGGCGGAGACGCTGAATGCGCGGGTCGGGACCATTACCGACGGGCTGGCACGGTTCACCGGGCCGGGCCTGCGCGACATCGAGGCGCTGGTCCGTGATGCGCGCCGGTCCATTTCCCGCATCGAACAGGCGGTTACGGATTTCGAGCGCAATCCGCAGCGCATTCTGAGCGGAGGCGAGGGCGACGTGCGCCGCTATGACGGGCGGGCACGGCGTTGACCGGGAAAGCAGGATCGAGAGGTACGGAATGATGAGGTTCCGCACGCAAGGGATCGTTCTGGGGCTGGCGGTGCTGATTTCGGGATGCGCCGCGCTGCCGGGCATGGGACCCGGCCCGCTCGACACGTTCGAACTGACCAGTCCCGATGTCCCCGCGGCGGGGCGCAAGCTGGGCCGGCGGCAGGTGCTGATCGCCGAACCGGCGGCGCTGAAGCCGCTGGACAGCGAGAACATCGTCATCCGCAGCTCCGCCACCTCGCTGCAATATCTGGCGGGGGCGCAATGGTCGGACCGGCTGCCGAAGATCGTGCAGTCCAGGCTTGCCGAGGCGTTCCAGTCCTCCGGCCGGCTTGGCGGTGTCGGCCTGCCCGGCCAGGGGCTTGCGGTGGACTACCAGATCGTCACGGAGATTCGCGCGTTCGAAATCCGGGTCGGGCAGGGGGAGACCGCACATGTCGAACTGGCGGTGAAGGTGCTCGACGATCGCAACGGCGTCGTGCGGGCGAGCAAGGTCTTTACGGCCAGCGCACCGGTATCCGGAGCCGGAAACCACCGCTTCGCAGACGCGCTGGACCGGGCGTTTGCCGAGATTGCCTCCGAACTGGTGCCCTGGGCGCTCAGGGCAATGTAGATCAGCCTCGCCGTCAGCCGGCTGGCCCGCCAGGATGCGGTTCGGAACAACCGCCGCGGCGCGGGCTCCCCGCCGCTAGGGCGGGGAGGGAAATGGGTCGGCTACGTCAGCCGGAGGGGATCAGCCGAGCCGGCCGGCGGCATGGGCCAGCATGGTGTAGACCTTGCCCGTGTCCGAGGTCAGGTAGGTCCGGGCCATGCTGTGGTCGGCATCATTGCCTTCGATACCCTTCAGCAGCTTCTCGAAATCCCCGCAATAGCGGTCCACCGCGGCGCGGAAGCTCTCGTCCGCACGGTAGCGGCGGCTGATCTCGTCGAAGGTCTGCTGACCCTTCGCCGTGTAGAGGTCGCGGGTGAAGACACCGGTTTCGCCGGCAAGACGGCGCTGCCACACCTCGCCGATCACCTTGGTATTGACGGCCTTGGCGATATCGACGGACAGCGTACCGAGGCCTTCGGCGCCCTTCGCCTCGCGCGCGGCGGCACGGGGCGCCGGTTCGGGCGCCACGGTCACCGGCGCTTCCTCATGGACCTCGTGCATGTCCTGCCGTTCCTCCTGCGAGGCACGGCGGAGCAGGTTCTGCACCCAGCCTCCGCCCTGCGGCGCCGGTTCCGGCTTCAGCGGGGCGGGCCTCTGCGCCACGGCGGTCGCCGTTGCGGCAGCGCGTTCGGGCACAAGCTTGCCGTGGCCGCCGAGGTCGAAGCTGCGGCCGGAGCGGGAGACGATGTCGCCCAGCTCCTTGAGGGCGCTGATCTGGTCGGCAATGGCGCGGCGCATGGCATGCGTCGACTGCTTTGCCTCCTCCGGCAGGTCGAACACGCCCTTCTTGATGTCCGAGCGGGTGGCCTCCAGCTCGGCGCGGATTCTGGCCGCCGTCTCGCGCACCTCCTCCGTGGCACCGGCAAAGCGCTCGGTCGCGGCTTCGACCACCTCGGCCAGCGCCTGCCGCATCTGCTCGGCAGCCTGGCGGGTGCGTCCCTGGGCGCTGTCCGCCGCCTGGCCGACCAGCGTCTCGAAGGACTTCATCACGCGCTCGACTTCCTCCGATTTGCGCACGAGTCCCTCGACCAGGCGGCTCAGCGCCTCCTGCCGTTCGTCCAGATTGGCCGAAAGATTGGACTGGGCGGCGCTCAGAAGATCGGAAGCGCTCTGCAGCACCTTGCCATGCTCCTCGAAACGCTCGGCAATGCTGGTGATGCGGTCGAGCGTATGGCTCGAGAGCTTCTCCAGGGACCCGGTATTCGTTTCGAGGATCCTGGCCGAATTGTCGAATTTCTCCGCGGCGTCGCCGGTACCGCGCACGAATTCCTCGGTCGCTTTGGCAAGACGGCTGTCGACGTCGCCGAGATTGCTGGCCGCCGATTCGATGAGCTCGCCAAGGCGCCGGTTGGAAGTCGAGAGCCGGTCGAGCAGGTCGGCGACATTCTGGGACAGGCTGTTGCTGGCATGGCCGACCGCAGCCAATGTCTCGTCGGTCCGGCGGGCAATGGCCTCGACCAGCGCAGCATTCTGCTGGCGAAGCTTCTCCGACACGAGTTCGGTTCCCTCCGCCAGCTTGCCTTCCGCTTCCGCCAGAGCCGAGATCGCTTCCTCGACCCGGCTTGCCAGCGAATTGATGAGGGACGAATTCTGCACCTGCAGGCGCTGCGTCACGTTCTCGGCGCCCTCGGCAAGCCGCCTCTCCGCTTCCGCCATCGCCTGCATGGCTTCCTCCGTGCGGGCGGCAAGCGCCTCGAGCAGGGCGGAATTCTGGGTCTGCATCGCTTCGGAAGCCTGCTTCGTCGAATTGGCGAGGCGGGCCTCGGCCTCCGCGACAGCCTGCAGGGCATGCTCGACGCGCGATGCCAGTGCCGAAATCAGCGCGGCATTCTGGCGTTCGAGCTGCTGTGTAGCCTCGCCGGCGCCGTCGGCCAGGCGGGCCTGCGCCGCGGCAATGGCTTCCAGCGCCTCCTCGACCCGGCTCGACAGGGCGCCGAGCAATGCGGCGTTCTGTTCGCCGAGCCGGGTGCCGACTTCGCTGGCCCCATCGGCAAGACGTGCTTCGGCCTCGCTGATCTGCTGCAGCGCCTCCTCGATGCGGCCCGACAGCTCGCCGAGCAGGGCGGCATTCTGTTCGCCGAACTGCCTGCTGGCCTCGCTGGCGCCGTCGGCAAGCCGGAGCTGTGCCTGGCTGATGCCGTCGAGTGCCTCGTCGACCCGGGCGGACAGCGCCGAAAGCAGCGCGGCGTTCTGTTCGCCAAGGCGGGCGCTGACCTCGTCGGCGCCGGTCGACAGGCGCTTCTGCGCCTCGGAGAGGGAAGCAAGCGCCTCCTCGACCCGATCGGCCAGCCGGCCGATGAGGGTGAGGTTCTGGGTCTCCAGCTTGCCGCTGATTTCCTCCGTCCCTTCGGCGAGGCGCGTCTCGGCCTGCCGCAGCGCGTCGAGAGTCTCTTCGGTGCGCTGCAGGATGGCGCCGATCACGACGGAATTCTGCTCGCGCAGCTTGCGCGCGGCTTCATCCGTGGCAAGCGCGATGCCGCGCTGCAGGTCGATGCCGCTTTCGGCAATGCGCTCGATGAGCGGCTTGGCGGTCTCCTCGAAGATGCGGTTGAGCTCGCCGGTGCGGCCCGCCAGCATTTCGTTGAGTTCGCGCGTGCGCTGGTCGATCGATCCGGCCGCCTCGGTGGCGCGCTCGGCGATGCGGGAGTTGAGGGTCTCGAAGGCCGCGGCAATGGCCTGGGCGCGGCTGAAGAGATTCTCCTCGCTGGTGGAAAGATGCGAGCTGATGTGCTTCGCCGCCTCGGCGGCGCCGTTCGCGAGCCTGTGCTCGGCGTCGGAGACGGCGGTGATGGTTTCCCGCGCCTGGCTGGCAATGGCGTCGAGCAGCAGCGCATTCTGGGCGCGCAGCTTCTCGGCCGTCTGGTCGGCGATCTCGGCAATGTCGAGCTGCAGGTCGCTGCCGCTTTCGATGAAGCGCTCGACCAGCGGCTTGGCGCTCTCGTCGATGATGCGGGCCAGCTCCATCGAACGGCTGAGCAGCGTGTCGTTGAGTTCGCGCGTGCGCTCCTCGATGGTCTGGCTGGCCTCTCTGGCGCGGAGCAGGATCTGGTTGTCGAGCGCGGCAAAGGACTGCACGATCGCCTCGGCGCGGGAAACCAGCTTGTCCTCGGTCTCGGTGACCTGGCTGCCGATGCGCTGGCTGGCGCGCTCGGCGCCGTCGAGCAGACGGATCTCGGCCTGGGACAGGCCCTCGCTGACCCGCTCGGAAACGATCTCGGCGCTCTGCTTCAGGCGGCTCTCGATCGCCTCCAGCGCCTTGGCCACCACCTCGTGGCGCGCGGCAAGCTCGGCCGAGCTCTGATGCGTGCGGGCGATGAGCGACTGGTCGGCCTGGTCGAACACTTTCAGCAGCTCGCCGGCGCGGGCGGAGATGAGGCTGGCCGACTGCTCGGAACGCGCGGCGAAGCGCTGGTCGACATCGGCGAACGCCTTGTCGGCGGCTTCCGACAGCGTGTGGCTGACTTCGATGACCTTGTCGCGCAGGGAGGTGGCGACCGTGACCGCGCTGCCTTCCAGCGTCTTGCGGATATTCTCGATGCCCGAGGCCAGCGCCGCCTGGATGGCCGCGGCACGCTCGCCGACGGCTTCCTTCTGATGTTCGAAGGTGCTTTCGATCCGCGCAGTGTCGCGGGCGATGGCGGAATGCACCTCTTCGGCGCGGCGCGCGATGGCGTTGAGCTGCTCCTGCACCGCGGCGTCGATGGCCTGGCGGCTGTCGGCCAGCTTCGCCAGGTCGGATTCGATGATGCCGGAGACGTTGCGCCGGTTCTCCATCAGGCGGGCGGCGAACTCGTCGGCCTTGGCCTTGAGCATCTCGAGGTCGGCCGCCAGCGCGTCGGAGATCTCGCCGCGGCTGCTGGCAAGCGCCTGCGAGAAGCTGGTGGCGCGTGCCTCGAGCGCGGCAAGATCGGACTCGATGGTCTGGGTGAGCGCCGTGCGGCTGTCCACCAGCGTGCGGGCGAATTCGGCGGCGCGCGCCTCGAGCTTCTGGATGTCCGTATCGAATACGCCCGAAATCTGGCCGCGCTGTTCGGCGAGCCTGGCCGTGAACTGGGCCAGCCGCGCTTCGAGCTCGTCGACGTCGGATTGCAGCATCTGCGACACGGAGCCGCGCGCTTCCGACAGCACTTCGGCGAACCTGGCGGAACCGGCCTCGATCTCGCTGCGGGCCGACGTGACCAGCGACGACATCTGGTCGGTGATCGCCGTCTTGCCGGAGGCGATGACGCGGGCGATCTCTTCCTTGCCGCCGCTGAAGGTCGCGGCGATCTCGCGCGTGCGCTCCAGCAGCGATTCATTGATCTGGCGGGCGCGCAGCTCGAGCGCCGCGTTGAGCTTCTCCGAACCGGTGTCGAGCGCCTCGACCCGGGTCTGGAACTCGCTGATCAGCGCATTGCCGCGGTTCGTCAGCGTGTTCTCGATCTCGCCGAGGCGAGTGTCGAATTCCGACGTCATCGCCCGGGTGGCGCTGCCGAGGAGCGACACCATGCTGGTAGTGCGCTCGTCGAGGATCCGCGACAGGCCGGACGTGACTTCGTCCGTCCGCTTGGTCAGTGTCGAAATGCGCGAATCCAGCAGGCTGGCGAAGGCCTCGCCCGAAGTCGACAGCCGCGCCACCACGTCGTCCATGCGGTGATCGATGGAATGGTAGATCTGGTTGCCGCTCTCGTTGAACCTGGCAATCAGCTCGGCGCCGGATTCCGTCAGCGTGTTGGTCAGCAGTTCGGAGGCATTCAGCACGTTCTGGCGGATGATGCCGCTGGCGGCGGCCAGCTCTTCCTTGAGCTGCTCATGCGCGCCGGTGATCGATGCGCGCAGGCGCTCGGCATGGCTGACGACCATGTCACGCTCGTTGCCGAGCTCGTTGACGAGGCTGCGGATGCGGCTCTCGTTCTCGCTGTAGGCGCGCTCGAGCAGGTTGACCTCGGAATGGACAAGCGCCTCGAGCTCGACGGCGCGCGCCAGGGTGCGCTCGATGCCTTCGCCCATTGCGTTTACTTCGCGCCGCACCGCCTGGCCGACCGTGATCAGGCGGTCGGCGGCGAGGTTCTCCGGTTCCGCCAGGCGGAAGGCGATCTCGGTCATCGACTGTGCCGCGAGCCGCATCTCCTGCGCCCGCCGCACCATGACGGCGAAAGACCAGAACAGGACGACCGGCAGCAGGATTCCGAGGGCGAGCATCAGCCCCTGCGGCTCGGTGAGGATCTCGGCCAGCGTAGCCGGACGCCACAGATCGGCGCCGTACATGCCATGGCCGATGACCATGCCGCCGACGATCCAGGCGGCGGACACCAGCGTCGTGAGCCACAATATGGTGCGCGGGGCGCGCCGGTTCATGGACTGCAGCAGGCTGCGATAGTCCTTGCGGCGATCGTCATTGGCCGGGGCGAGGCCGCGGCGGGAAGGCTGTACCGTCTCGACCGGGCGCAGATTGACCGGCGCGGCTTCGGCGGGCCGCTCAGGGGCCTTCGCTTCGGGTCTTGCGGGTTCCGGCGCCTTCGGGCGCGGGGCGGCTGCGCTCCTGTCCGTGGCCGGGGCGGCGGCAGCGGCACGGGGTGCACGGGCCTGCTCGTCGGGCCAGCTGCGCTGCTGCGCCGGCGCCGCACCGGGACGCTTCAGCTCCTTCTCGTCCCAGCCGCGCTCAGCCGGCTTCCTCCTGGCCTCGGGCATTTCCGGCGCAGCCCGCCGGGCCGCAGCCGCGGGCTTCGGGTCCGCCGCGGGGGTAGCGGTTGCGGGCTTCACCTCGGTGCTTCCTGCCTCGCCGGCAGACCGGGTCTCCTGCGCGATCTCCTCGGCGGCCCTGGAGATCTGCGCCTCCAGCTCGTGCATGGACGGGTCGAGGTCGTCGGGGGACATCTCGATGTCCAGCTCGCCCGTTTCCTCCCCCGCGAGGTCGAGCTCGGCATCGAGCGCCGCTTCGAGTTCAAGGTCGACGTCGGTTTCGTTCTGCTTTTCCTTGATGGATTTCCGAGCCATGCCGC